>NZ_CP029639.1:315000-347500 GCF_003268635.1 Paenibacillus sp. DCT19
GCATAAGGGAGCTTGACTGCGAGACCTACAAGTCGAGCAGGGACGAAAGTCGGGCTTAGTGATCCGGTGGTACCGCATGGAAGGGCCATCGCTCAACGGATAAAAGCTACCCTGGGATAACAGGCTTATCTCCCCAAGAGTCCACATCGACGGGGAGGTTTGGCACCTCGATGTCGGCTCATCGCATCCTGGGGCTGAAGTAGGTCCCAAGGGTTGGGCTGTTCGCCCATTAAAGCGGTACGCGAGCTGGGTTCAGAACGTCGTGAGACAGTTCGGTCCCTATCTGTCGTGGGCGTAGGAAATTTGAGAGGAGCTGTCCTTAGTACGAGAGGACCGGGATGGACGTACCGCTGGTGTACCAGTTGTTCCGCCAGGAGCACCGCTGGGTAGCTATGTACGGACGGGATAAGCGCTGAAAGCATCTAAGCGTGAAGCCCCCTCAAGATGAGATTTCCCAGTATGTAAGACCCCTTGAAGACGACGAGGTAGATAGGCTGGGGGTGGAAGTGCAGTAATGCATGGAGCTGACCAGTACTAATCGGTCGAGGGCTTATCCAATTAGCACGTTTTAAATCGCAGACTTTCGTTTCGAATCTAGTTTTCAGAGAACAATACTCTGAGATGTAAGCTACGCGTTTGGTGGCGATGGCGGAGGGGTTCCACACGTACCCATCCCGAACACGACCGTTAAGCCCTCTAGCGCCGATGGTACTTGGACCGCAGGGTCCTGGGAGAGTAGGACGCCGCCAAGCGAAAACCCTTAGGGGTATTTTTTTTCGAATGTCTATACGGGCCCTTAGCTCAGTTGGTTAGAGCGCACCTCTGATAAGGGTGAGGCCGGTGGTTCGAGTCCACCAGGGCCCACCATAAATATAATAGTAGTACCGAAGAATGGGGCCATAGCTCAGCTGGGAGAGCGCCTGCCTTGCAAGCAGGAGGTCAGCGGTTCGATCCCGCTTGGCTCCACCATTCCCTGATAGCTCAGTTGGTAGAGCACTCGACTGTTAATCGAGTTGTCACAGGTTCGAGCCCTGTTCGGGGAGCCATTAAGGCCCGTTGGTCAAGGGGTTAAGACACCTCCCTTTCACGGAGGTAACAGGGGTTCGAATCCCCTACGGGTCATAGCAATACCTAATGTTTTAATGAGGGATGAGAATCCCAATATGGAGGCTTAGCTCAGCTGGGAGAGCATCTGCCTTACAAGCAGAGGGTCGGGGGTTCGATCCCCTCAGCCTCCACCATATACGCCGGTGTAGCTCAACTGGTAGAGCAACTGACTTGTAATCAGTAGGTTGGGGGTTCAAGTCCTCTCGCCGGCACCATTAATGCCTGGAACCGTGGTGTAGTTGGCCTAACATGCCTGCCTGTCACGCAGGAGATCGCGGGTTCGAATCCCGTCGGTTCCGCCATTAATTCTTAACCAAATAAGGCTCGGTAGCTCAGTCGGTAGAGCAGAGGACTGAAAATCCTCGTGTCGGCGGTTCGATTCCGTCCCGAGCCACCATGTAATCCTGGAGGATTAGCGAAGCGGCCAAACGCATCAGACTGTAAATCTGCTCCCGTACGGGTTCGGTGGTTCGAATCCATCATCCTCCACCAGTTTTTATGAGTCATTAGCTCAGTTGGTAGAGCACCTGACTTTTAATCAGGGTGTCGAAGGTTCGAGCCCTTCATGACTCACCATTATATGCGCGTGTGGCGGAATTGGCAGACGCACTAGACTTAGGATCTAGCGTCTTTGACGTGGGGGTTCAAGTCCCTCCACGCGCATCCTTTATTTGCGGAAGTGGCTCAGCGGTAGAGCATCGCCTTGCCAAGGCGAGGGTCGCGGGTTCGATTCCCGTCTTCCGCTTATATTTGCGCCCTTAGCTCAGCTGGATAGAGCGTTTGACTACGAATCAAAAGGCCGGGAGTTCGAATCTCTCAGGGCGCGCCATTATAACTTCATATGCCGGCGTGGCGGAATGGCAGACGCGCTCGACTCAAAATCGAGTGGGAAACCGTGGAGGTTCGAGTCCTCTCGCCGGTATACATAACGGGATGTAGCTCAGCTTGGTAGAGCACCTGGTTTGGGACCAGGGGGTCGCATGTTCAAATCGTGTCATCCCGATCTTATCGTATGCGGGTGTAGTTCAATGGTAGAACTTTAGCCTTCCAAGCTAATAGCGTGGGTTCGATTCCCATCACCCGCTTCAATAGAAAAGCAAAAAAGATATGGTATATGCCATATCTTTTTTGCTTTTTTTACACTCCAACGAACGTAATAACATTATCTATGCCAAAAGAAGCGATATTCAACGCACATCCATTACCTAATTATTTTAAACAATGAATATAAAACGCTTACAAAAATGTCTTGCCTAATTCAGCAAGCTGTATTACCATGTGAATTAAGCGCTTAACCTTTAGAGGTAAGGCGCTTAAACTTAACGTAGATTAAGCGCTTAACCTGTAAAGGGAAGGGAGATAATTAACGAATGGGAACAATTCGACTGACGATGGCTCAGGCATTACTTCGATATTTAGATCAACAATATATTTCGGTAGATGGTGTAGAGACCAAATTTATAAAAGGTGTCATCGGTATTTTTGGACACGGGAATGTGACTGGCATTGGAGAAGCATTAGAGCGTAGCCCGGGTACGTTGCGGTATATGCAAGGAAAAATGAACAAGGCATGGTGCATACAGCAACTGCTTATGCCAAACAGAAGAACCGCAAACAAATCTATGCCTGCACAACCTCGATTGGGCCTGGTGCGCTGAATATGATTACAGCGGCTGCCACCGCAACAGTTAATCGTATTCCTGTTCTACTGCTTCCCGGTGATAATTTTGCGACGCGAGAGCCTGATCCAGTGCTACAGCAACTGGAGGTAAGTAGTGACTATACAATTTCAGCAACTGATTCCTTCAAGGCTGTCAGCAAGTATTGGGATCGGATCGTTCGCCCAGAGCAATTAATGATTGCAGCTACACAGGCCATGCGGGTGTTAACTGACCCAGCAGAGACAGGCGCGGTAACATTGGCACTGCCGCAGGATGTTCAGGCAGAAGCATACGATTATCCAGAATCGTTCTTTGCTCGCAAAGTACACTACTTGGATCGCCGTCCTCCAGTTCTTGCAGCACTGGAACGGGCAACGAAACAGATTGCCCGTGGGAAGAAGCCACTGCTCGTTGCAGGTGGCGGTGTATTGTACTCTGAGGCATCCGCACAATTAGCGGAGTTCGCCGAGAAGTTTGGTATTCCTGTTGCCGAGACACAGGCTGGTAAAAGTGCTATGCCGTGGAACCACCCGCTCAATGTGGGTGCAATTGGGGTTACTGGCTCCTTAGCAGCTAATAGGCTTGCAAGGGAAGCGGACGTTGTAATCGGCGTAGGCACACGGTTCTCCGATTTTACGACGGCGTCTCGCTCTGCTTTTCAGCATCCGGAAGCTGCCTTTATCAATATTAATCTTAACAGCATGGATGCCGCTAAATTAGGTGGAGAAGCCATTTTAGCAGATGCACGGGAAGGTCTACAGGCTCTGCAGAAGGCATTGCAGGAGCAGCAATACCAAACCGAATATGGTGCAACTGAAGTTGCTGATTTGCGGGATGAATGGATTACAGAAGTAGATCGGCTGTACAGTCTAGAACATGCAGATGGTCTGGCACAGACTACTGCGGTTGGTGTTATTAATCAAACGATTGATCCATCTTCCGTTATCGTGTGTGCAGCAGGTAGTTTACCAGGAGATCTGCATCGTCTGTGGCGTGCGGCTGAACCGAAGACATATCACATGGAGTATGGATTCTCGTGTATGGGCTATGAGGTAAGCGGTGCATTCGGAGCTGCGCTTGCTGAGCCTGATCGTGAGGTATACGCCATGGTAGGCGATGGAAGTTATCTGATGCTGCATTCGGAGCTGGTGACCAGCTTACAGGAACAGAAGAAGTTCACCATTTTATTATTTAACAACAACGGATTCCAGTGCATCCATAACTTACAGCGTGAGCACGGAAGCGACGGGTTTGGTAACGAGTTCCGCTACAGGGATTCGGAGAGTGGAAGACTCTCTGGTGATTATATGCAGATGGATTTTGTTGCCCATGCCAAGAGTATGGGAGCCAAAGCTTACAAGGCAGAGACAGCAGAGCAGTTGGAGCAGGCGCTCAAGGATGCTCGAAACGAGAAAGTGACTACACTCATCGAGATCTCAGTCGTGCCCGGAACCAACGCGGGTGGGTACGAGTCATGGTGGAATGTGGGTGTACCGGAGGTCTCTGCAGAAGAAAAGGTAATTCATGCTCACCAGGCAATGCAAACCAATCGAACCAAGGCAAGACTCATTTAAATCAGGACTGTTCACAATACGAACTTAAAGGTTGAACGACAAAGGAGATGTGAAGCAATGAGTAAGTTGCCATTTCAGCTCGGGATTCATCCGATTAATTGGGTTGGCGAGGATGTGAAGGAACATGGCGATGCCACAACCTGTGAGCAGATTCTAGATGACATTCAGCGTCTCGGGTTAACAGGTACAGAGATGGGACGTAAATATCCAACCGATCCTGCCACGCTAAGGGAGGAATTGAACAAACGAAACATCCGTCTTGTATCCCAATGGAAATCCGTGTTGCTGTCAGACCCAGCATACCGTGTGTCCGAGCTAGACAGTTACCGTAAACATGCGGAATTTTTACAGTCGATGGGTAGTAAGGTGATTAGTACAGCAGAGGTCGGTGGTTCGCTGCATTTTGATCCACGGCGCACACCACATGAAAAAGAAGTATTAAGATTGAGCGAATCGGAATGGCATACATTTGCAGATGGCTTGAATGCAGCGGGAGCTATTGCTCAAGAGTATGGGCTCAAGCTCACATATCACCATCATGGAGGCACTGTGGTAGAGCAGCCAGATGAGATTGATAGGCTTATGGAGCTCACCGACCCTTCACTGGTGTACCTCCTGTATGATACGGGTCATGCTTATTACGGTGGTGCAGATCCACTTACGGTGCTCCGTAAACATTATGACCGGATAGCTTATATCCACTTGAAGGATATTCGTCCACATGTGCTTGATGAGGCTAGAGAGGCACAATCTGATTTTGTAGGTTGTATTCGTAGAGGCGTGTTTACTGTACCGGGTGACGGATGTATTGATTTTGCACCAATTCTTCAGGAATTGATCATAGGAGGATACGACGGTTGGGCGATGCTCGAAGGGGAACAAGACCCAGCCATTCATAATCCTTATGAGTATGCGAAACGCTCTTTGCAATACATGGAATCACTAATCGGGTAGTCCACGAACTGGTTTGGCAATAAATGAAGATACTAGCCGAGCGATATGGAGTCAGCAGAGGTATTTAGACTTTCACCAGAGTCAATAGCGCTAGCTCTACAGAGGCATTTAATGGATTCCAAGTGACCCGCCGAGCCATAAAAAAACCTTCTTCAGAGGATTTAACAATGAAGGGCAATGCATTCCCAATAGAAATAGATTAATGACCTAATTATTTTAATAAATATCTCCCTTAGAAAGGGGTTCAACGGTAATGACCTACGTATCCTTTCCGGTATCCAGAAAGCTAGACTTCACTGCGATTGGCCGATTATGCATCGATCTTAATGCCAACGAGATCAACCGCCCTATGGAAGAAACGATGACGTTTACGAAATATGTAGGCGGCTCTCCCGCCAATATTACGATTGGTATGTCAAGGCTTGGCATGAAGACAGCGTTTATTGGCAAGATTGCAGACGATCAGATGGGACGCTTCATCCAAAGTTATCTGGAGCAGAACACCATCGACACCTCCAATGTCGTATCGGATGATACGGGGGCAGTTACAGGACTTGCGTTTACAGAGATCAAAAGCCCGACCGATTGCAGTATTCTGATGTACCGGGATAACGTAGCTGATCTGAAGTTGCAGCCGCGCGAGGTGCAGGAGCAACTCATTGCAGATTCTAGCGTGCTCCTGATTTCTGGTACGGCTCTAGCTCAGAGTCCTTCGCGTGAAGCGGTGTTGCAGGCACTAACTTATGCGAAGAGACATGGGACTGTCATTGTGTTTGATCTAGATTACCGTCCGTATACGTGGTCTTCGGCAGAAGAAACAGCGGTCTATTACAATCTGGCAGCGGAGAAGTGTGACATCATTCTAGGGACTCGCGAAGAGTTCGATATGATGGAAACGTTCGATTATAACCCCGAGCATAACGATCAGGTGACAGCTCAGAAATGGTTCGACTTTGATGCCAAAATCGTAGTGATCAAGCACGGCAAGGAAGGTTCCATTGCGTATACAAGAGAAGGACTATCCCACCGTGCGGATAGTTATCCAGCTCGTGTTGTCAAAACATTTGGAGCCGGAGATTCTTACGCAGCCGGATTCCTATATGGTCTGATGCAAGGATGGACGATTGGACGCAGTATGGGGTATGGTGCTGCAGCAGCCAGCATCGTCATCTCCAGTCACAGTTGTTCGGATGCAATGCCTACGGTGGAGCAGGTGAATGAATATATCGAACGCTGCAACCGAGGCGAAATCACAGTGTGATCGTTGGATCGCATCATTACTCAGACATGCAGATACGTTTACCGAGGATCGTATACTAATTTACTAATTAACTACTATATCAGTTCAACTAAACCTTCTTTAGTTAAACCTATATCGTTTAACGGAATATTTTCGCTACTGCTATTTCAAGTACAGGTTATTTCATGGGGCACGTATATACGAAGGGGGACTAGACTATGGCAAAAGGAACATCGGAGACATCGACAAATGTGACAATGGTACAAAACTGGATCGGGGGTACTTGGGTGACCCCAACATCTACCCGTACAGAGCCTGTTGTGAATCCGGCTACGGAAGAAATCATCGCTTATGTGCCGCTCTCTGAGCGGGCGGATGTAGACCAGGCTGTTGAAACAGCACGTGAGGCATTCCGATCCTGGAGTGTTACCCCGGTGCCACGCCGTGCACGGATTTTGTTCCGTTATCAGCAGTTACTCGTAGAACATTGGGAAGAGCTCGCAAGGCTGGTGACGCTAGAAAATGGTAAGAGTTACGCAGAGGCCTACGGCGAAGTTCTGCGTGGTATCGAATGCGTGGAATTCGCAGCAGGTGCCCCGAATCTGATGATGGGCAAACAATTACCTGACATCGCCACAGGGCTGGAATCAGGCATGTATCGGTACCCAGTAGGCGTAATTGGGGAATTACCCCGTTCAACTTCCCGATGATGGTACCGTGCTGGATGTTCCCACTGGCCATTGCCTGCGGAAACACATTTGTCCTGAAGCCATCAGAGCGTACACCTCTGCTGGCAGGACGCTTGGCAGAGCTATTCAAGGAAGCGGGACTGCCGGATGGTGTGCTTAATATCGTTCACGGTGCACATGATGTCGTGAACGGATTGCTTGAACATAAGCAGATTCAAGCGATCTCTTTTGTCGGATCACAGCCTGTGGCTGAATATATCTATAAAACGGCTTCCGCTCATGGCAAACGGGTGCAGGCGCTAGCTGGTGCTAAAAACCACTCTATCGTTATGCCAGATGCTGACCTTGACCTCACAGTGAAAGAGATTACTAGCGCGGCGTTTGGCTCCGCAGGAGAGCGCTGTATGGCATGTTCAGTGGTGGTGGCTGTAGGCGATGTTGCAGACGCACTTGTACAGAAGCTGGTGGAAGCTGCAGATCGGATTACCATTGGTAATGGCCTGGATGAGGGAGTGTTCCTAGGCCCAGTCATTCGCGCTGGACACAAGGAACGTACACTGGGGTATATTGAGGCTGGAGAGCAAGAAGGAGCGGCATTGATTCGAGACGGACGTAAGGATAAGGCAAGCGGGGAAGCAGGCTACTTTGTAGGGCCAACCGTATTCGATCAAGTAGATAGTACGATGAAAATCTGGAAGGATGAAATTTTCGCTCCGGTTCTCGCTGTGGCAAGAGTGGAGACGCTTGAGGAAGCGGTGGAGCTGGCAAACCGTTCTGATTTTGCTAATGGCGCGTGCTTGTTCACACGTAGCGGAGCTCACATGCGGCAATTCCGTGAAACAATTGATGCGGGTATGCTCGGCATTAACCTAGGCGTGCCAGCGCCGATGGCGTTCTTCCCATTTTCCGGCTGGAAGAAATCATTCTATGGGGATCTTCATGCCAACGGGTCAGACGGTGTAGAGTTTTACACGCGCAAAAAGATGGTCACGGCTCGTTGGTAAACAACGGGTGATCGTCTGATCACAATACAGCCTAAGTAAGTCTTGGAAGACTTGATATGCATACAGGGAGGTAGCGGGATGGGCAAGGACAAGGTAAGAGTGGGTATTATTGGCGCAGGACGAATTGGTAAAATTCATGCCGACAATTTGTTGCGCAATCCTCATGTGGAGATCGTAGGCATAAGTGATCTATTTGCGGGACCAGAGCTTGAAGCTTGGGCAGGGATGCGCGGTATCTCTGTGGTAACAACGGACAGTACAGAGCTTATTGAACACCCTGACGTAGATGCTGTGTTGATCTGTTCCTCAACAGATACTCATGTGCCACTTATTGAATTAGCAGCGCAAGCAGGTAAGCATATTTTCTGTGAAAAACCTGTGAGTATGGATCTTCATCAGACAGAGGCAGCCGTAGCGGCTGTACAGCAGGCAGGAGTGAAGCTACAGATCGGATTCAATCGACGCTTTGATCATAATTTCAGACAGGTGCGCGCACATGTACAGGATGGCTCCATCGGAGAGCCACATATTATCAAGATTACCTCTCGTGACCCTAGCCCGCCTCCTGCGGAATATATCCGGGTATCAGGTGGGATTTTCATGGATATGATGATTCATGATTTTGATATGGCTCGTTATCTCTCAGGCAGTGAAGTAGAGGAAGTGTATGCACAAGGCAATGTGCTGGTGGATCCTGTATTTGCTGAATATGGAGATGTGGATACCGCGATTGTTACGATGAATTTTGCCAATGGAGCCATTGGTGTTATAGATAACAGCCGCCGAGCGGTTTACGGATACGATCAGCGTGTGGAAGTGTTTGGATCGAAGGGTAGCACTGCGGCTGCCAATGATCATCCGAATACGGTAGAGCTTAGCACAGCTACGGGATTGCTACGGGACAAACCACTTCACTTTTTCCTTGAACGTTACAACGAAGCGTATGTACAAGAAACCGCACTGTTTATAGAGGCTATCCTGAAGGATATACCTGTGATCGTGGATGGTCATGATGCGGTTCAAGCAGAACGGATTGCATATGCGGCTCGGATGTCACTCCAACAGGGAAGACCCGTCAAACTTCTTGAGGTACCGAGTGTATTGGTGGATTCGCAGACGGCTGTTCAATCTTAATTAACAAGTTAACCGCTATCACACTTTTGTTCTAAAATTGCAATTCGAGAGGAGTCGGTAACCGCATGTCAGAACGCATAGTGAAACCCGAATTCAATCCAGCAGAGGATGGAACACTGTTAACCGTTACGCCAGAGTCGGCCGGCTGGGAATACGTAGGATTTCAGGTGGTACAACTGGAGGAGAATCAGACGTGGGGGCGTGAGAGCGAGGATCAGGAGCTCTGTATCGTTCTTCTTAGCGGACTTGCGAATGTGCGTACACAGAAGAACACGTGGGAGAATATTGGGCGCAGAATGAGCGTTTTTGAGAAAATCCCTCCATACTCCGTGTATGTTCCAAGCTCGGATCAAGTACAGATTACTGCACTTACCAAGCTTGAAATTGCTATATGTGCAGCGCCTGGTGAAGGAAGTTATCCAGCACGTCTGATTGCACCTGAGGATGTAGGCGTCGAGACACGGGGATATGGTAATCTGGAACGGCAGATCCATAACATATTGCCAGAGCAGAAGGAAGCCGACAGTTTGCTTGTCGTGGAAGTCTTTACACCGGATGGACACTGGTCGAGTTATCCGCCTCACAAACATGATCGAGATGCGCTGCCAGATGAGTCATTGCTAGAGGAAACATATTATTTCCGTGTAGAGCCTCAGCAAGGCTTCGCTATTCAACGAATCTATACCGATGATCGTTCTGTGGATGAGACGCTGGCAGTCAACAATGGTGAAGTGGTGCTTGTCCCATGCGGATATCATCCGGTAGGTGCTCCTCCAGGGTATGAGGTGTATTATCTGAACGTGATGGCTGGACCAACGCGGACATGGAAATTCCATAACGATCCTGACCATGATTGGCTGATGAACAAAAGATAGACTCCATCAGAGTCCTTAACATGTATGAACCTGTTTTATGCACGGGAAGAACCTACAGTTGGTTGCTTATGCGGACATCCCCCTGCATAATAAGAAGAAACGATTACCTATGTATAATGAACTTTATATGTAGAACAAATGGGGAAATAAAATTGAAAGCAACCATTTACGATATAGCACGTGAAGCAGGCGTATCAATAGCAACGGTCTCTCAGGTCATTAACGGCAAAGGGAAAATCAGTGAAAAGCGTCGCGCCGAGATTATGGAGATTATGGAACGTCTGCACTATCAACCAAGTGCCATTGCCGCCGCACTTACAGGCAAACAGACATATACGCTGGGACTGCTCGTTCCCGATATTTCGAATCCATATTTCGCCGAGCTGGCTCGGGCGGTGGAGGATCGAAGTCGCAAGCTGGGATATAGCGTCGTGATCTGCAGTACAGATAACAAGGACGAGCGGGTAGAGCGTTACCTGAATCTGTTACAGCAAAAAAGAGTCGATGGCATGATGATCGGAACAGGGATCGACAATGCAGATATATTGGCACCACTGCTGCAACAGTCGATTCCTGTTGCGTTGATTGCCCGACAGATGCCAACGCTATCTGTGCACACCGTCACTATTGATGACCGATTAGGCGGTGCATTGGCTGCCCAGCACTTGCTTGAACTGGGGCACACCAATCTCGCTGTATTATCTGAACCGTTCAAGGTGAGCAGTAGTCAAGAGCGCATCCGAGGTTTCCGCGAGCAGCTGCAGCAGGCAGGACACACGCTTGCATCGGAACGGATCAGAGCTTCTTCTGCTGACTTGAACGCGGCCAAACAGGAAGTGCTTCAACTCCTTAGCGATATCGAGCGCCCAACAGGTCTATTCTGTTGTAATGACATACAGGCGATAGGTGCGCTACAGGCAGCGAAGGAACTAGGCCTACGTGTACCTGAAGATGTGTCGATTATTGGTTTCGATAATACCATTCTGGCGTCAGTGACGAGCCCGCCGCTCACAACAATTGCTCAGCCTATTGAAGAACTAGGTCGTCATGCGGTGGATATTCTTATTGAAGAGTTGAAGGATCACAAGAAGCAGCCACAGCAGAAGGTGTTGAAGCCTGAGTTGGTGGTACGAGAGTCAACAGGACGTAAGGTTGAACGCTAACAAGAGCATGCTCGCATGGCGTTATACCGTCACTCTCGCTCTCGCTCACACTAAGCACAACACTGGAGTATACAATAAATAAGCCGCGTGATTCCCTGAGGAGAGACGCGGCTTATTTATTGTGTTGATCATTCCGTGAGCGAAGCAGATTCAGAAGTTGCGTAGTGAAGGACGAACAAGTTCGTTTATCCATTACTGAAGTGCTTCGAAGGAATACATCTTGTCCTAATTTGAACGTTTCCGTTTAGATTTTGAACTTCTTCACTTCTTGGAATAATGTGTTGGCATGCTGTGACAGTTCATTAGCACGTTTCGATATACTCGTCGTGTAATTAACCTGTTCTTGCGTTGAGGAGGCAACTTCCTCGGTGGAAGCTGCACTTTCCTCTGACATGGCTGCTACGCTGGAGATCACCTCAGCAATCTTGCCTGCGTTTCCATCCAGTTCAGTCGTGGCAGAAGATACAAGCCCTAGCTGGCTGTTGATACCGTCAATGGATTGCTTAATCCTTGTGAATGATTCGCGCATCTCATGCACAGCAGCGACTTGTTGATCAATGCCACCTTCAGCCGAAACCACCTCATGCACACTTTGGCGACTGGCCGCCTGAATCTCATCCAGCAATACGATGATATCCTGGGCAGAACTTGAAGATTGTTCGGCTAGCTTCCGGACTTCTTCGGCTACGACGGCGAAACCACGTCCATGTTCACCCGCTCTAGCTGCTTCAATTGAAGCGTTCAAGGCAAGCAGATTAGTCTGTGAGGCAATGCCACGAATCATATCGACGATGCCTTCGATTTTCTGTGACTTGTCTGCCAGCAGTGTGATGGACTCTCCAACACGGTCGATAGATTTGCGATTATCGCCTGCAAGCTCGACTTGGTGGTCAACTGCCTGAATCCCGACTTGCATAGCTTCACTTGCTTCACGCATCATGTCGACGGATTGTTCTACACTGCGGTGAATACCGCTAACGTTATCACTCATCTCTGACAGACGACTTGAGCCATCGTAGACAGATTCGGCTTGTTTGCTGGAGCCTTGAGCCAGTTCATCTGTGGCAATGGAGATCTGCTCTGCTATGCGCTTTGTATTGTTCGTATGTTCTTCCATCTCACCAGAGATACGCTGTACCTGATCCGCGGAAGAGGTCACCTGTTGAAGCAGCGCACTCAGTTGATCGGACATCTGATTGAATGCCGTGCCCAGCTCGGCAAATTCATCTCTGCCTTTAATGTTCACTCGGCTGGTAAAATCACCACTCGACATCTGCTGGGATGTGCCATGCAGATTTCTCAGAGGCTTAATGAAGAGTGAGGCGATCCAATACGATGCAGCCATCACAACGAGCAGTGTAACTCCAATAATCAGAATATAATTGTTACGTAAGGTGTAATACTCGGCATAAGCGAGCTTTTCGGAAATTACTGCACCAATCACCCAGCCTGTACTCGGAATCTGTTGATAGAACAAAGAATAGTTCTCATCGTTGTAACGGAAAAGCTTCTGCCCTGACGGGTTGGCTTGCATATCAGCCAGTAAAGGCTGGAGTTCTGGATCATCCGCAGCAGATGTATTCACGAGCTTGTCATCAGGGTGAGCCAGGAGCTGTCCTTTTTTATCAATTAAAAAGGTGTATCCTAGCCCATCCAGGTTGATTTTACTCACCGTGTCAGTAAGGGTAGAGAGAAGAAGGTCGGCTGCTGCAATTCCTTGCAGTTGACCTTCCTTATTCTGTACCGGCATGGCGATAGACACGGCATATTGATTGGTCACCATATCTAGATAAGGATCGGAGAATGTTAATTGGTTAGCCTGCTTGGCTTCCATGTACCATGGTCGTTTTCGGGGATCGTAATCAGCGTCAGGCACCCATCCGGAGCCATTAAGAAAATCACCGTTTTGTTCTGCACCAAAATAGAGATCCGAAAGGCTTTCTTTATTGCTACCAAGCTTCATAATATTAAAATAATCTGCATTGAGCTGCCCCTCAGGTATACCCTCCTGAATGATGAACGCCAGCGTTTCAACCACCTTAGCGTTACTGCTAATCCATCCATTTAACTCGTTGGCTGATGAGGTCATTAGTCCCTTTAATTTGGTGTCCACATGTAACGTGGCTTGTTTCTCGGTTTGAATCAAGCCCAGAGCTGCAAGTGGAACTGCCGTGATTAGTACGGCGACGAGAAACATCATCATTAATTTTGGTTTGAGCTTCATTCCCATTCCCCCCAAGCATCCAATTCTATTTCTTCTGTTTGAATGAAACTTTAAGACTTACAACTTAGATAATATATCGTCAAAATGAAGCAGATATTTAGTATGGAGGAATATTAAATTTTAAATTTTTTAACTTCGTTAAATAACGTGTTGGCGTGATTCGTTAATTCTCTAGAGCGTTCTGAAATGGTTGTAATGTAATTGAACTGCTCTTGAGTGGAAGAAGCGACTTCTTCTGTGGAAGCAGCACTCTGTTCGGACATCGCGGCAACACTAGAGATCACCTCGGCAATTTTCCCTGCATTACTGTCGAGTTCAGAGGTCGCTGTAGAAACCTGTCTCACCTGATGGTCAATGCCATCGACCGATTGTTTAATTCGTGCAAATACATCCCGCATGTCATGAACGGAAGCAACTTGTTGTTGGGTGACTTGCTCGGCAGAAGTTACTTCATCGACGCTTTGACTGCTTGCAGCCTGAATTTCGCTTAGCAGCACAATAATGGAATCCACAGACTGGGAAGATTGCTCAGCTAGTTTGCGTACCTCACCCGCAACTACAGCAAACCCACGTCCTTGTTCTCCCGCTCGAGCAGCTTCAATGGAGGCATTCAGGGCGAGCAAGTTCGTCTGAGCCGAAATATCACGGATCATGCTGGCGATATCTTCAATTTTGCGAGATTTATCCGCCAATAAGTGAATGGATTCTCCGACCTGTTGAATAGATTTACGGTTATCTTCTGCGAGATGCACTTGATGGTCTACGGCTTGTAATCCTGCGTGCATGGCGTCTGTTGCCTCCTGCATCATAGCTACCGATTGCTCGATACTGCCATTAATGCCGTTGACGGTGTGGCTCATTTCGGTTAGTCGGTTAGAGCCTTCATAGACAGACTCTGCCTGGCTGCTTGACCCTTGAGCGAGCTCGTCTGTAGCGATGGAGATCTGTTCGGCGATGCGCTGGGTATTCCCGGTATGATTCTCCATATCATGTGAAATGTCCTGAACCCGATCTGCAGACTGCTGTACCTGTTGTAACAACTGACTGAGCTGATCAGACATTGAATTGAAAGCCACTCCAAGCTCGGCAAATTCATCTTTTCCTTTGGAAGGAACACGTCCTGTGAAATCACCTTCAGACATTTGAGCTGACATGAGCTGGAGTCGTTTCAAAGGCTTGATTAAACGAGCGGCAACACCATATGCTGCTGCCAAAACAACGACGAGCGTAACCGTGATAATGAGAATGTATTGGTCGCGTAATTGATAATATTCAGCATAAGCGAGTTTTTCAGAAATGACTGAACCGACAATCCAGCCGGTACTTGGAATCTGTTTGAAGTATAAAAGTAGGTTATCCCCGTTATATTGGAAGGACTCCTGTCCTGATGGATTAGCTAACATCTCTGGCAGTAGAGGCCCCAATTCAGCATTGTCGGCGGCAGAGGTGCTTGCAAGCTCAGCTTTGGGATGAGCTAGGATGACGCCATTTTTATCAAGCATGAAGGTGTACCCTAACCCACCCAGATCAATCTGATTAACCGTATCGGTTAATTTGGAGAGCAAAATATCAGAAGCTACAACTCCCTGTAGCGCACCATTCTCTGTTTTTACAGGCATGGCGATGGACACCGTGAATTGTTTAGATTTGTTATCGATGTATGGATCGGTAAAGATCAGTTTGTCAGCTGCTACAGCTTCTTTGTACCAGGAACGTTCTCTGGGATCATAATCTGCTGCTTGGACGAAATCGGAACCATTTATAAACTGACCATCCTCGTTACCGTAATATAAATCCTCTATATTGTTCTGGTTGGTGCCTTGGTACATGATGGACAGATAGTCTTCATTCACATCAGAAGCTGGTACAGCTTCCTGGAACACAAGCCCCACCGTTTCTACTAATTTCTCATTGCCATGTAACCAACCGTCCAACTGAAATGTTGCAGCAGATACCAATCCGTCTAGTTTGTTGTTCACACTTTGCGTGGCTTGTTTTCCTGACTGATACAGACCTAGTGGTGCGAGTGCACCTGCTGTAACAAGGACGGTGATCAGGAAGGCCAACATCAATTTAAGTTTTAATTTCATACGTTACTTCTCCCCCTAGATGTCATAAATGTGTTAGCATGGTTAAAAGCTTATGAAGTATATCGTCATATAAATTTAAAATTTTAGAGATAATATTTCTGAATACGATTTCAATTGAAATTAATGAATAACTTTCATGTAGAATCAACGTTATTTACATAGATAGGGAAGAAGTAGGGACTTGTTCTAGGAGTTTAAAAGTCTAAGAGGTTAGGTGAAAAAGGGGAGTGAGTATCATTAAAAAATGGGGATACATCTTATCTGCTTGTTTTGTTGCGCTCTTGATTCTGCTTAATCCCTCGCGAGAACAAGAATTAGAAGACCACACACCTCCTACTGCTGAGGTTGAGATTGTAATGGATTCTCTTAGTGATGCAGCCTTCCATTGGCAAACGACTAGCTTGTCCCCGGAACAATTCCGATCTAGATATCTGGAGCTTACTGGCGAGGATTTTTCTCAGCTTAAGGGGCAACCTGGATCTTACTCTTCTAATATTTATCATGCAGAATATACTGCACTTGTTGATCTAGGAGCTGGTGTCGATGTGCAAACCGGGTTCCTTACAGAGATTGAAGAAGTTCGGGATGGAACTGAGATACATAGGGAGTTTCGGCAGGTATATGAAAATACAAGTTATTTGACCCCGGAGGATGCCGATTCAACTAAACTTGTGAAGAATTATGTGATCGTGACTAAGCATGATAAATCCCGCGTACAGGTCAATTTTAGTGCTTCCGCCGATTGGTTGAGCAGTGAAGGTCAGCATGATTATGAATTAGGCGCGTTATCAGATGAGGAGCTTCGGCAACAGCTTTGGTTTCCAATGGAATCAGTGGACGGATCTGAAAAGGTATTTCGTAGATATTTCAGTGGATCAGGTTGGGTAAGGCTCTAGGTACTCACGTCATAGTGCAGTAACATTATAGAACCAAGTTGAATGGTTATGAGAGGAGTGCATCGTTGTCATATGAAAAATAGAACGAAGTATATCATAGCTATGGTTACGGTCATTGTAGTTGCCGCTGTTGCAATCCCGTTATATGTGAAGAGTCAGCATACTACGTTTCGCTCAGAGGTAACCGATCATATGAGCATGCTTGACAAGATTAGGCTAATAGAAATAAGTAAGGTTGAACACCAGCTCTATGATTCAGAAGATGTTAAACTTGAAGATCCGAAGCAGATCCAGAATATTCTAAAATTATTCAAAGATGTTGAGCTACAAAGCGTAAAACAAGTAGGTGCTGATCGGGATTTACCTTACTATTACCAAGTACGGATCTTGATCATCAAAGAGGATCGTTTTTCTGAGCAAATCGGGGTTTCACTCTACAGCGATAATACAATGGCCATTTACAATAGTGCTGCAACGAGAGATGCCCATAAGGCTTACAAAATCACAAATGAATTCAACTTTAATGAACTTGAACGTATTTTTAATAAGTTAAAGGAGGAGGCTGCATGACTGATATTGTCGTTCGACCCATTGATGAGCGAGATGTTCCATTTTTGTGGGAAATGTTATATGCATCCTTGTATACCAGAGAGGGAGACGAGCCATTTGAACGGGATGTTATCCATAGCCCTGGTTTATCTAAATACGTAGATGGATGGGGAAGAGAAGGCGACTTTGGATTTGTGGCTGTGGCTAAGCAAGAGGGGCAGGACAGAAGGTTAGGCTCAATCACACTAAGGTTCTTCGATGAACAAAATGCAGGATTCGGCTACGTCAATGCGGAGACACCAGAGATGGGAATGGCGATCATTGAAGAAGCACGTGGAAAAGGCGTGGGTACACGGTTAATTCAAGCTGCATTGGAAGAAGCGAAGCAAAGGGATATTGCTGCCGTGTCACTTAGTGTTGATCCGGATAACGAAGCGATTCGATTGTATCGTCGATTTGGATTTATTGAAGTAGGCATGTGTGATACATCGGTCACGATGGTATGCGCTATACAGTAAGAGAGCGTAGATCCAAATTTAGAATTCCAAATGAAATAAATCTTGGATTTTCACTGGAAGATCAGGTTGTACCTACGGTCGAAAAGAGAACAGTGGAATTCAGGGCAGAACAGAACAGAGCAGAAAAGGCACTTCCATCAGGAAGTGCCTTTTTATGTGCAGTTTAGATTGGAATGCTCGTGAACGATAGGTCGAAAGCGTCGATTGATTATTTTAGCAAAAAGGCCAATGCTTCATCATACGTTTCCCATTGAAACTCGGTTTGATGATTGGAATCTTTGGAAATTCGATTCAACTGCATTTTGGCAATGGCTCCACCAACGGCCACACTGGCGCGTTTCATGCCCATTTGCGTAAGCATTTTCTGATGCTCTACAATTTTCTCTTTGGTATCTTGGGGGAATGCTTTCATATTACGCATATCGACCAACACATCGAATGAATCCCCTAGTGACGTACTCAGTTGTTGAATTTGTATGTTCGCCTGTTCCACTTGTTCTGGCGTTACAATTCCATCCCAAATAATCTCCAAAATGGATGTGTCTGAATCTAAAAGTCTAACGGACATTTAGGCAACTCCTCAGTCATGAAATGTATGTAAATGTGAGTCTATTTACCTAATAATTATACCTATTTTTAGCATAAATGAAAACTGTAATTGGCTCTGTGTAATACTTATGGACTATTTAGTCGTATGCGTGGGTTAATCTGAGGACGTGTAGCAATAAGCCAACAAGCGAAATTAAATAACAAAAAAGCTGCCCTATCTATAAACGATAAAGGCAGCTTTATGGGGATGTAACATATGGTATTGCATTATCTATCGCTAGTAACAGACTAATAACCTATTTTGAGACTATGACCTTCTGTAGCTATTCCCTGCGAACGAGTGATTGGCAGCTTCTGTTCTGCGGTAAACCCAAGTGTCTCCCCGTCGTGCAACGTGACATCATTCTCGATGACATAAGTTGTAGTCATAAACATCATCTCATACACATCACTTAACGCTTCAGCAGATTGGGTGATTTCCATCTCGTCTTTCCCAAACCTACTTAAACCGTATGTATAAGCCGAAGCACCTTGAGCATCTTGGAATAAACCAATGTACACCCACAGCGATACGGGGAGTTCGTCCTCCTTCAGCCACCGACTGACTTCTACGTATTGACTTGCTTCCACAACAAGTGGCGCTAGATATATGGCGAGTGTATGATCCATCTGTAACAGGGCGCTAGCTGTCTTGGTGAATAGAATATGTCCTTGAATCGCATCGGTTGCATTCAGAACAGAAACTATAATTTGCGATTGATGTCGGGAAGTCACCTGCTCCGCTTCCCGCCACAGTATATTAAGTTTGGCATTCTCCTCGACTTCGCGATCAGGCACAGGAGCCGCTATATGAGCGCATACCACTTGCATACCGTTCACTTCAAAAAATAAATTGCTTTCTTCCGGTTGTTCCTCAATGTCTATGTCCCATTCCTGTTTCATCTTATGAATGAAGACATTCAAATCACATTCCTCACGTTCTAACAGAACGAATCCAACGATGGTTTCATATTGCGGAGTGGATGTTGAAACCTCATCTACCTGCACAGTTTCCTTTTTACGACGTCGAAGTTTATCAAACAATCCCATAAGACGTTCTCCTTTCAACCAATCACAGTAATTGACGACATAAGCTCTATGTCATTACCTTACCATAACATATGAGGAGAATGTAATAATCCGAGATGTCATGATAATGCATGTGATTAGAGGAACAGGACGAGAAGCAATGCAATAATGGCAGGCAAGCCTTGTTTAATGATGATCGAGCGGGAGGAAGTTGCTCCTCCATAAATAGCCGCAATGACTACGCAGGCTAGGAAGAAAATTTGAATGTGCTGTCCAACAGCTGAGTCGGGATACAGTAGTCCCCAGATCAGACCCGCAGCGAGGAATCCGTTATACAGACCTTGATTAGCTGCAAGAGACTTGGTGGACTTAGCAAATTCAGGCGTGGTACCAAATGTTTTCATTGTACGCGGGCTGGTCCACATAAACATCTCCATCACGAGGATATACAAATGTTCAATAGCAACAAGAGCTACAAAAATCGTACTGATCACGAAAAAACACCTTGCTTTCTCATATGTATTTGATTACTTGTATACCAGTATAAAGCTTTCTCTTATAAACTGGAAGTATAAATATAATTTTGTGCAATTTAATTGTGTGTACACATACTATTCTTCATCATTCGTTAGATATAAGATTCGTCAGTCGAGCGTAGAATCAATTTTTTGAATGGTTATTCACGTAATCTTCGGGTGTGCTGCCTATGATCGACTTGAAGTCTTTAATAAAATGCGATTGATCATGATATCCCAGATCCTGAGAGAGTTGGACTAAATCGTAGTGAGAGCCTTGTTCGATGGATTCAGCCGCATTTTGCAGACGATATAACTTAATTACTGTTTTGGGGCTTATCCCTACATACTGATTAAACAGCCGCTGAAGTTGTCTGGTATGTATGTTAAAACATGCAGCCAGGTCGTCCACCCTCAGCATATCGCGGTTTAGTTCAATCTGCGAAACATTCTCGCCAACGAATTGAGCCTTATCATCCTTGGCCGGCATATGTTTACAGAGAAGTTGATCCATATAACTGACTTTTTCCGAATCGTTCTTCATTCCAAGCAGGTAATCTTCAAGTTCGTCTGAGGTAACATGAAGGATTGGCTCAACATGCAAAGGATTGCCATGTAGTGAAGATATAGGTGTACGGAGATAAGGATAACAACCCCCAGGCTTGAATTTTACACCAAAAACACTTCCTTTATCCTTAATCGTGTAAGTGAATTTTCGTTTAGAAGGGCCATAGAAAAAAGTATTTCCGTGCTCGACAATGAGATTCACACAAGGATTAGGAACGATATGCTGCGGATAAGGTTGCTTCCCGGTAAGATCCCAGGACGCAATCCAGAAGTGCCTCACCCAGGTGCTTAATGCTTCAGAAGGAGCATAACGCTTCAACTGATATGTGGTGTCCATCTGATCAAATTTCAGTATACCCATGTTAGCTCTCTTCATATCATTCGCGGATTGCATCTCGTGTTAACCTCCTTTTGTCATCCTTTATCATTCTTGTCATTCTAGATCGTTGTCGTATAGCTAATCTTTATGTAGAGTGTGGAAGTTTTCTGCTGTATCCAAAAACGACTACAGGTTAAACCTGTAGTCGTTCATATTGTAGCATTAAAGTGTGTCATAAATCTGAAATAAGGAACGGATCTGTCTATTCATCTGCATTCCAATATATCATAGAAGAATATGGTTAACGATACTTTTTTAGCAAAAGAAAAATTGATGAATAAGTTCGCTTTGTGAATAACCTCTTAGAGGTAAACTAACATATGCCTTGTCGTGTTTTTACAATACACCTTTAGGGTATAACGATAGGATAGTCATGTAAGTAACTCGCTTGTACATCAATTACATAAAGGGAGTGGATTGTGTGGAGCTGAAGTATGAGTTTTATATCAATGCTGGACTAGAAGAGGTGTGGAGTGCCCTAATCTCTCCAGATGGTACACGTAGCAGCTTCTTTGGCAGTGAGCTACGTTCGAACTTTCAGCCTGGTCAGCCTTTTGCTTATGTTGGGCCAGGGAACGATGGGGAAGAGACCGTTCATGTGTATGGACAGATTGTGGAGTTCGAACCCTTGTCTACCTTGAGTTATCTGGAGCACCCCGGCCCATCCTATCATGCGAATCATGAGGAGCTGCAATCCAGAGTGTCCTTCCACCTAGAGACCGTAGGGGAATGTACCAAGCTGACCTTAATTAATGATCAGTTCACGGACAATCATCCCTCAATCGCGAATGCACAGCAGAGCTGGTGGATGATTTTGAGCAGCATCAAGAGCTGGGTAGAGACAGGGAAGACCCTTCAGTTTGGTTGGTAATCGGTAGATGATCAGGAATGAAAGATAGCAAGACCTGTATTCAAAAAAATAAAAATTAATAAGCGCCGATGTGGCGCTTATTTTTATTGTATTTACGCAGGAGGGGGTGTAATCTGAACTCATGTCAGATCATGTCGAAATATAGGTGTATAACTGAAGAGGAGAAATGAATATGCTGTTTAACCGTACCCAACCGAACAAACCCAATGATTCGCTACAACAGTTGCTGGAATATAGTCGTAAACTCGTGGTAGATGCAGAGAACAATGAGGTTAATGAACTCTCCACTGTGGAGACAGATTTACGCGAATATGCTGAGATTGTAAGCAATGTGAATAAAGCTATACATATAATGAACCAAAAAAATGAAGCATTGACGTTACGGCTGACCATGTTAAATCAAGTGATGAACATTGGGGTCTGGGAGTCTAACATCGTTGCTGGGGATGCGCTTGATCGCAATAATAAAGTGTCGTTCTCCGATGAATTCCGACGCATGCTTGGTTATGCGAATGCACAGGATTACCCTAATGAATTTGCAAGCTGGGCGAAATCCGTTAATCCGGAGGACAGACCACAATTGGTGCAAGCAATCACGGAAAATGTGAATAACCCTAGGGAAGCTGCCCCGTACAACGTGATAAGTCGAATGATATTAAAAAGTGGCGAGGTTCGGTGGTTCCGTTGTCTTGGCCAGGTAATTCGAAACAATGCGGGGGTTCCAATCAAGCTCTTAGGTATCATGTTTGATATCCATGATCAGAAGACGGAGTCGGATGAACTTGAAGCACTCGTAACACGTTATGACCTTGTCAATCGTGCGTTGGTCGAAGCACCCTGGGATATGACTGTTGTCGCTGGAGATGTGGTTAATCCGAACAATGAATTTTGGTGGTCACCTCAGTTCCGAAGAGAACTCGGATTCAAAGATGAGAATGATTTCCCCAATGTATTCAATAGTTGGAGCTCTCGTCTTCATCCGGAAGATCATGATCGCACCATTAATGCGTTTGCTGAACATATGAATGACTATAGCGGACGTACACCTTATGATCTGGACTATCGCTTACAACGTAAGGATGGTGAATATCGCTGGTATCATGCGGGTGGTGAGACGATTAGAGACAATAATGGAGTTCCACTGCGTGTAGCTGGAACGATACGTGATGTGACCCATGAGAAGAACAAAGCCCAGGTTGTCGAAGCGATGAATCTGAAAACAGAGCAGTTGTCTGAATCCATCAGTGAGATGGTGCGGGGTATTAACTCGATTACGGATCAGGCGCAGGAGCTGGTGACAGCACAGGAATTATCTGCTGAGGCTGCTACGCAGGTGAAGGTTAGTGCGGATGAAACGAAGAATATTACGACATTTATCCGAGAGATTGCAAGTCAGACGAATCTGCTTGGATTGAACGCAGCAATTGAAGCTGCGCGTGCAGGTGAGCTGGGACTTGGATTCGGCGTCGTTGCGGGGGAAGTGCGTAAACTAGCAGATCATAGCTCTGATGCAACGGTTAATATTGAAGACAGTATGCATGCAATGAAGACACTCATTGATCAGATTCTGGAACATATCAGCAACATGTCTACACTGACACAGAATCAGGCTGCTCTCACACAACAGGTGAATGCGTCCATGGATGAGATCAACACGATGTCCCAGGACTTAGTGAATTTCTCACGTAATTTGTAATAGGAACGAGGGGGTTAGCTCATCCACTCGCAGCGGATAAATTCCTCAAAAAAGCCGTTTCTCTGTAATAGAGAAACGGCTTATTATGCATCGATATTGAAGTCAGTCTTTATATAAAGGGACTTATACTTGTTGAACTTTGATCAGGTTAGTGTTACCGGATTGACCGATCGGTACACCAGCGGACAATACAATGATGTCGCCTTTTTCGATATAACCTGTTTTGATCGCATTGCGTGTAGCGGACTCGAACATCTCATCCGTTGTAGTAACCTTATCTCCCATAACTGGAACAACACCTGAGAGTAGGCAAATTTTCGCAAGCACTTCTTCATGCTGTGTAACCGCAATGATTGGAGCTTTCGGACGATATTTGGAGATCATACGCGCCGTGAAGCCACTTTCAGTTGAAGTGATGATCGCTTTGGCATTGAGTACGAGAGAAGAACTTACAGCTCCTTGACTAATAACCTCAGTGATATCAGCAACTTGCTGTGCGGATTTTTGAGCAAATTGTTCTTTGTAATCAATCATCGTTTCTGCACGACGCGCAACTGCTGCCATCGTACGAACGGATTGTACTGGATATTTACCTGCAGCGGATTCACCAGACAACATGACAACGTCAGCGCCTTGAAGTACGGCATTAGCTACGTCACTTACTTCAGAACGAGTTGGACGTGGGTTCACTTGCATGGACTCCAGCATGTGTGTTGCAACGATAACCGGTTTACCTGCCCGGTTACATTTATCGATCATTTCTTTTTGCATCATTGGTACGTCTTCAATCGGTACTTCTACCCCAAGGTCACCACGAGCAACCATGATACCGTCAGAAGCTTCGATAATATCATCCAAGTTGGTCATACCCTCTTGGTTCTCGATTTTGGAGATGATCTGTACGTGATCCGCACCACGCTCTTTCAAGATGCTGCGAATTTCACGGATGTCATCGCCTTTACGTACAAATGAAGCTGCAATGATCTCGATGTTGTTCTCGATACCGAAACCAATGTGCATCACGTCGCGCTCAGTAACACCTGGGAGTGTCGTTTTGATTCCTGGCAAGTTAACACCTTTACGTGGCTTCAGAATGCCCCCGCTGATGATTTTACAATGAATATCTGAACCTTCGACAGACAATACAGTCAGATCAACCAGACCATCATCGATCAGAATGCGATCCCCAGGCTTCACAACCAGGTTCAATTCTGGATAGTTTACGGAGATACGTTCTGCGTCACCGAGAATTTCTTCTGTTGTAAGGATGAGCTCTTTACCTGCTTGAAGGTGGCAAGATGCTTCTTTCAATTTACCAATCCGTACTTCTGGTCCTTTGATGTCCATCATGACTGGTACATATGTGTTCAACTCAGAAGCTGCTTGACGAATGTTGTTGATCCGTCCAACGTGATCTTCCAGCTCGCCGTGAGCCATATTCAAACGGGCAACCGTCATACCTTCCTGGATCATTACCTTTAATAATTCGATTGAGTCACAAGCAGGTCCCATAGTACAAATAATTTTTGTTTTTAACATGCTATTTCCTCCTCATATTTTGCTTATATGTGTATTGTAGCGTTTTCTGTCGAATCAGGGTATGAACTATAGTACAATGATTGGAGTATAGTCCAATAATGAGGTGTATTATGGTCACTCCGTTAGAAGTACGACACATTAACGGTGTCGGATGGTTCGAAGAAGCCGTGCAAACACAGCAAACGTGGCGTCTTAGCTTGGTTACTTATGGAAAATGTGTATATTGGGTGAACGGTGAAAAACTGATCATGGAGAAAGGCGAGCTACTTATTATTCCTGGTGGTGTTGCTTATTATGGTAAAAGCATCCCTACTGTTACACATACCCAGATTGTTGTGCAATTAACAGGACAAACGCCTGAGTCACTGTCAGCATTAGACCGAGCAGAGGTCTTGCGGCATAAGCCAGGATGTTACGAACTGATCCATGAACGTATGAAGACTATTCATCAGCAGTGGCAGGAGCGCCCTTCTTATTATGTCATGATGAGCCAAGCCTTATTGATGGAAGTGTTAATTTACGTGAATCGTGAGATGGATCGAGGAATTATTCCACCGGAGCGTCATATGCAGGCGGAGCGTATGAAACGATATATTGAGCGTCATTATAGAGAGAAGGTAACGAAGGAAGAGCTGGGTGATGAGATTGGTAAGACCCCTAACTATGCAGCAGCGTTATTTAAAAGTATGACCAACCAGACTATTAGCCAATATGTCCATGATCAACGAATGAAGAGAGCCGTATACCTGCTTACCGAGTCACAGCTCTCTATCCAAGAAGTTGCTGAATTCCTCGGTTATCGCGACTTGTCTTATTTTTACCGAATCTTCAAACGAATTATTGGAAGCCCGCCGTCTGATTTTCTGCATGAGCGTCCGCCTGTAATCTGATAACCGCAGTAATGGGTATTATGGAATCGTTCGTCTGAAGGGTTAATTTTGCTTCTTTCTTCTATTAAAAAGACATGAAGGCTAAAGGTATGGGATTAGAGATAGATGTAGGTGTAGATACGCAAGTGGATGAGCGAATAAAAAAGAGAGCCTTCGGCTCTCTTTTAATGTACCAGGTGGTGAATTGCACCAACCTGTGTGTTATTACTAATTTAAGCATTGCTGCTGGTGTTGGTGGCACCCAGCGTTTGTTTTTCTTTTTGGTGAGCCGAGCTACGACGAAGGAGTGCTGCATGAACTGCCCAGTAGGCTGCTTCAGCAAACAGGATTCCACCGGCAACATCGAGCAGAGAATGCTGTTTTACAAAGACAGTGGAAGCGATGATCAACCATAACCAAACAGATAACGAGATTCGTAGCACCGGTTTGAAGTTCAAATGACGGTTGATGATAATAAACAGCATATAGCTCGTGAGACAATGAATACTTGGAAAACAGTTGAACGGTGCATCATTCGTATAAATGAACTGAACCAGCCAGCTACTCAAATCGGTGCCACCTACAACAGGCCGTGGTACATGTGTCGGAAACACCGCAAAGCAGATGTTGGCCGCGATGACCCCTACGTTATACGTTAGTAATGTACGCCAAAATAAAGATTTATTGGTCAGTCCCAGATAGATAAATCCAAGATACAGAATGGGCATCCAACTGATATATGGGTAGATAAATTCTTTGATAAAAGGAATTTGGGTATCAATCCAAGCATAATTGTAGAAGACGTCACTACCCGTGTTACTACCTAGAAAAACATAGATGGAGCCTTGCAACGGTATACATAGTATAGCCAGTAGATGTCCCCAGCGTTGAAATAGTGCTTTCATAAGTTCCCCCTGATCTTTGATGTGCGTCCTGCACGGTCTTTGGATTCTCTCTATATAAGACGTTGCTCCGTAGTTGTTACCCTGCAGGAATGAAGGTGTAAAATTTTCATATTACTATAATGTACAGAACTAGATATAAGCCATACCTGATTTTAGGGGAAAACCCCTTCAAGAAAGTCTCTTTTTTGTTACTTTTATAGTTTTATCCAAAAAAGGATACTGTAATATATTGCATATTGTAGTACAACTATAGTGTCATCCTAATTTTGGTGACATCGACAAAAGAAAATGAAAAGAGGCTGGTGCTACCCGATGACACACGCACAAATTAGAAAAGAATCGTTCTCGAAAAGGAGACCAATCCTGGCTGTAGTCATCATTGAGCTTTTGCTCTTATTCGCTGTGTTTGCAGCAGGTGCAGTGGCAACGATCAAGCAACTGGACTACACGTCTCCTGTGCTCCTGTCATTTATACCGATTGCAATTGTACTCATCACCTATTTAACCTTGCGGCGCAAGTGGGGTGAGATCGGATTCCGGTCTTTAAGAACCATTCCAGCGCAACATACAAAGTATTATATTCCGCTACTACTTGTATTGGGTACAATCGCTTTGAAGGGATTTGGAGAACTTACACTATCCAAGGTGATCTTTTTTATCTTCTTCACCCTGCTAGTCGCTTTTGTTGAAGAAACGATTTATCGTGGATTGGTATTTAATATTCTTCTAAGAAAGAGTGCAGCTGCTGCAGTCCTAACCTCCAGTATCCTTTTTTCGATTACGCATATTATGAATGCTCTATCCGGCCAAGATATAGCTGATATTGCTTTGCAGCTTGTTTACGCTCTTTTGATTGGGGCTGTTTTGGCACTGTTAATGCTCAAGAACGGAAATATTGTGCCATTAGTTTTATTTCACTTTGTACATAATTTAATTCAATTTCTGGGAGACGATTTACAAGATACGGGAACGCTCCCTTATGACATCTTTATATTAGTTGTACTCGTGGGTTACTGCATCTGGTTAACATATAGTCTGCGAACACATCGACATAACATGGAATCAAGTCATACTTCTAAACCCGTTAATTGATAAAAAAATTGACATGATAGTCTGATTGCCGTCAATCCTATGGAACGTGTTATACTTAATTAGACGGTAAACAGTTTGCGTGTTGAAACGTAAGTTAAACCGTACGATGTACGATTGTAGGTGTAATATGGAGAAAACTGCACAGGAAGTGGCAGAATGGATGGTACAGGAGATTAAATTCACGGGCACGCTTCGTCAAGAAGTTGCTATAGCATATGTGAAATCCAATTTTGGAGAAGAATTTGTGTTTGTGAATGAGAGCGGGAATGCATCCTTAGCAAAAGAAGTGAAAAAAGCGTTCCGCAAGCTGCACGGTGGACGGATTGCTTGGGATCGAGATAGCTTTACGTGGGCATGGACATAGCATTCATGAGGCAAGACAGAACCATACAGGAACGCTAAAATTGCATACGCTCGGATTTTTTATAAAAAAGGGTATAATTTGGATAGCTTTTGCATATCCTTTGGTAAGACCGTGCAGGAGCAGGGGGCTTGAAAACCCTGTTGTACTGCGCGGAATAACATGTATTTCCAAAGCTGTTTGAAAAGAAAATACAAAGATTTGCTTTTTGGCAGAATCAGAGTTATAATAAGTACATGTTGTAGAGAAGTGGAAAACCTAATTCACATATTGTAAAGGGCGATCACTTATAGGTTATGACTGGTACCTTTTTCAATGTGTGAATTTTTATTTGCTTGCTGCAAAGAACAAAGGAACATGTTAATCTTTATTTGGAGGTGTAATTCACATGCAAAACGGAACAGTAAAATGGTTCAACGCTGATAAAGGCTTCGGTTTCATCGAAGTTGAAGGCGGAGAAGATGTATTCGTACACTTCAGCGCTATTACAGGCGAAGGCTTCAAAACGCTGGACGAAGGTCAACGCGTGCAATTTAAAATTGTACAAGGAAACCGTGGTCCTCAAGCAGAAGAAGTTGTAAAACTGTAATTAAAGCTAGCTGCCTTTAACATGTTATAATGGTAAAGGCAGCTTCTTTTTTTTGTTATATAATGAAAGTTGGCCCAATAGTTGTCGAGGCAGGAGTCTGGTGGAGTGCAAACTTCCGCTAAGATAGGTTTCTGTGAAATAACGTCGGTTAGATGTTTTTCCATAACAAAGGGGGTAGAAGTCATGTATAATCGCAAAAAACCGTTGGAAGAGATTCCACAAGCGGATGCGGCAATCTGGGAATGTACGAGTGATACGTGCAAAGGATGGATGCGGGACAATTTTGCGTTTGATAGCGTGCCTACTTGTCCGATATGTGCTTCTGAGATGGTTAGCACGACTAGGATGCTGCCATTGCTTGAGAATTCGAATAGTAACCTGAAAACGATGTCTAAAGGAAATCGGATTTAACATAGCTTACCCGCCTCTTACGAGGTGTTTTTTTTAAGTTAAATAGACACCTGTTGTTAAAGGTATGGGTACTAAATATGAAGTTTCTGGCATTCGTTTTGGCGAATGCCTTTTTTTGTTGTTATAACAAAGTGCATTTTATATTAAAAAATAAGCTTCTCGCACTGCGAGAAGCTTATTGCTTTATTCACTGATAACTAACACGAATGAGCTACTCGTTCACGTTCTAAAGATTAGATGAAGAGGAAAGGCAGTAACAGGAGTGTAGAGACGAGTGCAATGTCAAATCCTGTACCGAACCCGCGTCCGTATCCACGACCATATCCGCGCCCATAACCATACGGACCATAAGCTGAGGATTGAACCGTTTTGGCAGCATTCTTTTTACCTTTTTTATGCTGCTGTTGCTTGGTTTGAACAGAAGAGAGTCGAGGTCCCTCGTAACAGCCATCTAAATATATTTTGCCATCACGACATCTTCCAAGTGTGCCATACATATGCTTCCCGTCTTTCATAATAAGACAAACCGGGCGTCCAACGTGCGGAGACACCGTATCTTCACATACCGGATGAATTCTATACATGCATATCCCCCTCGTAGTTGCGGTTGCCGCCTGAAATCAACGGTTTCTATATCATAGTAAAAGGAAGGAGTTTTGGTATGGACGAGTACCCGGAAAAAGCATAGGGAGGAGCCGTTTTTGAAATTGCTCCATACACTGAAGGGTGTAGGAAGGAGTTGAAGTTATGGACTACCATGATTTACTGGCGGGATTGGGGGAAGGCAGTGCGCATCCGGGTGGTTTCGAAGCAACGGTGCAATTGCTGGAGTCCTTATCTCTGCCACCTCGTAGTCAGGTACTTGAAGTGGGTTGCGGTACGGGAAGGACAGCATGCCACTTAGCGCGTCATGGTTATCGTGTGACTGCGGTAGATCTTCACCGCGGAATGTTGGAGAAAGCTGTGCGACGTGCTAGGCGTGAACGGTTGGATATTCGTTTTATCCAGGCGGATGCGACGGCTTTACCTTTTCCAGATGGTCGGTTCGATGTGGTGTTTGTGGAATCTGTCACGATATTTACCCGCTGGCGTGCTGCTCTGTCTGAATATAAGCGTGTTTTGAAGCCGGGTGGTCTGTTGATTGATCGAGAGATGATATTATCCGGGCAGAAGACGGAGATCATGAGCCGCAAGTTGAAACAATTCTATGGGATCAGGACACTGGCAAGCATAACTAGGTGGAAAAGACGGCTGAGACAAAGTGGGTTTACAGCAATTACAGTGCATGAACATTCACGCTCGATGGGAAGATGGAGTGTGGATCATGATCCTTATCGGGAGATGGATATGACATTGCTTGAGGATGAGCAAGTGCAGCGTATGGGTGGAATGAATGATCGGTTACTTGCTAAGTATGGCAACCGTTTGGGGTATGCTGTTATTGAGGCAAAGGTGCCGTTAAAGGATGAGTGAGAATATAGTGATGGTAAAGTATGCGTTATTGCTAGAGAGCGTTTGTGAGGTGTATCTAAATTAAGAGGGCAGTCCGTATGTTACGGGCTACCCTCTGGTTGTAATGACGCTATTACTGTATCCTCTGAGATTGCAGGTTATAACATATCATTGTCGATGATTCGCCAGTGATGTTTGAGTAGAGCTTCCAATTGAAGCTTATCCTTTGCTCGAAAAGCGCTGAGAATTTGCCGGTGCTCTTCGTTAACTTCATGAAGGACACTAGACAGCTTTGATTTATTATCGCTCACATAGGATTGACGGATGAAGCTATTCTTCAGTGTGTTTAACATTTCGATCACTGTAGCATTACCACACCGCTGAATGTATAAATTGTGAAACTGGTATTGATCCTTGTTATAGGCTGCCAGGTCCAATTGGTTAATCGCTTCGTCCATTCGAGCAATAAGAGTTTCCATCTCCAGTAACTCCGAGGTTTTGAGGAGGTCTACAGCCAGAGTTGCAGCAAGTGCTTCGAGAGCCCCGATGGCTTGAGAAAATTCTAACTTTTTGCCTGCATCAAAAGGAGTGACGATAAAACCTCTACGAGGGATATATTGCAGCAAATTGTCTGAAGCGAGTTGGAACAGCGCCTCCCGCGTAGGCGTACGGCTGATGTCTAGTTTTTTACAGATCTCTGCCTCGTTGATTTTTTGGTTAGGGAGTAGTGTTCCGTCTTGAATTTTCTGTGCTATATAATCGTAAACATGATCTTTCAAGGACCGGTATTTAGGTACTTCCATACCGAATCCTCCCTTCTATATAGTGATGATTAAATGTGTGTGGGGGTATGACCCCGGATTGGTGCACCGCTCAAGTGTTTCAAGTTTTTATCATCTTAACACCGAGGTGGGAGTTGGGCAAGCAAACGTAAGCGTTAACTTGCATAATGATCGCACGGAATTGTAACCGGGTTATGTTATGGAGAAGGGACATATAAATGTGTTTCTTGTGTTGCTATCCAGTGCATTGTTTGATACTATTACTTACAATAAAGACCATATATTGTATGTTGTATATTGTATACAAATTCACATTGTAAATTTTTCTATAAGATAATCATATATTAAAGAAGCATCTGTCGAGTCTAGACTATTGTGAAATAAGTGAAGATAAGTTGTAGGTAATTAGGGCAAAGCATACACTGATGTTGTATTTTGTATACAATATAATGTTAAAGGAGTGCTGAGAGCTATGCCGGATTCTAAACAGCTAATGGAATGGTCGGAACGTTATGCAGCTCCGAATTATCACCCTCTTCCAATTGTGATAGAACGTGCGGAGGGGGTCTGGGTAGAAGATCCGGAAGGTCGGCGTTACATGGATATGTTGAGTGCATACTCGGCTATGAATCATGGGCACAGGCATCCAGTCATTATACAGGCACTGAAGAAGCAAGCCGATCAAGTGACATTAACATCGCGTGCGTTCCATAGCACGACTGCTTCTCATTTTTATCAGAAACTTGCACAGTTTACAGATAAGTCGAAGATATTGGCGATGAATACCGGTGCTGAAGCTGTAGAGACTGCCGTAAAGGCGGCTCGCAGATGGGCATATCGCAGCAAGGGAGTGCCGGAAAACCAGGCAGAGATCATTGTGTGTGCAGGTAACTTTCATGGCAGAACATTAACCGTGACTTCATTCTCATCTTCCGCAGAATACAAGAAAGATTTTGGTCCCTTTACTCCGGGATTTCGCATTATTCCGTATGGTGACCTTGAGGCATTGAAACAGGCCATTACTCCGAATACAGCTGCATTTCTAGTAGAGCCGATTCAAGGAGAAGCGGGAATTGTTATTCCGCCAAAAGGGTATCTTGCAGATGCATTTGCTTACTGCAAGCAGCAACGCGTACTAACTATAGCTGATGAGATCCAGACTGGATTCGGTCGAACG
>NZ_CP029639.1:680000-812500 GCF_003268635.1 Paenibacillus sp. DCT19
GGCTTGATCTTATGATCAGGGGTAGGGGAGCGTTGTATAAGGGTTGAAGGTGTACCGTAAGGAGCGCTGGACATTATACAAGTGAGAATGCCGGTATGAGTAACGAAAAGATCAGTGAGAATCTGATCCGCCGAAAGCCTAAGGGTTCCTGAGGAAGGCTCGTCCACTCAGGGTAAGTCGGGACCTAAGGCGAGGCCGAAAGGCGTAGTCGAAGGACAACAGGTCGAAATTCCTGTACCACCGTAAGCCGTTATGAGCAATGGGGGGACGCAGTAGGGTAGTGACGCAGGCTGATGGATGCCTGTCCAAGCAGTGAGGCTGATGTGTAGGCAAATCCGCACATCGTTAAGGCTGGGCTGTGATGGGGAGTGAAAATTACAGTAGCGAAGGTCATGATCTCACACTGCCAAGAAAAGCCTCTAGCCAGGTGATGGTGCCCGTACCGCAAACCGACACAGGTAGGCGAGAAGAGAATTCTAAGGCGCGCGGAAGAACTCTCGTTAAGGAACTCGGCAAAATGACCCCGTAACTTCGGGAGAAGGGGTGCCCCGGTAGTGTGAATAGCACGAGGGGGCCGCAGTGAAAAGGCCCAAGCGACTGTTTAGCAAAAACACAGGTCTGTGCGAAGCCGTAAGGCGAAGTATACGGGCTGACGCCTGCCCGGTGCTGGAAGGTTAAGGGGAGCGGTTAGGACTAGTCCGAAGCTGTGAACCGAAGCCCCAGTAAACGGCGGCCGTAACTATAACGGTCCTAAGGTAGCGAAATTCCTTGTCAGGTAAATTCTGACCCGCACGAATGGCGTAACGACTTGGGCGCTGTCTCAACGAGAGATCCGGTGAAATTTTAATACCTGTGAAGATGCAGGTTACCCGCGACAAGACGGAAAGACCCCATGGAGCTTTACTGCAGCTTGATATTGAATTTGGGTACGATCTGTACAGGATAGGTGGGAGCCTTTGAAGCCGGAGCGCCAGCTTCGGTGGAGGCACCGTTGGGATACCACCCTGATCGTATCTAGGTTCTAACCTGGTACCGTAATCCGGTGCGGGGACAGTGTCAGGTGGGCAGTTTGACTGGGGCGGTCGCCTCCTAAAGAGTAACGGAGGCGCCCAAAGGTTCCCTCAGAATGGTTGGAAATCATTCGAAGAGTGCAAAGGCATAAGGGAGCTTGACTGCGAGACCTACAAGTCGAGCAGGGACGAAAGTCGGGCTTAGTGATCCGGTGGTACCGCATGGAAGGGCCATCGCTCAACGGATAAAAGCTACCCTGGGGATAACAGGCTTATCTCCCCCAAGAGTCCACATCGACGGGGAGGTTTGGCACCTCGATGTCGGCTCATCGCATCCTGGGGCTGAAGTAGGTCCCAAGGGTTGGGCTGTTCGCCCATTAAAGCGGTACGCGAGCTGGGTTCAGAACGTCGTGAGACAGTTCGGTCCCTATCTGTCGTGGGCGTAGGAAATTTGAGAGGAGCTGTCCTTAGTACGAGAGGACCGGGATGGACGTACCGCTGGTGTACCAGTTGTTCCGCCAGGAGCACCGCTGGGTAGCTATGTACGGACGGGATAAGCGCTGAAAGCATCTAAGCGTGAAGCCCCCCTCAAGATGAGATTTCCCAGTATGTAAGACCCCTTGAAGACGACGAGGTAGATAGGCTGGGGGTGGAAGTGCAGTAATGCATGGAGCTGACCAGTACTAATCGGTCGAGGGCTTATCCAATTAGCACGTTCTAATCGCAGACTTTCGTTTCGAATCTAGTTTTCAGAGAACAAATACTCTGAAATGTAAGCTACGCGTTTGGTGGCGATGGCGGAGGGGTTCCACACGTACCCATCCCGAACACGACCGTTAAGCCCTCTAGCGCCGATGGTACTTGGACCGCAGGGTCCTGGGAGAGTAGGACGCCGCCAAGCAACTAAAAAGCACATTCGATTAATTTCGAATGTGCTTTTTTCTTATTTATTATTGTGATCAAAGATTTTAAGGGGTTATTACGCGAATCATGTTGTATACATAACGACTACTATTTACTGGATTACGTTTGGGATTATTGATTTGCATCTGGGTAGAGCCTGATCCATCGAGCATGATGGAATTCACTGCATTCAAACCGAGATCATCCATAATATCTCGCATGAATGGAACACTTCCCTGTCCTGCAATGAGGTAAGCATCATTGTTTTTCCAGGCTAAGATCGTTCTTGGAATGGACAGGTAGTATCCAAGCTCGCCTTTTATAGAGGAACCACCCCAGTTCTCCAGGTTGTAATCATTACCGCCAATGACCATCTCCACCGTTGATTTGGGATAATAGGCGTATACCTCATTGAGGTTTTTGACATATAGATGTGTGGCTTTAAGTGAACCGTTCATGTCTTTATAGAAAACAGCTGTTTTACGCGAAATTTCGTTACCACTCACCGAAGTGTTCGAGAGATAGTTCTTTTTCAGCGTTCGACCTTCATAGGTAACGGTCTGATTCTCCTCCCCTTTGACATAGATAATGGAGGAACCTCCGGTTGGAGGGCTGCTGTAGCCTTGAGTTGCTTCGAAGAACCCGCCATTAATGCCCACATGAGATGTTTTGTTCAGTGGTCGAAGCACCGTTTCAGATTTAATGTTACTTAGTGGGGTTTTAATCACGTGCTGCTCCACGATTGCCGCCGGGATGTGTTTCCAAGAATAGTATTCATAGTTTGCCATAATAATTCTCTCCTTTTTCTGTGTTTTTGTCCTTGCATATATAGGGGAATTTAAACAAGGAGTTACAACCCGTTTCTTAAACTTTTTTAGATAATCACTTTTTGAAGCCATATCACATGACCGAGATCCAATGAGTCAGAATGAGTGGCTTTTTTGTGCTGGAACTGAATATTTACAGGTGTGGAACGAAAGCTAAAAAGCCAATCTGAGTAAGCGCAGCTACAAACCTTCTATACGTAGGCTTTAGAAAAATTAGGCTTCACACATAGCACGGAATTCTACCCGCATTATCCAATAAGAACAGGAGAGCATGTGGAAAACAGCGGGAAGAAGGGGACACGCATATGGGAAATGATAGATATTTAAATTGATGAAATTACATCATTTTAGCAGAAATAATTGTAAAATAATGATATAATAATAGGAACAAATGTTCTTATTTTGGTTGTGGAGTACCTGATTTATTTACCCTATAGGTGTACGAGATAAGAACGAAAAGGAGTGATTATTCCATTGCAAAATGAGCAAACAGTTTTCGAGAGATATAGGAGGGAAATTTATAGAATTGGATGGCGAGTACAGTATAGGGCGAGAAAAATTAAACAGCGGGAGTTGCCTATGTATGATGGTGAGGCCTTCAATCAAAGCTTCACAGTACCGGTGGATGATCGTATTATCATCGAACAGCTTATTAACACGCTTCCTATGAATGGGAGGGAAATACTGCATAAAATTTATTTCCAAGGGTATACGGAGGCAGAGGTAGCCAGTCACTTGAATATAAGCCAACAGGCGGTGAACAAATGGAAGAGGAAAATGTTGAATCTGTTATCTCAGAAAGTAAGTTCATAGAACTGTTAGCAGCAACAAGAAATAAAGATCCCCAAGCTACAGTTGAACTGCTCCAATTGTTTAACTCAGACATTCGAAGATTAAGTCAGTTTATCTATTTGCCACCTGAAGATGCAGCATCAGAGATCATCATTGAATTTCTTGAGTTCCTTCACAGCGAGGACTAGACCTGCCTTAGGATTTAGGAGATGAATATAACTCAATTCAGTAGAAAGTCTAAGTGGACTAACCTGAGTGAAAAGAACTTGAGATCCAACTTGATAGAAGATAGAAGAAAAGATCAGAGTGGATAAATTTTAAAAACTTAAAACTGAGATTAAACATCTGAAAACCAAAAACCAAAAACCAAAAACCTCAAAAAAATCAGTGATTGGTGGGGATGAAGGATTGTTAGCATGCTCGTAAAACTTACGTTGTGGAATCGTATAATACCCATAGAAGATCGTAAACGAATTCGCGTTTATGATCTTCTTTTTTGTGATGTGTGAAGATAAGATAATCCGCCTATATGAGCATAGACACAGTTAACCTAGTCAAAGGTTAATATAGTTAACTACTCTCGTTATGAAGCGGAGCGACGTGTGCTAGGTGTGAATTGCATTTGCGTGACTAACCGTCAATACCAGGAAGCATGACGCCGCAAGATTGGCGTACAACAAGCTCTGGCTCCACTTTGATGCATTGATTATCCATTTGCTTGTTCATCAAGTCAAAAAGAATCATAGCGGCCAGGCGTCCAATCTTGTCGGTATCTTGCTTGACTGTAGTCAGCGGTGGATCTGTGTAACGGCAAGCTTCAATATCGTCACATCCCGCAATGGCAATGTCTTCAGGAATACGAAGTCCTGCTTCCTTGAAGGCGCGCATCGCGCCGAATGCCAAGAGATCTGTGGCTGCAAATACAGCACGAGGCAGCTCGCCACGAGCCAGCATTTCCTTCGCAGCTTGGTAGCCATCCTCAGCAGCATAATCCTTGCTGTACACCATCCATTCAGGCTTGGTATCCAGACTAAACTGTTTAAGTGAACGCTTGAAGGCATCTTCACGCTGCTGCATGACGAGTGAGGCACGCTGTAGACCGATAAAGCCAATGTCCCGGTAACCGTTCATATAGAAATGCTCAACGACCTTTGGTGAGATTTTCTCATTGTCTGACATGATGTAACAAGAACCTTGCCCCGTTAATTCAATGTCAATGCCAATGCAGGGAATTGGACTTGCATCCAGGTCGTACACACTACTTTCCACTTCATCACCCGCAATGATGATGCAGCCATCCACTTGAAAATATTTGGATCTAGCTAAATAATCTTCTCCCTGATCAAGAAACTTTTCGTTAGAAAAGAAGAGCAGATCATAACCGAGCAAGCCTATTTGTTTCTTAAATGTGTTAATGACTTGCACGAAGAATGGGTGGCTGAAATCCACATTGAGCTTACCGGCGAATACAACACCAACAAGATTGGATTTCTTGGTAGCCAGTGTTTTGGCAGAGGAGGAAGGACGATACCCGTTCTCATCCATAATTTTAAGTACACGCTGACGGGTCTCTTCGCTAATATCGGAATAGTTATTGATTATTTTGGAGACTGTCGCCACAGAGACGCCGGCTATATTGGCAATCGTTTTGATATTCATTAAACATCCTCCGGCTTCTAAACTGGTTTCGCTAGATTTAGTTGTGTAAGTTTTCACTTTCCTGCCTGTATTTTATGCTACAATGCCAGCTGAGTCAACCGTTACACCTTATAAATAAGGGACAACACTCTATATATGCTTCAGGTTTATGAATATAAATAGCTTTGTTAATCAGAAGAAACGGCAGGGTCCTAGTAGAATTATAGAGTTTTTTTACGAAACAGTAGTGCTTTTATCAGTATTACTATAAGGTTTGTCTGCAAAAAGCAACTTGTTAGATGACTGAAGTATATGTAATCTCGTATGTGTTTAGATGGGTTTTCGGTTTTTTTAGTTTGGTGTAACTTGAAGTGATTATTTAAAAAATTCCTTATTTAACAAGGTTTTTATCTTATTTTTGGAAAAAAATAAAAATCCACTATTTACAAAATATGAAGTCGCATTCATAATGAGTGAGTAATCAACGAAACTGATTTCGTTAACATTATCTCAAAATCATTGGGGGACACAGACATGTTCAGAAAATTTTTAATGATGTCATTTGTAACCGTTTTAATTTTGGTTCTTGCAGCTTGTAGCAATGCAGAGGAGACGGCGGGAGGCTCGTCTACGGAAGGCGGCAAAGAGAAGGTCACGCTTAAGATCATTCACTGGCAGCAAGAGAATATTAACAACTACATCAAGGAGTTCAATAAGAAATTTGAAGAAAAGTATCCTGAGGTAAAGGTTGAATATACGACGGTTCCAGCCGATGCAACGTATGATCAACTGATGCAGACGCGGATGAATGCTGGTGAATCAGGGGATGCGGATATTATCCCGCTGAAATCTAGCTTCGTTGGCGCACCACAGGACTGGTCTCCAGGAGCAGCTGATCCAATGTGGAAGCAATGGATTGATGCTGGGTTAATCGCTGATCTGTCTGACCAAGCATTTGTGAAAAACTACAATGAAGTTGATGTACAGAATGCAATGACGTACAACGACAAGGTGTATGGCGTGAACATGGGTAAGGTGGCATTCACAGGTTTGTTCTACAACAAGGACTTATTCGCTAAATATAACCTTCAAGTTCCAACAACGTGGACTGAGCTTCAAAATGTAATTAAGGTGCTTAAGGATAATGGCGTAGAGCCACTTGGCTTCGCAGGAAAAGATGTATGGCCAATTAACCTTGCGGTACAAGGACTGCAAGCTTCCATTCACGATGATCAATTGAGTTATATCCAGGGATTGTGGACAGGAGAGACTAAACTGACCGATTCAGTACAGATTGAAGTGCTTCAGAAGTCTCAGGATCTGATGAACAGTGCAATGAACGGCTTTATGGGAATTGACTATGGTACACTGCCAACATTGTTTGCGACAGAGCGCGTTGCGATGATTGCTGATGGTACATGGGATGCAACAACGATTCAAACAGCGAATCCTAATCTGAAGTTCGGGTATTTCCCTATTCCAGGTAGTGATGATGCAGCGAAAAACAAAGATTTGGCCGGTAAATATGATATGACTTGGATGGTTGTTGAGAAATCACCGAAGAAGGAATATGCACTGAAGTGGCTTGAGATGTTGTCTGAGAAACAAAACTACACAGACTTTGTCAATGCAGCGGGCTTCCTACCGACTCAACCTGACGTCGCTCTGACTAGTGAATTCATCAAAGAAATTCAGCCTTATCTCGACAACTTTAAGCTCTCATGGGATCAGCTATTCATCAACCGTCAAAATGTAGGACAGTACATTGCTGAATCCAGTGTGCACGCAGAGCTGTTGAAGCCAGCAGGACCACTTAACACACCAGAGGAGCTTGCAGCAAAATCCCAGGCAGACTGGGATGCGGCAGCGCCTAAATAAAGTAAATGAAGTATATAAGTTTAACTAAACTTTTTACACGAGAACGGAGAGGACAGAAATAACATGAAGAAGCGGAGCTACAAGTTTTCTGTAAGAAAGCTACTTCGAAAGGATACGCTTCGCCTCAAAGCTTTCTGAAAGAAAGCTGCATCGGAAGCATAAGCTCTCACCGGATTTTCCCTTTGAAGAAGGGAATCAAAAAAATCTGGGGATAACAGCGATCGGAAAGTTATTCTGTCATCGGAGTGGTTAGTGTAAATATTCTTTAATTGAACTTATATTGAACGTTTAATTAGCACATCAGGTACGGTAATTGTGTCGAATGCGCCGGAATAGCGCTCAGGGTCAATACCTTCGGGTGAGCCGGGCTGTTATCCCGGCGTTATTTGAATAGATCGTATCACCAGATGAAAGGTGTGAGTCATATGTATCCCTTTGGAAAAGGAAAAGCTCGCCTTATTCCGTACTTATTTTTGAGTGTCCCCTTATTACTATATATTGTGTTTGGCTTTGGGCCATCAGTTGTCACTGTGCTATTCTCGTTCACCGATGCTACGGGGGTGCGGGGACAGTCCTGGAACTTTATCGGATTAGACAATTATGCAACGTTCTTCGGGGCTTCGAACTCCGGTGATCGGCTGGCAGCGATTGGACGGTCATTGTACTTTGCCTTTGCCGTCGTCATTATCCAAAATGCCGTCGCATTGTTCATGGCCGTGTTAATCAACAAGAAGCTGCGTGGTGACAATCTGTATCGTGCAGTGTTCTTCTTACCTGTCGTGCTTGGGGTAACGGTATCGGGTCTGATCTGGCAGCTTGTTGCCAATCCGCTTGGTGGACCTGCACAGTCTGTATTGAACTTCTTCGGCACGAGTTCGAACTTTTTCGGAGATTATAATATTGCCTTTGAATTAATTATCTTTGTGCAGATCTGGATGTACATGGGCTACTCGATGACGATATTCCTCGCAGGTCTGCAATCGATCCCAAGTGACCTGTACGAAGCAGGATACATGGATGGAGCTTCTGGCTGGAAGGCGTTCAAGAATATTACCTTCCCGATGATTGCACCGGCCTTTACGGTCAATATGTTGCTTTCGATCATCGGTGCACTGCAAACCTTTGATATCATCTACGTGCTCACAGGCGGTAAATTCAATACGACTACACTGGCCTTTGACGTATATGCTACAGCGTTTGGTAGTGGAACGTCGGATTACGGTTTAGCGTCCGCAGTGGCTATGATCCAATTCTTGTTTGTATTTATTATCTCGATGGTGGCCTTGTTCTATCTTCGCAGAAGAGAGGTGGAGATGTAATGAAGCAGAGCAAATGGTCTCGAATTGTCAGCTATATCATCGTACTGCTAATGCTGGCGTTATATATTTTCCCTCTGTTCTATCTATTCAACGTATCGATGAAAACGCAGACGGAATATTTGATTGATCCGGTTGCGCTCGCTCAGGGTTTCCGATTAGAGAATTTTACAGAGGCTTGGACACGGGGGAATTTCTCTCAATATATGTGGAATAGCGTGCTCTATACGGGGCTATCAACGATGTTGACCTTGATTCTATCCATATTCGCGGCGTTTCCGCTGGCAAGAAGATATGTGAAGTTCAGTACGTTCTTGTACGTTTTCTTCCTGATCTCGATGTATCTCCCGAATCCGCTTATCCCGCAATTTTCGTTGATTAATAGTTTAGGTCTCTATAACACACAGACCGGTTACATTTTGTTGAAAACGACGGGAACGGGTATTGCTTTCCTCATGTTTGTTGGTTATATCAAATCGGTTTCGCGTGAATTGGATGAGGCGGCAGCTATGGATGGATGTGGATATACAAGATACCTGTTCACCATTCTTGTACCACTGATGAAGCCTATTTTGGCTACAGGTGTTATTTTGACAGCCATTGGCGTGTGGAATGACATCATAGGGCCGACGATTTATTTGTCCGATCCGAGCTATCAACCAGTTACCAAGGGGCTGTTCACGTTCTATGGTCAATATATGAATAACTGGCCGTTACTCGCTTGCGGTATTTTGATCGTAACGTTGCCACTTGTGGTTCTATATGTCGTGTTACAACGCTTTATTGTAGGTGGTGCGATGGCAGGAGCCGTGAAATCGTAAAGTGGTAATTCTTATCCTGTCTTATGGTTGAATCAGAATGGAATTAAAGCCGTGCGAACTGATTTTAGGAAGTGATGTGCTTGAAGATGATATACAGCGAAAGGGTGACCTGAATGATGAATAAGCAAGTACTACCGTTTCCAGCGGATTTTATGTGGGGGACTTCAACGTCCTCCTATCAGATTGAAGGAGCAGCTAACGAAGGTGGGCGTGTACCGTCTGTGTGGGATACATTCAGCCGTGTACCCGGCAAAGTCGTGGATGGAGATCATGGCGATATTGCGTGTGACCACTATCATCGATATCCGGAGGATATTGCGCTCATTCAAAAGCTTGGGTTCAAGCACTACCGCTTCTCCATTGCTTGGCCACGCATTATCACTGCACCTGGCGTAATCAACGAGGAAGGGTTGGCGTTCTATGAACGCCTACTAGATGAGATCGAGCAGGCAGGTCTTATTCCAATGGTTACGCTGTACCACTGGGATTTGCCACAATGGATTGAAGATGAGGGAGGCTGGACGAACCGGGCGGTGTTGGCACATTTTCGCGAATATGCTTCGGTCGTTATGGAGCGTTTCGGATCACGAGTAGGCTGGTGGAATACCATTAATGAGCCTTATTGTGCCTCTATTCTGGGCTATGGTACGGGAGATCATGCACCTGGACACCAGAACTGGTATGAAGCGTTTACGGCAGCACATCACCTCTTGCTCAGTCACGGTATTGCGATGGAGCTTCATCGGGAGAAGGGGTTAACTGGTCAGATCGGTATTACATTGAATATGGAGTACGTTGATCCTGCTTCGGATACTTCGGAAGATGTTGCCGCCGCTGCACGGCGGGATGGCTTCCTGAACCGTTGGTTCGCTGAGCCGATCTTCCATGGAAGGTATCCGCAGGATATGGTGGAATGGTACGGTGATCAGGCGCAAGGAATGGATTTTGTCCACGAGGGGGATCTCGAACGAATTCATCAGCCGGGTGATTACCTCGGCATCAACTATTATGCACGAAGCGTAATAAAAGCAGCTTCTGACCATAGCTTGTTGCAGGCAGAGCAGGTGCTGTTCACAGAGCCAGTTACCGATATGGGTTGGGAAATCCATCCCGATTCGTTATATCGCTTATTGACGCGGGTTCAGCGTGATTTTACTCAAGGTCTACCGATCCTGATTACCGAGAACGGCGCTGCAATGAAGGATGAGCTGGAACATGGCGCCGTTAAGGATGAGAGCAGGCAGCAGTATATCCGAGATCACCTGGTCGCTTGCCATCGTTTTATTCAAGAAGGCGGACAGTTGCATGGATACTATGTGTGGTCCTTTTTGGACAATTTCGAATGGGCATTTGGTTATAGCAAACGGTTTGGGATTGTCTACGTAGATTACACAACACAAAAGCGTACCCCGAAGGAGAGCGCGAAGTGGATCAGTCAGGTGATTGAAGCAAACGGTCTGGAAATATCCGAAACCGAGGCTCTTTCAAATGTAGAGACCAGGTAAAGTTTGAATGTGTAGGAAGAGGTCATTCAGCAACCTTTCAGTTGACTTTAAGGTGTCTTAAAGCCGCAAGAGGTATAGTGAAGTCACTATAAGAGGTTGTTCATAAAGTCCGATCTTTATGAACATACACTATAAGAGGAGGCGAATGACCTTGAATATCTCATCCACGACAAGCTCTAGCACATCGTACACATCATCATCTTCAAGCTCTAATAGCACCAGCCAGCTGGAGAAACAAAAGGCAAAACTTGAATCCGAACTGGAGAAGGTTCAATCTAGCAAAGATGATGAGAAGACAAAAGAAACGAAAACCAAGCAGCTAGAGCAGCAGATTAAGCAGATTGAGGCACAGATTAGCCAAAGCGCTCAAAGTAGCGGTTCAACTGTGCAAAAACAAGCACCGCCACCAGAGGCATCTGCCAATCGAATGACAGCCGCTTCGCCGCAACAAATTGCGAATGCCACAACAGACAGCAATGGTAGGTTTGATATTCGAATTTAGAGAGCCTTTCTTGAGGTCATCTAGTGGGTAGCACAGCGTAATACATAGAAACAGGGTACTCCAGTTAGGTGTGGGAGTACCCTGTTTCGTTAAAGTGGCACGGGCAAATGACTATTCAAACCTCTATACAGCGATTGCAAGGTAATTCTGTCATCGAAGCGGTATGTGTAATTTTTCTTAGTTGCACCAATATCGATAGATTAATTGTGGATGCTTAGCTGGCTTAATCGTTCAGCCAATGAACGTTTTCTATAATAGATGGTTATTGAAATGAGAACGAGCAGCTCAGATAGCGGCACAGCCAGCCAGATTCCTGTAATGCCGAAGAACGCAGGAAGCAGTGCAATCAATGCAATCATAATGATCATCTCGCGTGCGGCTGTAATCCAGATCGCCATTTTGGCGTTTCCAATCGATTGAAAGTATGTGCTCATCACAAAGTTAATCCCCATGAAGAGGTAAGCAAACGTAAATATTCTTAAGCCGTAGATCGCATTATCTGTGACAGTCGAGCTGAAATTACCGAAGATTTGCACAAAGTAAGACGCACCGATCTGTACGATGAGCAGTAACAAAACACCGCATATCCCAGCCGTCCATCCCGCCAAACGTACAGCCTGCTTCTCCCGATCTCTCTGCTTCGCACCATGATAATAACTGATGAGAGGCTGAGCAGCCGAAGCGAGCCCCAGAAATGCCAGTAAGACAACCCCGTGAATATAGTTCAATACGGTAAATGATGCGACGCCATCTGTTCCTGCAATTCGTTCGAGTGATACATTGTGGGAAACGGAAAAGACGGACATACCGAGTTCAGCTAGAAAGCTTGGAAACCCGATAAGTGCAATGGCAGACAGCAGCTTCCAGTTCCACTTGAAACGAGTGAAGGTGAGATGGTTGTTTTTTTGAAAAAGTGAGTTAACAGAACAAGTAAAGCCAGGAAAGCCGATATAATCGTCCCCAGAGCTACGCCTCGAACACCCCACTCCAGTACATACAACATCACATAATTGATAACGATATTTGCCACAGCAAAGGTAATTTGTGCGTACATCGACGTATTCGGATTACCATCATTGCGGACAAAAATACTCAGTGCATTTTCTATCGTAAATACAAAGCCAAACAGCAGCATAATATTCATGTAATCCGCAGCATGAGGGAAGGTCTCCGCATTCGCGCCAAGGGCGTAGACCAATGCGTCTTTGAAGCTAAACGCTGTAAGTCCAATCACAAGAGTTGCCAGCAAAATAATGGTGATGGATTTGGAGAAGATCTGTTTGGCCTTCAGGAGATCCTTCTCACCCATATGTGTGGAATACAGTGTGGCACCGCCCATACCGATCCAGAGCGACATCGCAACAAATAACGTATAGACCGGCGAAGCAATTCCGATTCCAGCTAAAGCCGTGGAGCCGAGCTTATGACCTACCATAATGCCATCAATAATAAAGTTGAAGCCAACGACTAACATGCCAAGAATTGAGGGCACAAGATAGCGTATAAAAGCCTGTCGTACAGTTTGTTGCTCAAGCGGGTGAGACCAGTTCGTATTCATGTTGACCTCCGTTAATAAACTGAATGTTCATTCTATATAATATTATACTGAACGTTCGTTCTGTATAATATCACAGGATGCGATTGTTTAGCAATTTCCTCTGAAAATGTTCTACCTGTGGTAGAGTGTGTGGACACTATTTATTTTAATATCGAAGGCAGCTTGAATGAATGGTGTAAGGAAAAATTTAGGGAACTGGGGAACCAAACTCCATTGGGCTCAGTCTTATTATGTGAGGTGAACAACAGTTGGACTATCAATTTCTGGCACATGCCCAGACGATCGACAATTACACGTTAAGTCACATGATGGATGACTATGGTAATGATGTGTGGAATTATGTGTACTTTCTGACCAAAAGCACGGAGCTGGCAGATGAGGTGTCGCAGGAAGTATTTATCCGAGCATACTCCGGGATTGCCCATTTTCGCGGGGAAAGCTCATTAAAGACATGGCTGCTGACCATCACAAGAAATACGACATTTACATACCGCAAATCGAGATTTTTTCGCAGCAGTTTATGGGGAGAGACCTTATCGATTCAGACAGAACAAGAGTATTCAACAGGCCGGGAAATGATCCCTGAGACGTATGCACATCCATCCGCTGAAGCCGAAGTGCTGAGCAAGGAGCATGTACATGAGATCTGGGATATCGTGATGGCTCTGCCGGATAAATTCTGACGCCTGGATTAAGGAACTAATCATAGTAGAGTTGTCGATCTCGCCTGTGAGTTTGATAGACCGCGCTACGACATTCCCCGCCATATCCCACTCTAAACGGCGCTTGGCTGTAGTTAGCATGTCCTGATCTGATCCCTTGTGTGTTGATTTTGGTTACCAGGTTCCCACTGCCTATGACTAGTGAAACGAAATCTCCTAGCACACCAACAATACGTTCCGCTAGAATTCCCTGTGCTGTGATAGCGACCCTTGGCGTCCTGCCCCCGTCTGTTGTAAGGATAACCCCGTCAGACGTCATTATGACCTGATTGGCATTTTGTGTGCCTGAATCCAGATCGTTAAATGACAAGATTAACCCAGCAGGGATATCCGTAACGCTGCGTACCGCTGGAGCAAACTTGTCCCCTACCGTAATAGCCGCAGCTTCCATGGACGACTTAAATTCCTCAATCGAACCTTTGAGCGTGTCCATTTGGGTTTTGGCAAGTTGATCTGCAGCACCAGCCGAATTTTCAAGCTCGCCTGTGAAGCGAGTAATTCGGAATGTTTTGGCGTCAATTTCGATTTTGCCACCTGGACGTAATGGCCCCGCGAATTCAAGGAATTCCACATGGTACCGGCTTCCTTTCGCAACCGCTCCAAAAGCAACGTCCATGATGGCACACTGCAAAAGATATTGTGGAAAGCGGGTGAGGGATCGGTACAAGCAAGGAACGGATGAATACAAGAAAGCTGATGAACAGGTATATCAATCTCAAAAGTAACTGACACGGCAGCTTGAAGCGGAGAAAAGAAAGCAATATCAAGCATCATCCGAATGGATTACCAAAGTAGAAGATTTAGTAGTGTAACTGATAGGTCTATAGATCGCCAAATCGTCAGAGGGATCGAGTCAGTTGCAGAGACTCTAAAAATAATTGGAGTGTTATAGAGACATAAATAAGGCATTAAAAAAAGAGGATTGATCAGATCCTCTTTTTTCTTCCCACAGCTATGAGATTGTCATAATTTCTTATGTAAGAAGTACAACAGCATCCACAATAGCGCAGCCCACACAAATCCTAGTGTCGAGGCATAAAACCCCAACGCGAATAGTGCAAACTCCAGGCAGTTTTTGGTAGTACTTTTCCAACTTCTTCTCATAATAACTTCCTCCTCATTTTTACAAGGGCATTTCGCCCAGGTCTGGGGATAGGCTGTCAGCCTTCCCCAGAATTCGAAGGAAGTAGAAGTTTGGAGTTTACCACGCAATAACTTATTGGCCCTATGGGTAATTTGTGAGTTACCAATCAAGTCTAGTCACATAGAGAAGAGTTGGCGGTTTACCCTACCAAAAGTAAACCCTTTGTGGTAATTCTAAAGTTCTTTACTCAGAAAAATCATGCGTTTGGAAAGCTAACAGATCTTTAACCGAATTTTGGAAATACGCGCTTGTCATTTTCATATGAGAATCACCTTCTTCCTTTCTAAGGAGAGCTTGATTGGTTTCACGTCAACAATTATATAATTAACTAATATCCAAATCAAGGAATTCTATTGAAATATATCTCAATCGTGTCTGTAGCGTGTCACTATCAATATAAGGGAATTGTTCCCGGATATCCCTTCTACACCTTATCCTGGCAGGACTCGACCGTGCTGTGGGATTGTAATCCTTAGACGTGAATCGTCAGAGGTGCGGGATGCGGGGGATGGAGATAAGAGCTCTCCAATTATTCTTAATAAGAGAAGGAATTTAGAATATCCTGTCGAAATTTACCTCTTGATATTTTTAAATTTAGGAGGAAAGTATGAAGCAGGAATTTTTGGGTTACTACTCTCCAAGCGAGGAAGATTTTGAAAAGTTATGGTCTGAGTGCACATTTGTCTTTGATGCGAACATGCTTATAAATCTTTATAGATTTCCGAGAGATTCAAGAGAAGCGTTAGTAACAATAATGGAAAGTGTCCAAGAGAGAATTTGGATACCTCATCAGGTTGCGCTCGAGTATCATAAGCTTTTACACGATGAAATTTATAATCAAAAGAACGCATACAGTAAATTTGAGGAGCAGTGTACTAATTCTATAAATGATCTTGTGGCTGAATTAGTCAGTCTGCGTCACTCGAACATAGAATCTAAAGGCATTGAAAAGGTTTTAAAAGATTGTCTGAAAAAAATAAATGATGAATTGAAAAAACAAGCTGCATCTCAACCGGATCTTGTAGCCATTCAAGACAAGGTGACTCAATTGATCGGAGATAAAGTGGGAAAACCATATACTAAAGATCAGTTAAATAAACTTTATGAAGAGGGTGAAGCTAGATATAACGATAAAATTCCTCCAGGTTACAAAGATTTAAATGACAAAAAGGGGAAAACAACTCTTTATGGGGAATCACTTATAAAAATGAGTATGGGGATTTTATATATTGGAAACAAATCCTTGAGAAAGTCAAGGAAGATGTAAATATTAAATCGATAATTTTAGTTACTGATGATAATAAGGATGATTGGGTTCATAAGGTAAAAGGAGAAAAAAAAGGACCACACCCGGAATTGGTTTATGAGTTTAACAAAGAATGCGAAGGGAAACAATTCTATCTTTATAATTCTGAAAGATTTTTGCAATTTGCAAAGAAACTTTTGAAACTCGAAGATACCTTCCTTGACACTGCAAAGGTAACAGGCGCTATTGAAGGGATTAAAGAACTCAAGAAAAATGATTATCAGTTTGAGCTTTCAAATACAAGAAAAGCAGAACTCATAAAAGAAGTAAAGCTCGACTTTCCGCATGAGAAATTTGCGAAAGGTATTGATTACGTTTTAAACAATGATTCAGAAGAACTTCGTGTGAATTTTGTGTTGAGTATAGCAGGCGAAGCCTCAAGGGAAAAGCTCTCTAATTTTGGCGATACTATAAAGAATGCCTTGCTGGTTCTGTACGATGTTAAAGCTTGGGTTTATTTAAAACATAATGCTGTTATTGGGGATAATTACTACTATAGCTTTGAAATTATAGGAGCGACAAAGGTTAAAGACCAACTAGAAGTATTGCTTAACAGTGTAGCGTCGAGTTTGTTCTCTTCTAATAATACGGTAGTATTTATCACTAATTAGTTAACAGTTTTATAGGGGTATGAGAGGAATGTCATAGATCAATCCGAAACGCAAAGTAAGAACGGAATTTTTTAACTTGATATGGGAGGTGGTAGCCGGTGAACTTCGTATAGCCGATCAGGGACCCAGCTGTCATTGATGATATATAGGAGTTCCTGCGGTCAGAAAATGAACGCAATTACATGATGTTTACGTTTGGCATTAATACTGGGCTGCGCATACAGGATATGCTCAAGCTGCGCGTGAGAGATGTTCAAGGCGAACATTTGATCTTGATCTAGATGAAGACGAATAAAAAGAAATGGATTAAGATAAATGCTGCGCTACGCCGGGAGCTGAAGAGATACACGGAAGGCAGGGAAGGGGGAATACCTGTTCCAGTCCAGGCAAGGTGAGAACAAACCAATCAAGCGTGACATGGCATACAAGATCATGCGCAAGGCTGCGGCTCATTTCGGGTTAAAAGACATTGGTTGCTACGCCATGAAGAAGACATTTGGGGCTACCACATGTACCAACGAACCACAAATGTTACCCTGTTACGCAAGATGTTCAACCACTCATCAGATTCAATAACTATGGGCTACATCGGCATGGATCAGGATCGGATGGACGTGGCAATGAACAGCTTTGAACTCTGAGTTATACATAAATAACGAGTATATAACTCATTTTCAGAAAACAGGATAAACCCTTGATACAACTAAGAAATTTCTAGCCATGCCAGTTATGCAAAATATATAGATATGAATAACTCATTGAGGGAGAGTATTAGTTAGGATCATACAGCAATTCCCTTTTTTAATTTATCAAGCTAATATATATAGCAGAACAAGTAAAGGGGATACTCTTGGGTTATTCAGAAAAATGGATCAATATTCTAAATGAAGTTGCAGAATTTCAAAAGAACAAAGAATATACTTGGTTTAGAGGTCAGTCTGATATTAAGTTCAACCTATTATCAGGGTTGTACAGAATTCAAAAATTTGATCTTCCGGTGTATCTAGCGTCTGAACGATACTACTACACGGTTTTTAAAAGAATGGGGCATTTGTTGCATAGGGAAGCAGGATGGAATCTATTGTTTCTCATGCAACACCACGGTGTGAGGACAAGACTTTTGGATTGGACAGAAGCCTTCGCGACTTCGTTATATTTTGCAACATCTGGATGGAATCCCAATTCTAATGACTGTGTGATATGGATGCTTGATCCTATTGGGCTTAATGAACTGTCTTTAGGTGAAAGAGTATTCTATTTTCCTGATAAAGATTATGCTGATTATCTTAATGGAAAAGTAAATTTTTCTGAGAATTCACTTGCGGTCTATCCATTACGTAACAGCAACAGAATAAACTCGCAATTAGGAATGTTCACAATGCAAGGAAATAACAAGGTTTCTCTAGAAGAAGAGTTCAATGGAACTTTAGTAGATAAAGGTTTACTAGGTAAGGTAATAATTACAAAAGATATGTTGCCAGATATTAATATGTATCTAAAACATAGCGGTGTGAGCCATTATTCAGTGTATCCAGATTTAGATGGGCTTGCTAAATTCGTAAATGATTCAGGGTTTGTAAGTCCTAGAAAGAAAAAAGATGATAGTGAAGCTTGAGCAGCGTAATGTTGCTCTTTTTTTCATTGTTTTATATTACCTAGGGAAAGGATTGTTGTAGTTGTCAATTGCAATCAAGCGACCTTGCAACCGCCCCGGTTGTCCCGAGCTATCGAGTGAGGCTTACTGCCTAGGCACAGAAAGGAAAGGGCAAGAGAGAATGATCAGCGACGAGGGACGTCAACCCAACGCGGATATAACGGTCAATGGCGCAAGGCACGAGAAGGATACTTACAAAAGCATCCAATCTGTGTTGAATGCGAGAAGCAGGAACATCTTGTAGCTGCCACAGTGGTTGACCATATCGTACCGCACAAAGGAGATGAAGGTCTGTTCTGGGACAGCACCAACTGGCAAGCATTATGCAAGAGGTGCCATGACATCAAGACAGTTACGCAGGATGGTGGTTTTGGTAACGATGTGAGAACATTAGATTCGAGGTGAGGACGATGGAGCTGAAGCAGTACATGATTGAGCTGGAAGAAGAGTATGCCAGGCAGCAGAAACAACTTAACTATGAAGAGTGAATGTTGTTCTCAGTTAAGATTAACCGTCCACTACGGGAATACATGGATGAGATTAAGAACGATAAGAAGAAAAAGCAGGAACATCTAGCGGCTACATATGCATCCCAACTCTGGAACGAGTTCACATCCAAGTTGCGTGGCGATCCGTTGACAGACAGATTCGTGACGCGAGTAGCTGAATTACTGTTCGAGATTAAGAAACTGCTCAACTGAAGTCATTCAACCGAATGGCTTTTTTTATTGCATAACGCGACTTACGTAAACGGGACTTGGAAGACCAGAAAGACAAGCTCCAATGGTGAGATTCCGGGGGAGCGGCTGGAGCATCGATTCGTACGTCAGATTCCAGGGTTGTTGGCAGACATCGGCAGTGACAGCAGCATGAAGCCTGTACGGGTGCTGCGGAGCGCCGTAATGAAGAAAGGTCAGGCCATTCCTACAATGAATACAACACTGACGGTACAGAATGAACATTCCTACGGTGAGATCCGATGGAAGCAGGATCAGGCTGTTTACGTTTCGGGGGATCTTGTGTTAGATACAGAGCGAGTAACGGCGGAGATGTTGCAGACTGCCCAAGAGGCTCTCAAGGGCTTATCTGGTGAATCAAAGTTGCCACTTCGTGATGTATCCTATTCGCGAGACGATGATCAGTCTGAAGAATCAATTAGTTTGACGTTTGGCGAGCATTATTTGGTACGAAGTACCCAAGGCAAGGCAGGTACTCATTATATGGTGATGGATTACAAAGGGTATACACCCGAACTGAAGACCATGGAAGATCACGAGAACTACGTGGAAGAATTGTTGGGTGTACAAGAAGAGATAATCAGACAACATGCAGCACCAATGGTCAAACAAATATTTAATATTGATCTGGATGACTACACATTTTATCGAGATTCTAGCAACCTCGGTATGGCCTCATTCAGACCAGAAGGTAATGAAGATCCAGAAGGTACTATAGATTCAGGAGTTACAACAGATTCAAAATCCACAACAGATTCAGAGGAACCATCGGGAACAAAGGATGAAATTCAGATTCGATACACTCACGATGCACGAATTACGATGATCGAGAGAATCCAGCACGAAGAGAACGGCTCAAGGTAATGGGATATGGTACAATCTTCTTCATAGTTTATGGAACCAGAAGAAGGAGTTAAGAAGATGAGATATTTGGTGAGTTCATGTCTTGCCGGGGTAGCATGTCGATACAACGGTACAGCAAGTTTGGATGAGAGAATTCGGGAGCTTGTGGAACAGGATCAAGCCAATATCCAAGCAGCGAATCGCATAACTACAACTATACTTACTTTTTATAACTAAGAAACAAGATTGTGCTTACTTTCTATTTGGAAACATTAACACTAGAATAGTACCTAGAGTTCCAAGTCCCAAGATATTGCTATATAAATTGAACTAAACCTTTACACGAAAACGGAGAGGATAGAAATCTGGGGTAACAGCGATCGGAAGGTTGTTCTGTCATCGGAGTGGCAAGTGTAAATATTCTTTAGTTCAATTTATATGGATTAGGGATAATGAACAAAGTAGAGAAAAGGATGTGGATTGTTGTGGAGAATTCAAGCAAAGAAATCATGAAGGAAAACGTATTAAAGGCTTATCACTTCCGTCATGCGACAAAACAGTTTGACGCTACACGTACCATTCCAGCAGAGGATTTTGAATATATTCTAGAGACGGGACGTTTATCTCCAAGCTCTATTGGATTTGAACCGTGGAAGTTTCTGATTGTGCAGAATCCAGCTTTGCGTCAGCGGTTGTCCGAGGTGTCCACCGGAGCCCAGAAGCAATTAGCTACAGCAAGTCATTTCATGGTCATTCTGGCTCGAACGGATGCCGGTTATAATTCGCCGTATGCGGAGTACATGCTGAAGGAGATCAAAGGCATGCCTGATGATGTATTTGAGCTGACCAGCGCAGCATATGGCAAATTCCAGAATAACCAACGGTTGTTTGAAACTCCACGTACCTTGTTTGATTGGGCGTCCAAACAAACGTATATTGCACTAGGCAACATGATGACTGCTGCCGCGCTGATCGGAATCGATTCTTGTCCAATTGAAGGATATGACTATGAGAAGGTGCATCAGATTCTGGAGGATGAAGGATTATTGGAGAATGGAGCATGGAATATCTCGGTGATGGCTGCATTTGGCTATCGTGAAGAAGATCCTGCACGGGAGAAGACGAGAAAGTCACTGGATAACATTACACAATGGATCGAGTAATGTTATAAAACGATCATGATTTAAATAGACTGGATACATACTCATGTACGTATCTATGAATGATAATGCACACCTATATATGCTTCATGTATACGTTGCACATCGAGCTTCTGCAGGAACCTATGAGGGGATACAGAGGCTCGTTAGTGTGCAGTGAACGAATGTAGTTAACTTCCCAAATTAGTACCCTATCCAATAATCTATTTGCAAATACATAGATATCTATATATAATAAGCTCATGCCAAAATATAATGCAATTGCACTGATCGCAAGAATCAGGGATCACGTTAATAAACGAATCGTACATGAGTTAGAACAGCATGAGGTGACGGGCATTGTCCCTTCTCATGGTGACGTCTTGATGTTTCTCTACCGCGAAGAGGCACTATCCATTAAGATGCTGGCTGAGCGAGTGCAGCGAACCCAACCCACGGTAACTGTGCTGGTGAACAAGCTGGAGAAGCTGGGATATGTTGAGCGGCATAAGGGTGCAGAAGACAGCCGTGTAACGATGATTCGCCTGACAGAGCAAGGGCGGAAGCTGCAACCGGTGTTTAACCAGGTTTCCAAACAGATCAATGAGATGATATACTCGGGTCTGTCCGACGAACAGGCAGAACAACTTGAGCTCCTGTTGTCTAGCATCGTCCGCAAGATGTAACCATTTGCGGATGGATGCAAAGTATTTTTTTATGCACAAACATAGATGTCTATGTATATGTGTTCATCCATGCACAGAAGCTGTAGATGCGAAGTGGTTGAAGCGAAGTTTTGTAAGCAGGTTATAGGTAACTATACTCAACTTAAATTGGAGGAATTTTCAATGAAACATCTTATCGTATATGCACATCCACACGAAGGTAGTTTGAATAACGCGATCTTAAACACGGCTGTAGAGGCACTTGAAGCACAAGGGCATGAGGTTGTTGTTCGTGACTTGTACAAACTGGGCTTCCAGCCTGTACTTACTGAAGCAGACACGGCTTCGATGCGTGCAGGACAAACACCGGAGGACATTGCTACAGAGCAGAAGTATGTTGCTGATGCCGAAGCCATTACGTTTATTTACCCGATCTGGTGGACAGGACTTCCAGCGATCCTGAAAGGTTACGTTGATCGTGTGTTCGCTTATGGATTCGCTTATGCAGCAGGTGAAGCCGGTATCGAGAAATTACTGACTGGCAAAAAAGGACTAATCATCAATACACATGGTACGCCAAGCGAGGTGTACGATCAGATCGGCATGACAGCTGGTTTGAAAGTTACTTCTGATGTTGGAATCTTCGACTTTGTTGGCATCGAAGCTGTCGATCACCTGCTGTTCGGAAGCATTGGTTATCTGGACACCGCGGCTTATGAAGCGATGTTGGAGCAAGTGAAACAGACTGTTAGCACTAAATTTTAAATAATTGCATGACAAGTTGCTTGTATATCAGGCCGATTCGTAATGATACGAGTCGGTCTGTTTGTTCAATCATTTGCAAAACAGCAGAAAGGGGGTATAATCGTACCCATGGAACCTATACTCATATTTAAAGCATTGTCCAACGAGACACGTAGACAGATTTTGTTGTGGCTCAAAAACCCGGAGCAACACTTTTCGCCGCTGGAATTATCCCAGCATCCGGATGGAGGGAAGAATGGCATCTGTGTCGGAACGATTCAGATGAAGGCTGGACTTGCTCAATCTGTCATATCCAGCTACTTACTGACCATGCTCAAAGCCGGATTGCTGCTCTCAGAGCGCAGGGGACAGTGGACATATTATCGCCGCAATGAAGAAATCATTCGTCAATTTGCCGATTATGTGCAGCATGAGTTATAAGCCGTGCGCAAGGACGGAAGCAAGAATGCAACTGCAACGGGTATTCCGTCCGAAGTATACGGCTAATCATGAGTAATCCATATCTTTTTTATCGTCTTATTAATCTATATATCTGGATATACAAAAATATAATTCAAAAAGGAGTACATTCTCATCATGACCACTGAACACCAAGCATCATCTCGTAAAGAACGGATTACCGACGTTAAGCTATCTATCTTGGATTTGGCTCCAGTCGTGGTAGGATCAACGCCTGCCGACGCTCTTCGTAACAGTTTGGATCTGGCGCAGCATGCGGAACGCTGGGGATACCACCGCTACTGGGTAGCGGAGCATCATAATATGCCAGGCATCGCGTCTTCTGCGACGTCGGTCGTTATTGGGTATCTGGCAAGTGGAACATCAACGATTCGCTTGGGCTCTGGCGGCATTATGCTCCCTAATCATGCTCCACTCGTGATCGCGGAGCAGTTTGGCACACTGGAATCACTTTATCCGGGGCGGATTGACCTCGGATTAGGACGTGCACCCGGAAGTGATCGCCGCACATCGCTCGCTCTTCGCAAAGACCTGAACAGTGGCGAAGATTTCCCTGAATTGTTAGCAGAGCTGAGAGCTTATTTCGATGCTTCAGCGACTTCCTATCATGCTCCCGTTCGTGCAGTGCCAGGGGAGGGGCTGAATATTCCGATTTGCTTGCTCGGTTCCAGTGATTTCAGTGCCAGACTAGCAGGACAACTGGGATTGCCGTTTGCTTTTGCCAGCCATTTCTCACCGGATTATACACGAATTGCCCTGGAAACGTACCGAAACAACTTCCAACCATCCGATCTGCTGAAAGAGCCACATGTTATTGTGGGTGTAAATGCGGTGGTTGCTGATACGGACGAAGAAGCCGCATGGTTAGGAACAACGATGCAGCAGCAATTCCTGAACATTATCCGTGGCACGACCGGACTGGTACAGCCGCCAGCGGATATGGAAGGCAAATGGACAGATCGTGAGCGAGCAGGTGTAGAACAGACGTTAAAAGCAGCTGTTAATGGTTCTCCTGAAACGGTACGTGGGCAACTGGAGTCATTTATTGCGCAGACCCAAGCAGATGAACTTATCATCACATCCATGATCTATGATCATCAAGCGCGTCTACATTCGTATGAATTGATCGCCCAACTGGCTGGAAAAGCGTAAAACAATATTAATCAATTAACCTAATATTCCGATTAAAGGCTCGTCTCGTTGGAGGCGAGTCTTTTTTTGGGATTAATTGCAAAAGTGCACTTTGGGGCAGAAGGTTGTATTTCGGGTAAAATGAGTATACCGATCAATTATGAAACGACAGATTGAGTCGATACGTATAAATCGGGAGTGTCATACATAAGTTGGCTTGTACAGAGTTTGCGTACATCAGCAATAGAAGAAAGGAAGACAAGTCTATGGAACAACCGGAACAACCCCGAATTTGGCCGGATCGATTCAAACGATTTTTTTTGAATAATAAGTTTGTCCTATTCCTGTTGATTCTGTTATTGGTCGGATTGAACGTTATGGTGATGACGAAGATATCCTTTGTTTTTCATCCCATTGCAGTGTTGATCAAAACCATTGTATTACCCATCATTTTGTCTGGAGTACTGTACTATCTGCTGAATCCGTTGGTTGATGTGATGGAGAGGTGGAAAATTAAGCGCGGCTGGTCAATATTGATTCTGTATCTCGCTATAGGCGGTATTTTGACCATTGTCGTACTTGCTGTTATTCCTGTATTGCGTAATCAGATTATGGGTCTAATTGCGAACTTCCCAGCATATAGCACAGCGGTTCAAGAGAAATTTGTGCAGCTCACAGGAAGTGAGATGTTTAACCAGGTTCAAGAAACGATCAATTTTAATTTTGAAGATCTATGGGCTACACTCTCAGCGCGTGCTACGGAAATTCTGAATCACACGTGGACAGGAATCGGAGATTTCTTAGGTGTATTCACGGAGACTGTGCTGTCGATTGTGACGGTTCCGTTCATTTTGTTCTACCTGCTCAAAGATGGCAAGAAGCTTCCAGCAAAAATTTTGTCCTTCTTACCAATCAAGAGCCGTACAGGTGCGATGCATGTGCTTGAGGATATTAACCATCAGATCAGCTCGTTCATTCGTGGACAGATTATCGTCAGCTTCTGCATCGGTGTTCTGCTCTACATTGGTTACATGATCATCGGGCTGGACTATGCATTGATTCTTGCTATTATTGCTTCATTCACCAGTGTGGTGCCGTATCTCGGTCCTGCTATTGCCATTACGCCAGCGCTGATCGTAGCACTGGTTACATCACCGGTAATGCTGCTCAAAATGATTGCTGTCTGGACGATTGTGCAACTGATCGAAGGCAAGTTCATCTCGCCACAGATTATGGGTAAAACATTGAAGATTCACCCAATCACCATTATCTTTGTTATCCTGACCTCAGGTAACCTGTTCGGCGTTGTCGGCATTCTGCTGGCTGTACCGGGTTACGCCGTATTGAAGGTATGTATTTCCCACATCTTCAATTGGTTCAAGAGCAGTACAGGTCTATATGACCCGAACAAAAACAATCTATTGTAGAGGTAGTTCAAAAAGGACGCTTTTGATTACGAAGGATGCCTGACGGCATCTCTGCGTCGAAGATAGGATTCAGCCGAAATGTCCGTTGCTCACGTAGGTTTGCCTACGCTCCGCTACTCCATTTCTAGCTTTATCCTATCTTCTTGGTACTGAAAACCGTCCTTTTTGAACATGTATTGTAGAGGAAGTTCAAAAAGTTCGCTTTTGATTACGAAGGATGCCTAATGGCATCTCTGCGTCGAAGATAGGATTCAGCCGAAATGTCCGTTGCTCACGTAGGTTTGCCTACGCTCCGCTACTCCATTTCTAGCTTCATCCGATCTTCTAGGTACTGAAAACCGCCCTTTTTGAACTTGTATTGTAAAGGTAGTTCAAAAAGTCCGCTTTTGATTACGAAGGATGCCTGACGGCATCTCAGCGTCGAAGATAGGATTCAGCCGAAATGTCCGTTGCTCACGTAGGTTTGCCTACGCTCCGCTACTCCATTTCTAGCTTCATCCGATCTTCTAGGTACTGAAAACCGTCCTTTTTGAACATGTATTGTAGAGGAAGTTCAAAAAGTTCGCTTTTGATTACGAAGGATGCCTATAAAACGGTGCCCTTATGAACAAGAACCCCGCCTGTCGGCTTACTGCCGATGGACGGGGGTTCTTGTTTGTTCAGCAGGTTAGGGCGTGTCTGCAAACTCGCTGAAGTGCATCTTTTACCGCCTTTTCGCCCCCTGCTGCGTCAGTTCCCCTTGACGTGCCCCGGCACGCCTGCGGAAAACTTCCTTGCTTGGAACGAAAATTCGGCAAAATCTGCGTCCTTCGGAGTTCTCAGACACGCCCTAGCTATACCTAGCCATGCTTAATATGCTGGAGCGTTTGCAGGAAGATCTGCTCAATATGTGTATCATCCAGAGAATAATACACCGTCTTGCCCTCTTTGCGCCGCTTCACAATGCGCATATTGCGTAGTGACCGTAGCTGATGTGAAATGGCTGACTGCCCCATATCAAGCAACACCGTGAGATCATGCACACATAATTCCTTTTGCAACAGAGCATCAATAATACGTAGACGCGTGGGATCACTGAATGCCTTGAACCAATCTGCCATTTCGGAAGAAGTCTCCCGATCTATTAGAGATGTACGGATGGACTGCACATCTGCCTCGGTACCTGAGCAGGCGACGTCGCATTCGGATACAGCTTTAACCGGTTGTTCCATTACCTATCACCGCCTATATTCAATCAACACTGGATAACTTGTTATACGATATACGCCTATTATATCCAAAAATCGTCTAAAGCGAAATGATTACTATTAGCATAATTTGTATGAAAAATCAATTACGAATGTTGACACTTGTATTTAGGCATGCATATAATGAGGTTAAATGAACATATGAATGATTGATCATGCGTTATAAAAAAAGAATTATTTGAGCTATATAAGTTCAAACAAACTTTTTACACGAGAACGGAGAGGACAGAAATTCTGTCATCGGAGTGGTAAGTGTAAGCATGCTTTAATTGAACTGATATAGTTTCGCAACTGCAAAGGGGAGAATTCACATGGGAACCGGATCAGAACAGGTGAAGAGGGAACTGCTGCTAGATGGATTAGATTGTGCGAACTGTGCGTTGAAGATTGAGAATGGCGTCAAAAAAATTAGCGGCATTACCGAATGCTCAGTTAATTTTGTAACCAAAACATTATCGTTGCACACAACATCAGATATGGATGAACAGGTTGTGGAGGAAGCGAAACGTAAAGTCCTGCGATTAGAGCCACATATTCGTATCTCGGAAAAAGGAAAACCGTCTACCGCTGGACGCTCTGCAGTAGGCGCACTTCAACATCAGGGTCATGCACATGGGCATGGACATAACCATGGAAGCCATGATCAGCATACACACGATCATGGACATCTAACGACAGGCAGTGATCATGTTCATGAACATAGCCATCACAGCCATTCTCATAACCATAATGATGATCAGCATATCCACGCAGAGCATCAGCACGGTCACGAAGGTCATACTCATGCTGGTCATTCCCATGAACATGGAGCTGGGCAGACCAAAGTGCTACTCGCTAGGCTCGCAGCGGGTTCCGTTCTCATGGCGGCTGCGATCTGGTCTCCATTAGAAGGATGGGCACAGCTTGCGCTATTCATTGTTGCGTATTTGATTGCAGGGGGAGATATCGTTCTCCAAGCAGGTAAAAATATACTACGTGGTCAAGTGTTCGATGAATACTTCCTTATGTCCGTTGCGACGATTGGAGCTTTTGCCATTGGTGAATATCCAGAAGGGGTCGCAGTAATGCTCTTCTATCAGCTGGGTGAGCTTTTCCAGGGCATGGCGGTTAACCGTTCGCGGAAGTCAATTCAGTCACTGATGGACATTCGTCCAGATTATGCCCACATCCTTACTGGTACAGGGGATGAGACAAAGCGAGTAACTCCTGAAGAGGTTCGAATTGGAGATCGTATCCTTGTAAAAGCGGGAGAGAGAGTTCCGCTGGATGGCATCGTGAGGGCGGGGCATTCGATGGTAGATACGTCAGCTCTAACGGGTGAATCCGTACCGCGGGAATTGGAGCCTGGCAATGATGTACTCAGTGGGTTTGTGAACAAAAATGGATTGCTGACAATTGAAGTGACCAAAACATTCGGGGAATCGACGGTTTCCAAAATCCTTGATCTCGTGCAGAATGCCAGCAGCCGTAAAGCCAAAACGGAACATTTTATAAGTAAATTCGCTCGGTACTATACACCGGTTGTTGTGATCCTGGCTGCGTTAATTGCATTGGTTCCGCCTCTGCTCTTGAGTGGTGCTACCTTCGCAGATTGGATCTATCGGGCTTTGGTCTTCCTGGTGATCTCCTGTCCTTGCGCGCTTGTAGTATCGATCCCACTTGGATTCTTCGGCGGCATTGGTGCGGCTTCTCGTAATGGTATTTTGGTAAAAGGCAGCAACTATCTTGAAGCATTGAACGATGTAAAAGTGGTTGTTTTTGACAAAACGGGCACACTAACCAAAGGCGTATTTAAAGTCACAGCCATTCACCCAGAGGGTGGACGTACGGAAGAAGAGCTTATGCGGTTAGCTGCTATTGCAGAAGCTCAATCGAATCATCCCATTGCGGAATCTATTCGCGCTGCATGGGGACAAGAGATTCCAACCGAAGGTGTGGACGGTTACGATGAAGTTGCCGGGCATGGCATCAAGGTTAAGGTAGATGGAAAAGAGGTACTGGCGGGCAATGCCAAACTGATGCAGCAGGCGAACATCTCCTATACTGCTCCGCAAACGGTGGGTACTGTCGTTCACATTGCTGAGGCAGGAACGTATGCAGGACACCTGATTATCGCTGATGAAGTGAAGGATGACGCTGCAGATGCAATCCGAGCACTGCGTAAGCTGGGGATTCGCAAAACGGTCATGCTCACTGGGGACGCGAAGGCAGTAGGTGAAGCAGTCGGGCATGATCTGGGTGTGGATGAGGTCTACGCAGAACTATTACCTCAGCACAAAGTCGAGCAATTGGAGAAGCTGGAAGCAGCCAAGTCACCGAAGGAGAAAATGATTTTTGTCGGTGATGGGATCAATGATACACCAGTGCTTGCCCGGGCTGATGTAGGTGTTGCTATGGGAGGACTCGGTTCAGATGCGGCAATTGAGGCCGCTGACGTTGTGATCATGACCGATGAACCGTCCAAGATTGCCGGTGCAATTCGCATTGCCAAGCGAACTCGTGTCATTGTATGGCAAAATATCGGATTTGCCCTTGGTGTCAAAGCCATCTTCCTGTTGCTCGGTGTATTCGGAATTGCGACGATGTGGGAAGCGGTATTCTCGGATGTAGGCGTCACGGTTCTTGCTGTCCTCAACGCGATGCGCGTACTAAGAGTGCAGGAAAGCTAAGTTTTCGAAACGCTTCATGGCGGCTCTTCGTATATACGTAGAGCCGTTTTTTTGTTTTTAACAGGTCGTGGTCATGTAGGCTGAGTAAGCTCAACAGAAGAAAGGGGAAAGGCAGTTTTGGCTGGATCGATTTTAGGGATAATATGTGGGGTGTGTTATTTTATACTGGGTTTCATGATGTTCAAGAAACCACCGAGAGCAATCAATGGAATCTACGGTTATCGTACACCAAGAGCGATGAGTGATCCGGAATTGTGGAAGGAAGCGCAGCATTATGCCTCGAATCTGATGATGCAGTTTGGTTTTATCATTCTGGTATTCGGGATTCTTGGATTTTGGTTTACTGAAGTACAAGCATTGGTACTGAGTCTGGGCTCGTTAGCTTTTTATACGATTCGATTGTTTGTGAAGGTAGAGGGGCGTTTGAAGGAGTTACAAAGTAAACCTAAAAAAAAGCCGCAGAATGCATAATACAAATAGGCATAGCACCAACCGAGGGACTCGCACAAGCGGGTCTTTTTTGTAGCTATTAAAGTAGGTGCATACGAATAAACATAGAATTAAGCTGATTATAAAATATATACATACTTATGGATGATTTAACCAGAAATGAAACATTTATTTAGTATAATAGGAGTACAACCAATTTTGAAAACAGGGGGGAGTTAACATGACGAATCAAGAGCCGCAGCGAGAAAGAGAACGGCTAGCCCGTGAAGAATTAAAGAATAATCCAACGGGAACGATGAAGGATGCATATGATCGGTCGACGATTGGCAACCTAGGAGAACTGGTGAGCACCTTAGGATGGAAGGGCATCGGGATAATCATATTGATTATTTTAGTGGGAATCGCAGTGAAGTCGATTTTCTTTTAATGTTTTTGAAGAGGAGAAGCTTCATTCCAGATTCCGTATACATAAAATCTAACGTTGACGTTAACGTTAAAATTATATATAATTATGTACATAACATTACAGACATATAAAGTGAGGTGAAGGAAATGAGTTTGTATAAAATTGATGATGTCGCTAAGGAAAGTGGACTAACCAAACGTACAATCCGGTATTACGAAGAGATTGGTGTCATGCCTTCACCTCAACGGACGGATGGTGGCACGCGATTATACACCTGGGAGGACATTACGTATCTGAAAAAGGTCGTTCGCGCCAAGGAGGTATTGGGTTTCTCACTTCAGGAACTGCATGCGTATGTCGCAACATCAGATGCGCTGAATGAACAGCGTTTTGACTATCAGCAGACGATTGAAGTGCAGGAGCGCATTGAGAAGCTGAGCACGATGGAGACCACGCTGAATGAACAACTGGATTTGATTGAACAGAAACTTCATAGCATTCATGCCGTGCAGAGTGAACTTGAGGAGTTACGAGGACGAGTTCAGACGGGTATTCAGCGGTTGCAGGAACAGAAACAAGAACAAGACCCATCAGATCGAGTCCAAGACGGATAAATAGCAGCGCGAAAGATAATGTGAATGTGATTTGAAAGAAATAGGGCGACCAGCCTTTTGAAATAAATGTATAGCTGAGAACATAAGCACCGCCCATGTCGGTGTTCTTTTGTTCCGTTTTGATTCCGTTTTTTATGAAAGTGAAATGAAAGTTTCATCATTTACAATACTTTAATCGTTAAATGATGAACCTAGCAACACCAATACACAGACCATCATCAGGAGGAATTAGTTATGAAAAGAGAACCAACGCAACCTGACGAATTGCCGTCATCACGCGGAGGGCTGTTATCACAGCCGAGAGCCGTATGGGCTGTCGCCTTTGCATGTATTATATCGTTTATGGGGCTTGGACTTGTCGATCCAATCTTGCCTGCCATAGCCGATCAATTGCATGCATCCAAAAGTCAGGTTTCCCTCTTATTTACGAGCTACAATGCGGTCACAGGTATTGCCATGCTGATCACCGGTGTTGTATCCAGCCGGATTGGTGTGAAATGGACGCTACTGAGCGGTATATTGCTCATTATCATTTTCTCCGCTCTTGGGGGAACTTCGGATACGGTAAGTGCTCTGGTAGGGTACCGTGGCGGTTGGGGTCTTGGTAATGCGCTATTCATCGCAACAGCGTTATCTGCCATTGTAGGTCTATCCACGTCAGGGACAGCGAAAGCTATTATTTTGTACGAGGCAGCACTGGGGCTTGGGATTGCAGTAGGTCCACTGCTCGGTGGCGAGCTTGGCTCCATCTCATGGCGCGGTCCATTTTACGGTGTGGCTGTGTTGATGACCATTGCGTTTATTAGCATTACGTTTATGTTGCCTAAGATGGCCAAACCGAAAACAAGAAGTTCCTTGTCCGATCCGTTCAAGGCGCTTAGTTATCCATCTCTGAAAACATTAGCGATTACTGCTTTCTTATATAATTTTGGCTTCTTTACATTAATGGCTTATTCACCATATGTCATGAATCTGGACGAGCATGGGTTAGGGTACGTGTTCTTCGGTTGGGGACTGGCGCTGGCGATTACGTCTGTATTTGTAGCTCCTAGACTGCAACGCCGATTCGGATCTGTTCCATCCATGAGTGTCATGTTAACCTTGTTCGCTATTGATCTGGTTGTAATGGCTGTAGGTACAGTGATGGGCTCCTCTACAACCGTCATTGTGGCAGTTATTGTAGCGGGTATTTTCCTAGGCATTAACAATACGCTAATCACAACCGCTGTAATGGAAGCTGCGCCTGTGGAGCGTTCCGTAGCATCTGCGGCGTACAGCTTTGTTCGTTTCTTGGGCGGTGCGCTTGCACCGTGGCTTGCAGGTAAATTATCCGAATGGTTCTTGCCGGAGACACCGTTTTATTTTGGCGCGATCATGGTGCTGATTGGTGTGGTTGTTCTGTTGGTTCGCCGCAGCCATTTGCGTGAGATTGATACGGCTATTTCGCATCATTAATACCGAGGAGGAAGCGACATGATTGAACGAATACTTGTAGCGGTGGATGGATCGGATCATGCTCATAAGGCACTGGAGACAGCAGTCGAACTAGCAGAGGGTATGCAAAAAAATCCGCAATTGCTCATTGTACATGTGAACCCATCCATATCCATTAATGAGCCTGCGCTGGGCGTTGATCTGGACGCTAGAATCGCTGAAGAAGGCAGACATATCGTAGAGCCAATTCATGCGTTCCTGACGGGACGTTCCGTCCCTGCTGAGACACTTCTAATCGCTGGAGATCCTGTGAATGAGATCTGCCGGGTTGCAAGGGATCATGGATGCGGGCTGATCGTCATGGGTGCTGGAGCTAAGAGTATGCTGGCTGAGATTGTACTTGGCAGTGTGAGTCACGGAGTTTTGAAACATGCTCATTGTCCTGTACTAACAGTTAAATAGCGCTGTAGCTGCATGATAAAGAGCTTGTATATGAGCTTTACGGTTCGAGATATCTGAGATTGTTACTTAGATGAAAAATACAATATTAAGCCTATCTACTGGGTTGAGAATAATAAAATAGTGTATAAATAAATAGGGTGATCCCGTGTTAATTTATATGTTCATCTTGTAGTAATGAAGGGATGGAGGATGCAGCAGTGAAAAAACAACATCTGTTTATCGGAGGGAAACCTACCGAGTCTATACAATATAAAGAGCTTCAGGCACCTTATTCCGGTGAGACACTTGCGGAGGTTGCTACGGCTTCGGCAGAGGAGACGGAAGCAGCTATTGCTGCAGCAACCCAGGCTGGAGATACAATGCGCCGAATGCCCGCACATCAGCGTGCGGAAATCCTATATAAGCTTTCGGCGCTGCTCCAGGAACGTAAGGATGAGGCCGCACGGGTTATTGCTCTGGAAGCGGCTAAGCCAATTACAGCCGCAATAGCCGAGGTGGAACGGACCATTGAGACATACCGTTTTGCTGCAGAAGAGGCGAAGCGACTAACTGGGGAGACCGTGCCTATGGATGCAGCCAAGGGCGGAGAAGGACGTGTTGGATTTACGATGCGTCAGCCGCTTGGTGTCATTGGAGCAATTACGCCTTTTAACTTCCCGATGAACCTGGTAGCGCACAAGGTTGGGCCGGCGATCGCAGCGGGTAATACCATTGTGCTGAAACCAGCAGAGCAGACCCCACTGTCCTCATACTATATCGCTGATCTACTTCAGGAGGCAGGCTTACCCGATGGTGCTCTGAACGTGGTTAGTGGAGATGGCAAGACGATTGGTGATGTGCTCGTGGCTGATCCACGTATTGCCCATATTACTTTTACAGGCAGCCCTGCTGTAGGTAAGAGCATTCGCAGTCAGGCTGGGTTGAAACGAGTGACCCTTGAGCTTGGATCGAATGCTGCTGTCATTGTGGATCGGGACGCGAATCTTGATAAAGTGATCCCTAGAAGTGTGACAGGTGCATTTACTTATCAAGGACAGGTGTGTATCTCTCTCCAACGGATTTATGTGCACCGTGAGATCGCGGATGAATTTATTCGTCGTTTTGCAGAGGCAGCCAAGCAAGTCGTCATTGGTGATCCCTTGAATCCGGATACGGTTGTGTCTGCTCTAATATCAGCGAAGGATGTACAACGTACACAAGAATGGATCGCTGAAGCGAAGCAAGCGGGAGCTGAAGTGGTGGCTGGGGGCGAAGTACAAGGTGGGATTCTGCGTCCTACTGTGTTAGTTAACGTACCCCGCGATGCCAAAGTATCTTGTCAGGAGGTATTTGCTCCGATTGTGGTCATTAATACGATTGATTCGGTCGAAGAAGGTATTGAACATGTGAATGATTCCATCTATGGACTTCAAGCAGGCATATTCACCAATGATATTCAGACCGCTTTACATGCGGCGGAACACATTGAAGCTGGCGGTGTCATGATTAATGATATTCCTACATTCCGGGTTGATCATATGCCATACGGCGGCGTGAAGCAGAGCGGTATGGGACGTGAAGGTGTGAAATATGCGGTGGAAGAGATGACCGAATTGAAATTTGTGATGTTTAACAAAAATTAAACCAGTGAACAATTGATCGATCTTAAGGCAGCGATCTACTACCTGATGAAGCACTTATGATCTGATAATATGTCTGAAACCCAGTAGTTGCAGACCATGACAGGAGGTGTTTGGAATGGCATATACTATGGCTGACGTATCCGGTATGTCCGGAGTGAGTTTGGATGAATTAAGTCAATATGTGGATGCTGGGCTCTTAACCCCAGCGTTTGTCGGCAATGACCCGAACGACGTGTATTATGAGAAGCCGGAACTGTTAAAGCTCCAGCAAATACTGTTCTGCAAGGAACTTGGTGTGGAGCAGGAAGAGATCGGCTCAATGCTACAGGAAGATCCGTATGACATGATTCAAATGATGCAGTAGCAACGTATTCAAATGCTAGAAAAGGCACTTCGCTTGCATGGTCTAATACAAACACTCGACAAAACGATATCCCATCTGCAAGGTGAGCAAGAAATTGAGGAGGGCGCACTATACGAGGGATTTGTTGAGCCGAGACAGCGCAGTGTGTTACTGCAACAACCTTCATCGGGCGCTGGTTCGATTTTTCGTCCGAAGTTGGATGAGATGAACACAGACAAGCCTAGGCACAATCAACAGTCTGATAATACACTCCGGAGTGTGCAGCTTAAGACGAAAAGAGACTATCTGGATTCTCAGGAGAAAATAGATGGCATCAACCGTGACCTGCAACAGGCTATCGAGGATGGTTTGTCTGCGGATAGTCCGAAGGTGCAGCAGATTATTGACAGACATCTGGAATGGGTCAGAGGGTATTATACTCCTACAGCCGAGATCTACCGGGAGTTAGGTAATCTGTACGTTGAACATCAGAACTTCCGCCAAATGTATGACGGGTATCATCCTAAGCTCGCTGAATTCCTAAGGGATGCAATGTTGATCAAAGCGGAACAAGAATTGTCTTAGATGCATAACATGTTGAAGGGCGAGCAGAACATGGGTGTATGAAGATGGCAAATGAAAAAGCACAGTCCAGTTGCGGACTGTGCTTTTCATTTTGCCGAATTTTCCGTTTGTATGAAGCAAGTGAACCTCAGACCCTCACAAGCTTTATGCGTAGAGAGACTCACAAGACCTACTTACAGTTGGTCTACGATCAGTTGCACTGCTTGCTCCAGGAAGATCCGGTCTTCGTCGTCAAAACGGTTCTTAATCGGACTGTCGATATCGAGTACTCCGTATAGTTCCCCATTTTTAATAATCGGTACGACGATTTCGCTGTTGGATGCAGCATCACAGGCAATATGGCCTGGGAAAGCATGTACATCGTCAACGACGAGCGTACGTTTTTCTGCAGCAGATGTGCCGCATACACCGCGTCCAAGTGGGATACGGATGCAGGCAGGCAGTCCTTGGAATGGACCAAGTACAAGTTCTTTGCCATCATACAGATAGAAGCCGACCCAGTTGGTATCGGTCAAAAATACATTGAGCAGCGCCGCTGCGTTTGCCAGATTGGCAATGGCGCTAGGTTCATCGCGAATCAGAGCGCTTAACTGTCCCAGGACGGCGTTGTGCTGCTCGCTTCGTGTTCCTTCATAAGAAACAGCTTGAAACATGGTTAATCACCCTCCCGAGCAAAAATGGTACTTATTTTCAAGATAGTGTAGTGTATGTCGTTAGTCAAGCGGAGGATTTTGAAAACGAAGGAACTAACCTGTAAATTCCTCCTGTTTCTCTGCTTCTTCACTGGGGTAATTACTTAGCAATCACAGAGGGCGAACCCTGGAAGGAGATTGACTTATGCACGCAGAGGTACAGAATCTTTTTGTACGGATTCATCTTCTATATTTGGCTCAGCATCAGGATTTGACGGTTAGTGACGCACTGCCTTGGCTGGAAGAACGGGGATATCGTGTGGGAGAGCGGGAGATTAAGCAGGAGCTTGAACACCTGACGCAAGAAAATTTCCTGACGGCGCATGGAGACCAGTGGAGTCTTACAGGCACAGGTATTGAGGAGTATAAGGAAATTACAGCTGTACTCGGCCGAGTCAGCAATGAATTGTTAGCCACAGGCACTGAAGCTTAGGTAAACCTAATTGTGAAGATATGATTGGGACAAGCTCTATGGCTGAATGTGCCTGATGAGTTGAGCAATATGTAGAACAAGACCGGGAGCATATGTGGCCCGGTTTTTTTGATGTTATAATAGAGGCTGTTCCGAAGGTATACTTCGATCTTCACCGTACTTTTTTGAACATGCACGAATCAGGATTAAACCGTTGCCATCATGCGCAGGTTATGGTTAGATAATTATTGAATTTTTTATGGTCTTTAGGTATGGATCGGATCGGAGAGTATGTTGATGTATAAATGTAAAGGTAGAATCCCTGAGCTTGAGACGGGACGTCTTCGCTTGCGCAAAATGCGTCGCCGTGATGCTGCACAGATGTTCGCGTGCTGGTCAGATCGAGAGGTGACCCGATATATGAATCTGGCCCCCATGGTTGGGGCAACTGAAGCAGCGGATATGATTGGTCTGCTTAACCATATGGCTGGAGAAGAGGATGCGATCCGTTGGGGAATAGAGCTGAAAGAGACAGGACGCCTTATTGGAAGCTGTGGATTCAATACATGGCAACTTGAAGGCGCGTTTCGCGGTGAGATCGGCTATGAGTTAGGACGTAACTACTGGCGGCATGGGTATATGTCGGAGGCGTTCTCGGTATTGCTGTCCTTTGGATATGAGACGATGGGACTTAATCGCATTGAGGCACTTGTGGATCCGCGTAATGCGCCGTCAGGTGGATTTCTGGAGAATATGGGATTTACGAAAGAGGGGTTACTTCGTCAAATTCAACATACGTCTACGGGATACAAAGACATGTTAATGTATTCTCTTTTGTATGATGAATGGCTGCGGGCGCGTAATAAATAAAAAAAATTCAACTAGACCTTTTACACGAGAACGGAGAGGACAGAAATTCTGGTTGATATAGAAATGAAGAGAGAAGGGTTCCATTGAATACGACGGGAAATTCCAAACGCAGTCTCATTTTGGCGGGTTTGCTGTTAGCTACCTTTTTGTCCGCCATTGAAGGCACAGTCATTGGGCCGGCAGGGCCGACAATCGTCAGTGAATTGGGTAGTGTGCAATTGCTTAGCTGGATCTTTACGGCTTATCTGCTCACAATGGCGGTTAGCACCCCGATTTTTGGTAAAATCAGTGATTTGTATGGACGGAAGCCTGTATTCCTAATCGGATGTGCTCTGTTTATACTTGGATCGTTACTATGCAGCTTCTCGCAGAATATGGAGATGCTCATTGTCTTTCGTGCGATCCAGGGAATTGGCGCAGGTGCGGTAGTGCCTGTGACGTTTACGATTATTGGAGATATTTATCCCATTGAGGAACGGGGCAAAATTCAAGGCTGGATTAGCTCTGTATGGGGAATTTCATCTCTGGCCGGGCCACTGCTAGGTGGTTATTTTGTAGATAATCTAGGTTGGCAATGGATATTTGGCTTCAATGTGCCGTTTGGTTTGTTAGCGATGTGGTTTGTATTTCGTTATTTGCATGAAAATGTGTCGCCACGTACTGCCAAAATCGATGTTATGGGTGCGTTGACCTTCACTGTTGGGATTACAGCACTGCTATTTGTGTTGTCAGCGGGTGGACAGTATTACGCATGGAGCTCTCCGTTGATCCTGGGACTCAGCGCGATCGCCGTAGCTTTTATCATATTATTCTTCGTAGTTGAAAAGAGAGCTGAAGCTCCGATGGTTCCACTTCACCTCTTCCGCATTCAGGACATTCGTGTGGCGAATATCGCTGGGCTGTTAACCAGCTCACTGATGATCGGTCTTACGAGTTATCTGCCACTGTGGGTGCAGGGGTACGAGGAGGAAATGCGACTGAATCCGGATTGTTGCTTGCTCCAATGTCTGTTGGCTGGCTGATCGGCAGTGTGTGGGCAGGTCGCCTCTTGATGAAGATTGGGTCGCGTATGACGTCTCTCATTGGACTAACTGGCATCGTGGTCGGTTCAGGTGGATTATTCCTGGTCGGCGGTTCATCGCCGCAGTATGTTCTGTTTTTATTGACCTTTATTTATGGGCTTGGCTTTGGTTTTGCATTCACGATCTTCACGATCATTGCACAGTCATCTGTAGGATATCGGGAGCGGGGTTCATCGACAGCACTACATACGTTCATGCGTACACTGGGACAAACGATTGGTGCGGCAGCTTTTGGTACATGGTTGAACTATCGAATCTCAACGTTATCGAGTGCACAAAATCTTGCGGCTGCTGGCATCTCGGATTCGGATTTGAACGAGTTGTTGGCACCTCATACGGAAACGGTTCTGTCCGACGATCAATGGCGGTTGTTGCGAAGTGTGCTTGAGGGCAGTCTGCATTCCTTGTTCATCATTATGTTTGTGATTGCAATTGTGTCTTGGTTTGCTACGCTGGCTCTACGCAAACGCCTCTTGGTTCCGGAAGACGCAGATGCTCCACAGAAAGTACAAGGCTCGGTGCAAGTGGCTGGTGTGAAAAAGAAAAAATAGTGCGGATGGCTATCCATCGCTAAACGTAAACATATAAATAAAGGCAGCCAATGAGGCTGCCTTTATTGTTGCTTGCTATTACGAATAGAAGTATTCAGCTATTGGCTGATAACCGATCTGCACCACTCGCCAGTCGTTCCAGTAAGTCTGCGAGTATCGTCTTATCTGCTTCGCTCAAGCCGCTGACGGCACGATCAATCTTGTGAGCATAGCCTGGATAGATATCATCCATTGTGCGTTGCCCTTCTTCTGTTAGTTCCACAAATATAATCCGTCTGTCCTGAGGACAGTGTTTACGGTGTAAAAGTCCTTTTTGCTCTAACTTATCAATAACATACGTAACATTACCACTCTGCAATAGAAGCTGTGCCCCAACCTGTTGAATAGGCTGTGCCCCCTTCATATACAGAACTTCAAGTAAACCATATGCTGTAGGATTGAATCCATGCACTTTGCTTCCAGATACAGCGTGTTCATTCACGCTCTTAAATGTCTTGGCCAAGGTGCGGTACAGATGAAGAGAACGTTCTGTTTCAATTTCTTGTAATTCTAGCATGCTGATCCCGCCTTTACAGTTAGTTATATGGGTTGATACGCTGACGTTTGACGATTCGAATTGTCGCCATGACTGTATTGTAAACCTCTAATTCTACGAAAAACATGCGATATGTCACAAGATCTGCATTTTTAGCATTTAAAATTTAATCATTAATCAAATTCAATAAAATACATATCTAGGTGATCCAATCTCCGATTCATAACGTAACAGAGGTAGAAAGAATAGCTGGGTGCAATATTCAATTATTGCATTCCTAATAATGAAATGAAGGCAGGGAAACACTTCAAATTTAAAGTTTTTGCCAAAATAACGTTTGAGTAAACGCCTTCACGTTTAATGAGGAACAGGCACAAATCCCTGTATTCTAATTATTCCTAGGGGAAAACTCGTATGTCTTGTCCCACCAACGCAGCAAGCGAAAGGGGGTGAAGCAAACTTGAAGGTAAAGCTACCCAAATCGATTGTACGTCTAGCCAGCATACCACTGGCTGTCATTGCAGGAACCTTGGTAATAAGTTTAGGTTCATCGCATGTCTATGCGAATGATGCTCAGGCCGCTTCAGAAAAATCCTCTAACGGATTGTCACTGAATTTGTTTACACGTGATTCAGATGGTGGATTGAACCTGACTCCATCGGTATCCGTATCCACACCATTGCTGGATGTTGAAGTTCCGTCGATCAAAGCGGATGCTTCGGCAGGCAAGCTGAGTGTATCTGAGCTTAAGGTAGATACACCGCTTGGATCGGCTGGAACATCAGAGATTGGCATCGATGCAAATAAGGGAACCGTAGAACTGCCTTCTGTGCAGGCGGATACACCGGTAATCCGGGCAGATGTATCAAGCAGTCAGGTTAACCTGAACGAAGGAACAGCTTCCTTGCCTAGTGTTACCGCAGAGGTACCAGAGGTCATTCAAGCAGAGACGTCTGCTGTGAAAACAGACCTTCGGCAGGGCAAGGTTGAACTACCTTCCGTGAAGGTGGATGTACCTGAAGTAACTTCGGTAGATGTCTCTTCCTCTGGTGTAGATCTGAGCAAAGGTAAAGTTCAGCTCCCATCGGTGGAAGCAACCGTTTCACCCGTAGGCATATCCACAGAAGTTGATCCCGGTAAAGGATCGGTGGACATTCCCGCGGTGAAGCCGGAACGCCCTGTGAATACATCAGAACAGCCGGTGGTTGTGGAAACACCACAAGTTCCAGCTCCGAATACTACGGAATCTACTGATCCGGTATCATCTCCAGACAACGCGGAAGGACAGGATGTAGTGCAGGTTTCAGGCAAGGTGACTGAAGTTACCCCTGAATCGACAGTCCCTCCAGAAGTTATTGTCCCGCAAGCATTGCCTGTGGAAGGAGTCGATCTGATTCAACATTCTGATGTGAATGTAGGATTACCAGATACCGAGCTGTTCCGCATCGATCAACCATTTGTGAAACCGATCGTTACGGAGCAAGCGCAGAGTAAGACAGATGCAAGTGTGGAAAAAGCAGACAATAATGCAGTGTCTCCCTTGCAGCCGCGTGCAGAGCAATCAACGAGCTGGAATGTTGCAGTAACTTCTCCAGCAGCAGTTAGTGGTTATGGGGGTACAAGCTCCAGCTCGTCTGGTGCATCTGGAGGTGGAGCAACTGCTCAGGCCGTTGCCCTTCCGGGAGCAATAACGAATCTGGTTTTGTCAGATAATGATGTTGGCTTTCGAATAGAACAGCTCGATGGGTTCAGTCAATGGTCACAAGCGCCGCCAGGTCGGCCGCCGCATTATACCTCTTTCTCTCAATAACAATGGCGTTAATTCAACCAAAAATGAGAAGGAGTGTATATTATCATGAAAAAAGTGAATCGTTGGGTAAAAATGTCGGTATTGTCGGGTACGTTGGTCGCTGGATTGCTGGGAGCTACGCAGGCAACTTATGCAGACAGCTATAGCAATAACAGCAAAGGTAATCTGGATCTGAATGCAGGTTTGCGTCTGGAGCTAGGGTCTCTACTGTCAGGACAACGTGACACAGGTTACGGAAATCAAGGCAGCTATGGAGGTTCATCAAGTGCAACCGGAGCATTGAACTTGGATCTGGGGTTGAATGCTGGCGTATCGTCTGAGAGTACAAGCCGTTACCTTAGTCATTCTTCCGATTATACGAAGGAGCACAGCAGCTCTGGCAAGTTGGGTCTTGGCCTGAATGCCAATGTTTCGGGAGAAGGTACAACGATGAGCGATTATTCACGAAGCGGCGATGAGCGTAATGTGAACAGCAGCTATGCAAGCGAAAGCCGTGGTGCATTGGATCTCGGTCTGAACGTAAATGCGGAAGGCGAGAGTGCAACGTGGGCTCAATCTGAACGCAATAACAGCGTGAATGACCGCGAGGACAGCACAAACAGCAGCTATGCAAGCGAAAGCCGTGGAGCACTGGATCTTGGTCTGAACGCTAAAGCAGAAGGTGAGAGTGCAACAATGGCTCAATCCGAACGCAATAACAGCGTGAATGACCGTGAACGTACTACGAATAGTAGCTATGCAAGCGAAAGTCGTGGTGCACTGGATCTTGGTCTGAACGCTAAAGCAGAAGGAGAGAGTGCAACAATGGCTCAATCCGAACGCAATAACAGCGTGAATGACCGTGAACGTACTACGAATAGTAGCTATGCAAGCGAAAGCCGTGGCGCGTTGGATCTCGGTCTGAACGTAAATGCAGAAGGCGAGAGTGCAACGTGGGCTCAATCCGAACGCAACAACAGCGTGAAAGATCGTGAACGTACCACAAACAGCAGCTATGCGAGCGAGAGCCGTGGTGCATTGGATCTCGGTCTGAACGCTAAAGCAGAAGGAGAGAGTGCAACAATGGCTCAATCCGAACGCAACAACAGCGTGAATGACCGCGAGGACAGCACGAACAGCAGCTATGCAAGCGAAAGCCGTGGCGCGTTGGATCTTGATCTGAATGCTAATGCAGAAGGTGAAAGTGAAACGATGACTGTGGTGGAGAGCAATCGGTAATATGAGATTTTCACTGTAATAGGAAGAAGCAGGGGCTCCGGAACCCCTGCTTCTTTTTTTTCTATAATGAAATGCTTAAAATGATCAAACATTTAGCTCCATAACTGAATTACAATAATAAGAAGCAACCGAGCACCGAATTAGGATAGGAGTGAGTAGTATGGAGACAGCAAACGGAAGCGTGATATCTCTTCAAGAGTCTGTGTTGGACGTACATATTAGTGAAGCTGGGTACGAGGCTGGGCAGTCTACGATCCGAAACATAAATATTCATGTGTCACCAGGTGAACTGGTGGGCATTATCGGCCCAAACGGAGCGGGTAAGAGTACAACGATGAAGACGATGTTAGGTCTACTTGAACATGCCAATTATGAGGTGAAGATTGGGGGAAGGGACGTTACGCTTATATTCCGGAACAGCCTGTGTTTTACGAATATATGACGCTGTGGGAGCATCTTGATCTGGCTGCTGCTGCATATGAAATGGAAGAGGACGTATTCATCACCAGAGCAGAAGAGCTACTGGTTCGATTCGGCATGGATCATGTTCGAGATGATCTGCCCGCCAGCTTCTCCAAAGGCATGCGTCAGAAAATGATGCTGATGATCGGATTTCTCTCCTCCCCGGATGTATATATTGTGGACGAGCCCTTCATTGGCTTAGATCCAAGGGCGACGAAAGATTTCTTAAAGCTACTGGACGAGGAACGTATCCGGGGTGCAGGAGTTCTAATGTCGACACATGTGTTAGATACGGCAGAGCGGATCTGTGATCGCTTTATCCTCATTCATGCTGGGCGCTCGGCTGCAGAAGGGACGCTGGACGAGATTCGTGCTGTGGCAGAGCTACCAGAAGCAACGTTATTCGACTGTTTTGACATACTGACTTCCTGATACCAAGGAACGAGAGGAGCTGATAGAGGTGGAGGGGTAGCCAAATCTAGGCAGTATACACCTTTAAGATTATATCGACGTAGGCACAAAGAGCATCTCAGAGAACAATGGAAGAACCTGAAGCTCGTGGTAGATTGGACCGTTTGGTTATACCTGCTAATTCCGGGTGTACTCTATCTAAGCGGATGGTATATGAGTCTTTGGAGCAAGCCGTTGCCACTCTGGGCATCTAATACACCACTGCCATTATTAACACTGATTATCGAAATTGTGATGTTGACGGGTGGAGTGCTTCTTTTTGTGGAAGAGGCCGATGTATTATTTCTAAAATCTCAGAAGCGTTGGATGCAAACCCTGATGCGTCAGGGGATGTACCGAGCGTGTATACTGCATATGGGCAAAATGATGATTGTTACCAGTCTAACCGCACCGCTATGGTACCGGGTCTATGGCATGTCCGTCGCTGAGATCCTGCTTCTATGCTTCTGGTTTGGTGCGGCTGCTTCGTTACAGGCCATTGCAGTACATATGATCAAAGTACGTTATACCGGATGGCGACTCGGAATACGAATTGTTCCTCTTGTGGTGGCAATGGGGATTATTTTTATCGTAGTCACCTCATTCGTTCATGTACAGATTGGTGCTCTATTTATCGCGTTGGGATGCACAATCCTTCTGACCATTCTGCTCGGTCGTATCCGACTACAGATGCAAGGAACCTTTGAAGGTGATGTACGAGAGGACTTGCGAACAAGGGTGAAATTAACGGCTATCTTAATCAGTCAGGCGGTAAATAAACCGAAAGCTCCGCGTACCAAAACGATGATATTTCGTAAACCACGCAAACTGTTACGCAATCGTTCTATTGCGAACCGTACTGCCGAAACGGCATACAAGGCCTTTTTTCGCGAATCATCTACGCTGAAATTGTACTTTCAGATGGGCAGTCTATCCATTGCGGCAGTAGCTCTGCCTCCTTTTCCCGTGAATGTCATCGTATGTGGGTTGTTGATTATTATGCTGACAGTCATGTTTTATCGTTCATGGGATAATTTTGCTACTTCGGATTATGTGAAGCTGATCTCATATGATTCAGATGCATTACATCGGGCAGGGCTGATGATGGTACGGATGCTCTTTGTGCCGATAGGCATTCTGATGGGGCTAGCACTCGGGTTAACCTGGTTCGGTTGGATGGCAAGTATACTTACCGCGGTGGGCGTTGTGGCAAGTGGGCTGTTTGTTTTATCCGTGGCGGGAGGGATACGACTGACTCGTAGAAACTAAGTTATCACTTCCTTACAAGATTCGCATATCAGGCTGAATATCTGACCATGCTATAGGAGACATATCTCATTAGTGGAAGATAAGACAAGCCCTAACGTAAGGAGGAAAAGATAATGATGAGTGATGGTGAAATTCAAGTGCAGTTCGCAGACCCGAATGCGTTGCTCGCCGCACAAGCAACACTGAATGAGCTTGGTTATAAGCCTTATCAGTCCGGGCCGCTCGAACTATACATTCCTACGGATCGTCAAGATCCTCAGTCCGCGGTAGAGATTGTACAATCTCATGGGGGAAGCGCCGTATTTGCTTCTGCAACAGACGCTGCTAATGCATTTCAGGAATTCTCGATTCCAGCACATATGGTGAATGAGGATTGGAGTGAAGGGTACGCAACTGGGTTACAGGAGAGTCCTTCTGGAGAGGCTCAGCATAACCGGGATAACGATCCTACATTTGATGATTCGGTAGATGGATTCTCAGGCAGTGTGAAGGCGTAAAACGGTGTCAAAATCTAAAAAATGAAAGAATCGTTGAAATAATGCCTATGTGACTCATTAGATCTCGAATCTAGGGAGTTGAGAGCGAGCAGCGTGTTTCAGATTTATTCATTCAAAATAACACTAAAGGGGCTGTCACCTGTCATTTTCATGACTTATGGGACAGCCCCTTTGGGGTGTTTATTTTTTACGTGTAGCTCATTCGTTCATTGCATTAGATAGATCCATGGAGTTAATAGCATCTACATCATCAACTCACCTGTAGCTAGTTAAGCGCGAGCGTGTTTGTATTCAGCTGCATGCATGCCAGCCGTATAGCCTGTAGAGAAGGCAGCCGTGATATTATAACCGCCAGTGTAACCGTGAATGTCCAGCACCTCACCGCAGAAGAATAGCCCAGGCAGTAGCTTGGATTCCATCGTTTTAGGGTATATCTCCTTTAAGTGGACTCCGCCCCAGTAACAAAGGCTTCTTTGAGCGAGCGAGTTCCGTCTACACGGAAGGTAAAAGATTTCATTAGCCCGCATAGTGTACTAAGCGTACCTTTAGGAAAATGGTGATAGGTAAGTTCGTCGCTAATCTCAGCACGTTTCATCAGTAAGGGAATCATGCGTTCAGGAACCCATGTTTTCAAAATATTTTTGACGGCTTTGCGGGATTCTTGTTCCAGCACCTGTTGAACCTTGTTTTCCAAAGCACCAGGAGATAGATCTGGGAATAGATCAATGCTCATCATGACTTGTGGGTTCCCCGATTTCATCTGAACTTTACGAATGAACTGACTACAACGCAGCGCAATAGGGCCGGATACACCAAAATGGGTGAAGATCATATCCCCTCGATGGGAGATGACAGACTTCCCTTTGGCATCGAGAACGGAAAGTCCTACGTCTCGTAGTGATAATCCCTGTAATTCTTTGGATTGAATCCAGCTCTCACCAGAGACGATAGGCACTTCGGTGGGATATAGCTCAGTGATCGTATGCCCAGCAGACTCAGCCCACGGATAACCGTCACCGGTTGAGCCGGTCTGAGGTACGGACTTACCTCCAGTTGCGATAATGACAGACCGTCCAAGCACCGTTTCACCAGAAGCTAACTTTACACCTTGAACCTGCTGACCATTATGAATAAGTTCTTTTACGGGTTCTTTGGTACGAATTTTTACGCCGAGGGAGACGATTTTGCCTACCAATGCGTCAACGACCGTTTTGGCTTTGTCTGTCACCGGAAACATTCTTCCATTATCCTCTTCTTTGAGGGCAATTCCCAGATTCTCAAAAAAACGCATAATGCCCTGATTGTCCAAATTTTGAAAAGAACTATATAGAAAGCGCCCATTACCGGGGATATGTCGGATTAATTCATCTGTTTCCTTTGCATTGGTCACATTGCAGCGACCACCACCAGAGATGCCCAGCTTGCGCCCAAGATTGTCGCCTTTATCCAGCAGAAGCACAGCGGCTCCATGCTCAGCAGCGGCAACAGAGGCCATGAGACCCGCCGACCCGCCACCGATTACAATTACATCATACATACAATAATTACCTTCTTTTTTCTTTGATTTTGTACAACCCTTTTCCCATCTTTGTACAATAGAATTGTATATAGCTAGATAGATCCAGATATAGATTTAGATGGCCTAGTTTATCTACATCTTGTGCCTAGAATGGTGAACATCGAATGATGCAGGATTATGCCTAAATGGTTCAGTTTTTTGACCATTCATGGTGTATTTCAAGTTCTATTATGCAGTTTTAAGGGATATATTGTAATATACTGTCGCCTATGTTTTAATCAGAAATAATGAGGGAATGCACAGGCGAGGAGGGAGATGGCATAGTGGTTGCGTTGAAAGACATTCTTTTACAAATGCTGCTGGCAGGTGCAGCAGTATTCTTAATTCCCTTATTTCATCTTGGGCTCATCAAGCAAACGATGACCAAGCTTGAACGTACCGGAATGATGCAGCTCGGTCTTGCGATAACCAGTGCATTAAGCATGATACTTTGTTTGCTATTTGCCCTACATGCCAATATTGTGAATATTCCAATCTCCTTAAGTATTGTACCTCTTACACTTGCCATATTATACTGCAAACCCGCAATTGGCTTGACGTTATCCATTCTCCATTTATTAACCTATTGCCTCTTTGCGTATCCCTATAGTCTGTACGGATTTCTAGTTCAAACAGGTATTCTTCTCTATCCTATTGTATGGCTGTCAGCAAGACGATTCAAGCATTATACACGTACTCGCAAAATGACGATGGTCATCTCCATAACTGCAACAGGGCTGGTTGTGGCTAGCTTACTGTGCATTCCACTGATGGGCAGCGATCCCTCGTTAACTCTTTTTCCATCAATTATGATTACACTAGGTTATACGTTAGGCGCCATTATGATAGCAGGTTGTAGCGTCCTTTGGATTGAGCATATGAAACATTACCGTGGTCTTGAACATCACCTATCGGAAGTCCATCATCAGTACATATTGGAAACGGAACAACTTCATCAGATACTTAACGCTGTGCCTTTATCCATTGCTACTGTAGATAAACAAGGAAATGTGAAATTCGTCAATGATACGATGGAACAGACCGCGAAGGAACAGCTTCCATGTACAACCACGCCAGATCTGATCGGGCACCCAGCCAGTCAATTTGTAGAACAGGCTCAGGCGGACAAAATGGAGAGAAGCATTCACAAGGCACTTGTTCATGGTGAAGTCGATGGATTAACAGTACGTTACGGTTCCCATGTATTTCAATCAAGAACGGTACCTATCTACGCATTCTCGACCGACCAGTCTAGAGAGGTCACTGGAGCGATGCTGATTATTCAGGATATTACTGAATTGGAGATGCTGCGAAGTGAGTTGGATAATGTAGATCGTTTGAGTTTAGTGGGACAGATGGCGGCGAGCATTACGCACGAAGTAAGGAATCCGATGGCGGTTGTACGTGGTTTTCTTCAATTAATGCAGGAGAAGAGTCCTGATACGCTTGATCATTATTATCGCATTGTGCTGGAGGAGCTTGATCGGGCGAACAGTATCATTAATGACTTTCTGTCGCTTGCTCAAGATCGAATTGCTGAGAAAGAGGAATATCAGCTACATGACATCATTCATGAACTCAGTCCATTATTGTGGGCAGATGCGAACCTGAGAGGTCAGAGCATCGAGCTTATGTTAGCGCATAATGTACCGAAGTTACATTTGAATTCCAAAGAGATCAAGCAGGTTGTGCTTAATCTGGCTCGCAATGGGATGGAAGCCATGTGTGAGAAGGGGTATTAACCCTGGAGACACGGGTTGTGAATGATAAAGTAGAACTCTGTGTACGAGATACGGGCTTAGGTATCCCACAAGGAGCCCAGGAGAAGCTATTCGAACCGTTCTACACGACCAAAGCGAAAGGCACGGGTTAGGGTTATCCATGTGTCTGAGTATCGTTGAACGGCATAATGGAACGATTACTGTTGAATCGGAAGAAGGCAAAGGAACGACCTTTAAAGTCGCATTTGAGCGATAAGAGTTCAGCATATTTTGGCAAGAGAAAAGACATACTACAGATGGAGTAAGCCTTCCCGCAGGTCGTGTCTGAACCTTGCTTTCATTGCATAGCGATGTATAATAGGAATAGCACATCATGGAAACCGTTTTTGTATTGACGGAGAACATGTGAATGTGATTCTATGGTCTTTAACTTTCTCGACAATAATAGAATAACCATTTTTAAGGAGTGAAACGAATGTCTATGTCATTTGATCAATACATGAAAGATATGGTTCAACCGATGCGGGATGAACTGACTCGCTTGGGTATTCAAGAACTGCGTACACCTGAGGAAGTCGAAGTAAGTCTGCCAGATGCCAAAGGTACAGCACTGGTTGTAATCAACTCGGTATGTGGATGTGCTGCTGGTCAGTGCCGTCCAGGAGTTGCTCAAGCATTGCAAAATGATCTTACACCAGATCACTTGTATACCGTATTTGCTGGACAAGATAAAGAAGCTACAGCTAAAGCTCGTGAGTATTTCGCACCTTATCCACCGTCTTCCCCTTCCATCGCACTGATGAAAGACGGAGAACTCGTTCACTTCATCGAGCGTCACCAAGTGGAAGATCGTTCCGCGGAGGAAATTGCTGCTGAGCTTACCAGCGTGTTTGATCGTTACTGCCGTTAATCAGCTCATAAAGCGCCCCGCCCTTCGGATGACCGATGCCGGGGCGTTTCATTTTGAGTAGATAAGGTTATTGAACCATTCGAACCTTTCAAGTGGAACATCAAATTTCATTCTTTAGAAACGGGGTGTGATGAACGATGAGTTTGCAACAACAGATCATCGCTGAATTGAAGGTTAAACCAAGTATTAATGTGGAAGAGGAAGTACGCACACGTGTGGATTTTCTCAAAAAGTATGTAAAAAATTCCGGCACCAAAGGATTGCTAATTGCAATTAGTGGCGGTATCGATAGTGCTGTAGCGGCAGCGCTTTGCAAAAAAGCAACGGACGAGCTGACTGCGGAGAATAATCAAGAGTACAAAACGCTCGGCGTATTCCAGCCTTATGGTGAACAACAGGATATCGATCACAGCTACGCGGTAGCTAAAGCATTTGACCTGAAACATGTGGTGGAAACGAACATCGAGGATGCGGTTAACGAGATCGCACTTGAGGTAGAGCAAGGCTTCAAATCCATGGGTAGCCCGCGTCATATGACGCATCAAGGCAAAGGCAACGTAAAAGCAAGAACACGTATGGTTATGCAATATGCGCTTGCTTTTGAAGAGAGCTTACTTGTAGTCGGTACAGATCATGCTTCGGAAGCAATCACAGGCTTCTACACTAAATGGGGCGATGGCGCGGTGGATATTACACCACTTAGCACGCTGAACAAACGCCAAGTTCGTCAGCTCGCTGCGCATCTAGGTGTTCCGCAAGAGATTCTGGACAAGGCACCATCCGCAGGATTGTGGGAAGGGCAGACCGATGAGACGGAGCTGGGCATCTCGTATGAAGCAAACAGTGATTACCTGGAAGGCAAGCAGATTGATCCTGCTGCACAGGATAAGCTTGAGGCGTTCTATACACGCACACATCACAAACGTAATGCCATCCCTGGCATCTAATAGAAGTGTGAGTTCATCAAGATTAAGTTCCAGTAACGCTAGTAGATGTATTACTTAATGGAGTTAATCATTGAGCTTGTATATCTAAGACGTGTGTTATAAACCGTGTTTTATAACTCCGAAAGGAGTAGATTTTACCGAATTTAGGTTCCGTGCAGGGAGTTTTTTGCAGGTGTACTGATGAGGTACGTCTGGAGAAAACGATGCACAAGGGAAACCAAGCGATGAAAGATGTCCTCAAGTGAGATTTAAGATACGTTCTAATTAACGAAGACTCTGTCTCCACCATCTGCGTGGTTACAGAGTCTTTTTGTGGCGTTCCCTAGTTTATTAAGATATCCAACTATCATGAAATTCGATTACTTCGAATGATTCCATTCATCGATCTGCCGGAGGGTTTCGGATATCGCTTGTTCAAGCTGTGGGGTTGTTTCTTGGAATGGATGTACGGTGTTGAAGGTATGCGTTCCTCCTGGAATCTGATGCCACGGAATATCCGGACGGGCTTGTACTAATGTGGATGAGCCGTCACGAAGGCGTGCGCTGTCCTCTGTCCCTTGAATGAGGACGACGGGAAGTGTGGATTGCGTCAGACGTTCAATGATGGCATACCTTGCCTTATGCTGATCGAGGTCGTTCAGAATCAATACGTCCAGAGGCATCTGCTGTCCGGTTCTTCCGTTCGTAACGTAGCTACGGCCGTGAGTACGCATTTCTTCTTTTTGCTCGGCAGTGAATAAGTCTAGGTTGGTAACGCCGTTCCATGAGCATACACCTGCGATCTGTTCAGGGTGATCCAGCGCGTACACAAGACTTACACCAGCACCGCGGCTATGCCCAACGAGATATACGGGCAGATTGCCAAGCTCAGGCTGCCTGGAGACATATTCAAGCACGGTAGCAAGATCACTGAGTTCCTGGCTGTAGGTGTTTATGGCGAACTTCTCAAGCTCGGTAAATTGCTGCAAATCTTCCCCTACACCATTATGAGAGAAATTAAAGGTCAGCACATGATAGTTTTCACTTAATTGGGAAGCGGCATAAGGGAACATGCCCCAGTCTTTGAAGCCTTTATATCCATGAACCACGATGATGACACCTTGAGCCGATTGACGGGCAAGAAACGTAGTACCGCGAATAACGGAATTGTCGCCTGTGGGTAGTTCAAACACTGTAGACATGTAGCATTCCTCCTACGTATATTTAGTGGCTAATACTGCACTGAGTCATTCAATCGCCTAGCGATGTGGAATCGAATGGAACGCAAACGCATTTGTTCTACCAATGCTCGTTGGTAATTATTTTAACATACGGGAGATGAACGGATATACTCGCATCTAGGTTCTCCTCCTGCTACAATAGAATACGTGTTCGGATAGATCTTAACCTTATAGAAGTAATCTCCCCGGATGGAGAGAGATAGGTTAGGATAGCTGTTTATCGAATGAGTTTAAAATAGCGAAGTGAATATTTTAATATTTGGGCAACCTTTCATTGTATAAAAGATTAAGCGGGTGAATCTTGATGATCGTTGGAATCGGAAATGATGTGCTGGAAATTGCACGCATGCATAAGCTAATGTCTGGGCGACATGCCGAGTCATTTATGAATAGAATTCTGACCCCGGCGGAACGGGAAATTGCGAATCAGCGGGGAAAACGGTTGATTGAATTTGTATCAGGACGTTTCGCGGCCAAAGAGGCGATATCCAAAGCATTTGGCTGTGGTATTGGCGGTACGATGAGCTTTACCGATATTGAAGTGCTGCCTGATAGCAAAGGAAAGCCGGTAGCAACCTTATCTGCTCAGGCTTGGGAGCGTCTTGATCTGCCAGCCGAGGATCGATATATGATTCATCTGAGCATCACGCATCAGACAGAGCTTGCGGCGGCATTTGCCGTGGTTGAGCGTATGGATTAAGAGAAGTAGTGTGAGAAGAGTAGTAAGGGAATTAGGAGAGGACGGGAACATGGGGTTAATTGAACAAAAGCAACATTTCAGTGTAAATCTGCTGGACTGGTATATGATCAATAGACGGGATTTACCGTGGCGTCGCCACAACAATCCTTATTTTACGTGGGTATCAGAGATTATGCTTCAACAGACACGGGTTGACACCGTGATTCCGTACTTCAACCGGTTTATTGGCAATTTTCCGACGGTACAAGCCTTGGCTGAAGCCCCGGAAGAAGAGGTGCTGAAGAACTGGGAAGGTCTCGGCTATTATTCGCGTGCACGTAACCTACAGGCGGCGGCAAGACAAGTGATGGAGCTGCACGGGGAGAGATTCCCCAAGATAAACAGGCTGTGTTTGCGTTAAAAGGGGTTGGCCCCTACACGGCAGGAGCCATTCTTAGCATTGCCTTTAACCAACCGCAGCCTGCGGTGGATGGCAATGTTATGCGGGTACTGTCCCGATACTTCCTCATTGATGAGGACATTATGAAGGGTAGCACCCGTGTTCTTATGGAAGAGCTCGCAGGAGAGCTCATTCCAGAAGGGCGAGCGCGTGATTTCAATCAGGCGCTGATGGAGCTTGGCGCGCTGGTGTGTACACCCAAAGCGCCGCATTGCCTAACATGCCCAGTCATGGAGCAATGTTCAGGCCGCATTGCCGGCAGGGAGCTTACGCTGCCGGTCAAAACCAAGGCGAAGCCGCCGCGCCCTGAGCAGCGGCTGGTCGCCATTGTGGAAGGCCGCGGCGCACATCGCGGCCGGGTGCTCGTGCGTCAGCGCCCTGAGAGCGGCCTATTGGCCCGCATGTGGGAGCTGCCGCACGTGCTAGCGGAGCCGCCTGCCAGAGCTGGCAAGAAGGCGGCGCCGCTGGCGGATGAGCCGGCGATGGCATTGCTCGTCGGCAGTTTGTGGGCGGAGGGCTTCGCTGCCCGCCCGGAAGGGCTGGCTACTCATGCGGAGCATGTGTTCAGCCATATTGTTTGGCAACTGCAGGTGTACAAGTGCACCGAGCAGAGCCAGAGCAGTGAGCTTCCGCTGATTGCGGCGGAAGCGAGAGCCGCCTACGATGCACAGGCGGCAACCACTACGGATGCAGCTGCCACAGCAGCTTCTGATGGACAATCGGCTTCCACATTTACATCCACGTCCTCAACAACATCAGATCAGGCAGAACGAAGAATGCTACCAGATGATGTAGAGGCTCTAGGCGATGCTTCTCAGACCTATATTGGTAAAGGCGATCAGCTTACGTATCGCTGGATTGGTCCAGAAGATATGGATAAGATGGCATTCCCGAATATCTTCTTGAAGCTAATTAGCAGTTATTTTGCCGGAGTCTATGACGATATCCATGAGTGATAAGGCTAAGTCCTCCTTTTGACGTAATAGAAAAGTGCAAAGCGCATCCAAACTAATGCCAACACATGGAAACATTCATGCACCGAAGTGAGAGTTTTATTTTTCATAAATGGATTAGTAGAAGAGGCGGCACAGGTACGCAGCGGAAAAAAGGAAAAACAATGTCTTACTCAATATATTTAAGAGTTACTGTCTGTTGGGGATGAGTTCAGTCGAGTAGAATTGATACCTGAGTACTACTGAGTGTACTGCGGGAAGTACTTCCGAGAGTGCCTCCGAGAGTGCTAACAAAAAGTACTATCAGGAGTGCTACCAGAAGTCCTACGAGAAGCAATATCAATAGTGGCTTACGAATCTGGGAGAGCTTATGATGGCGATAAACCTAAAATATAAATTCTAACGAATCTGAATGACGTTATCTTAGTCGAAAACGGACAAAAAGGGCATGGCCAAGTCCATATTTGGATAATAGCGTGTCTCGGGTTTCTTAGGTTTCCAAAGGTAAGAAATATAGACAGATAGCGTGCCCTCAGTTCGTTAGATTGAACGCTGTTAGATAGAACACTAGAGAATAATCTGTGACCCACGTGCAGTTTGACGCAGGGGACAGAGCTATCGGGAATCCTTCGTAGAGGATTAATAAACGGTTTTCGCACCTTAGTTAATCACATGAAAGCTATTATATAGAACTTAAGCCAGCGAAGTTGTTAACCTTCGGCATGTTGACGAGCATCATCATCCGGTTCGATGATCTCGCTACCGCCAGAGATGAGCAACATACCTGTGCTTTTCCTAATCATGACTACCCGTCCAACGGGTGGTTTTTTGTTTTCTGCGTTTCAACCACTCAACTGGCCAAAGTCCTAACAAAAAAAGAGCCTGACTCGGTTATCAGACCAAGTCGGGCTCTTCTTTTATCGGATGAAACATCTTTTAGATGAAGCATCTGTTTAGATGAGACATATTTAGTGAAACAAACTTATTTCGCAGCAGCGTAGCGTTTGTTTACTTCATCCCAGTTGATTACATTCCAGAAAGCTCCAATGTAGTCAGGGCGTTTGTTTTGATATTTCAGGTAGTAAGCGTGCTCCCATACGTCCAGACCCAATACTGGCGTCAGACCTTCGAAGAGTGGGCTGTCTTGGTTAGGCGTGCTAGTGATGGACAATTTGCCATCTTTGCCTACAACGAGCCATGCCCAACCGGAACCGAAACGAGTTGTAGCTGCTTTAGCAAAATCTTCTTTGAATTTGTCAAAGCCACCCAGTTCGCTGTCGATTGCAGCTGCGATGTCACCAGTTGGAGCGCCGCCGCCGTTAGGTCCGATGATTTCCCAGAACAAGCTATGGTTAGCATGTCCGCCACCATTGTTGCGAACCGCTGTGCGGATGCTCTCAGGTACGCTATCCAGGTTAGCAATCAGATCTTCCAAGCTTTTTTCTTGCAGTTCAGGAGCGCTTTCCAGAGCTGCGTTCAAGTTAGTTACGTAAGTATTGTGATGGCGATCGTGGTGGATTTCCATCGTTTGTGCATCGATATGTGGTTCCAGTGCGTCATTAGCGTAAGGAAGTGCCGGTAGTTGAAAAGCCATAGTGAAAAACCTCCTGATATTTTATGATTTTTGGTAATTCAGCATTTTGCATCGTTCGCTTTGAATCCTTCGAGTACATGACATAGATAAGAAAAGCACCCATCCATATCTTGGAGAAGAAGCTCGTCCGAACAAACGCAAATTGCTCAGGTACATATGTATTAATACCCTTGCCACTAATATTAAACCGCATTCGAGCTAATTAAGCAACATTTTTGTTTATTAAGTCCCCGAGGCGTTGATCTATTAATGGGTCAGAGATAACAAACATATTTTACCCTTTTTGAATATATTTATGTGAATACTCCTTTAAATTAAAAGAGATTTGTTCATATTTTGCTGAAAACGGTTACAATTAAGCGCTTTCAAAAGAAAATGCGTGTTTTATGGCGTAAAGTATGGTTTAATTGACGGAGAAGAGGTATTTTCTCGTTTTTTGTCATTATACGAACTTTGGGTTTTTGGTAAAAAGGGTAACCTTTTTTTGTTAAAACCCCATCAAGCTAACGAAAAGGGAGATTTAAGACATGCACGTTCGTTCCTTTCAGTTGAGTGATGCAAGCCAAATGACGGAGCTTCTCCAGGTTGCGCTATCGGAAGAGTGTTATGAGAACACGATGGGCCCGTTTGCCCGTCAATTGTCATGGGATTCTGACTTGATCATGGTTGCAGAAGAAGAGGGAGACCTCGTTGGAGCCTTGATTGGTACGATTGATCAAAACCAGGGATGCATTTACCGTATTGCGGTTCATCCAGACTATCGTCGCCGCGGAGTCGGCAAAAAACTTGTCGAGACCATGGAACAACGGTTCCAGCAGCGTAAAGTCAGCCAAATATGGGTTGCGGGAGATGAGCACAACAAAGTAGCCATGCCGCTATATGAAGCGATGGGTTACGGTGCGAATCAGATTATGAGCGCTTTCCAGAAACTCAGTATTTTGTCCAAAGCGTAACGGAAGTTGGCGTCAAAGTGCGTGTTCAAAAAGACCAGTAGTAGGTGTGCTTTGTAATCAAACGTGGACTTTTTGAACAACCTCTTAAACTAAAGAAAAATAGAAGATTCTCATTTCATATTAGGCATATCCAATCAGCGTAACTACGCATGAGGGATATGCCTTTCTATTTGTATGATGTTTAACCGCTCGATATTCCTCACATTTAAGCTCATCTGGCATTGGTGGGCATAACCAATTGTTTCACTCCTCCAAATGAAGTAGACTTAAAGAGAATATGATTATTCTTAATAAACGAGGTGTCCTTTTGAATTCCAACAACCCTTCCACGAAGCAGGTGTCTTCCGAAGAGCGAACTGAGCTGGCAACAGCGAATCATCCTGGTACTTCTTGGGCAGCAGAGCTATGGGACTGGGCCAAAACAATTATTATCGCTTTTGTCGTTATGATGTTGTTGAATTTATTTGTATTTAACCTATCGATGGTTAAAGGGCAGTCCATGCAGCCTACGTTGGTCGAGCGTGACCGTTTGTTTGTGAATAAGATTGGTTATGATTTTGGTTCACCATCTCGCTTTGATGTAATCGTCCTTCGTGACCCAAGTGAGGGTCAGGAGAAGAAAGACTTTCTCGTGAAACGGATTGTAGGGCTTCCCGGGGATACGGTTGAAGTGCGTGAACACCACCTGTATGTGAATGGTGAGCGGCAGACGGAGACGTATACGGATATTGAGGTACAAGATCCCGATTTTGGCCCGATTACGCTGGAGCCGGATCATTATTTTGTCATGGGGGATAACCGTCATGAGGGTAAAAGTAAGGATAGCCGTGTATTCGGAAGCATCACTTCTGGCGAGATTGTAGGTAAGGCTGAATTCATCTTCTGGCCATTTTCCGAAATGAAGAAGCTGTAAAATATCGTTGTAACAACAACTTCACTCGACGTTTTGCGTTTAACTATAATAAAGCTCGGGGCGAGTATGCCTGAGTTGCATATGCATATAGACGCCTGTCCTCCTTGAATGAGGCGGGCGTTCAATCGTTAAGGGAATAAGAGCAGGGAACAGAAAAGAGGGAAAGAATCATGACAAGCGTACAGACCGGGGCATCGCAGGCAGGTTCCGTATGGGAACAGTTAAAACAAGAGATTAAGGCGGCTGCCCCGGGCTGGGCATTGATGATATTGGATTTGCTTCTGCAGAGCCGTTTGTATCACTTAAGTCGCTGCTGGAACAGTCTCGGGACAAGGGTTACGCTTCGGGATTTGAAGAGCCGGACATTGAGAAACGGGTACGACCTGCACTGCAGGATGGTGAGCCTGCTTCTCTGATCGCGATTGCCGTTGCCTATCCATCGAAAATGGTCAATCCGCCGAAGTCGGAGCCAGGTGCATATCGCGGCATATTGGCGCGTTCAGCTTGGGGCAGGGATTATCATTACGTGCTGCGTGAAGCGATGGACAAGCTGGTGAATTTCATCCGTGAGCGTGTACCGGAGGCTATGATCGAGAGCATGGTGGATACCGGAGCACTTGTGGATCGTGCAGTATCTCAGCGTGCGGGGATTGGGTTCAGCGGCAAAAACTGTGCCATTATATCCCCTAAGTTTGGATCATGGATCTATCTGGGTGAGCTGGTGACCAATATTCCATTTCAGCCGGATACACCTGTGACCGAAGACTGCGGAGAATGTACAAAATGTATTGATGCCTGCCCAACCGGGGCGTTGGTCGGGCCGGGGCAGCTTAATGCACAGCGATGTATTTCTTTTGTAACCCAAACCAAAGGGTTTGTAGATGAAGAGTTTATGTTGAAAATAGGCAACCGGTTATACGGTTGTGATACATGTCAGATCGTCTGTCCGAAGAATCGGGGCAAAAATTGGGATCATCATCCCGATCTACAGCCTGATCCGGAGATTGTAAAGCCTTTGTTACTGCCACTCCTAGACATTGGTAACCGTGAATTTAAAGAACGTTTTGGCCAAAGCTCCGCCGCATGGCGGGGAAAGAAACCGATTCAACGTAATGCAGTGATCGCCTTAGGCAATTTCAAGGATAAGAGCGCTGTACCAAAACTCACGGAAGTATTGAAGCGAGACCCGCGTCCTGAACTGCGGGGAACCGCAGCTTGGGCGCTGAGCAGAATTGGAGGAGAAGACGCAATGAGAGTAATTGGGGAAGCTGCCGCTAACGAACAAGATGGGAACGTGCTAAGCATGCTGCAGAAGGCCAAGGAACGACTGCACTCGTCCGAGACCTTACCCGATCAACCACAGGCTGGGCAAGCAAGTGAGAAGCAGCCGGTGGAACAATCAGTGGAACAACTAGCGGAACAACCAGTGAAGCAATCAGTGAAGCAATCAGTGGCACAGCATCAGTTTGAGTCACTACACGAGTTACAGAAGAGTTTGCAATCGGAAATGGCATCTGATCAGAGTGGTGAGTTACCTCCGCAGCCGGCCAAACCGGAAGCAGCAGCCTGGAAACCTTCAGCAGTTACGGGGCTTCAGGGTACACCTGTGTATTATGATGAATTGCTGACGCCAATAGGAACATTGACGCTATGTGCCACAGACGAAGGCTTATGCCACGTTGATTTTGGAACATTTCATGTGCGTGAGGCCCATCTGCAACAATGGGCTCGAACCTGGATCGGTGAATACCGCTATGAGAAGAATGAAGAGAAGCTGAGTGAGGCTGCGAAGCAGGTTCAGCAGTATTTTGCTGGAGAACGAAAAAGCTTCGAATTAAAGCTAAATTTGCATGGAACACCGTTTCAGCTACAAGTATGGCATGTTCTATCCGATATATCTTATGGAGAGACCTCATCACACCAACAGGTTGCGGAAACGATCGGAAGACCAAAAGCCGTTCGCGCAGTTTCGGATGCTATCAGCAAAAATCCGATGCCGATTATTATTCCCTGTCACCGCAACAGTGACAAAGACGGTACCCTGTTGGGTTATGTAGGCGGTCTGCAAACCAAAGAGCAATTGCTCACATTGGAGCAGCAATCGTAAGAGCGGGGGACGTGCATGAAGTATGTAAACGTGGAGAGTGTGGAGGCGGGGGAGCTTCTGGGGAAGACCGTATATTCAGCTAACGGAACTGTTTTGCTGTCTGCCGGCGTCCAGCTTACCGTATTTATGGTTAATACGCTCAAGCGTATTGGCGTAACCATGCTATACATCCAGGATGAAGCGTTTAAAGATGTGGAGACAGAAGACATTCTGGATGAAGCCACGAAGAGAGCGGTTATTAATGAAATGAGCGTTACCCTAGAAGCGGTTCGTTCCGGAAAAGACTGGAGTCCGAAGAAGGTAGCGCTCAGCATTGATAAACTGTTGAACGATGTATTGAACGGACGTGAGCTGCTGGTTCAACTTACGGATATTCGCACGAAGGACAATGCACAGTATGTTCATGCTATGAATGTATGTTTGCTATCGTCGGTGATCGGACTGAATATGGGGCTTAACTACAATCAATTGAAGGATCTCGCTGTAGGTGCGCTTCTGCATGACATCGGTAAAGTTGGTGAGCCTCCGGGTGGTAACTCTGCTGCCAATTCCTCGCTTCATCATACATGGCGTGGATTCGAAGTGATTAAGAACAAACGGGAGTTCAGTTTGCTCGTCGCTCACACGGCTCTACAGCATCATGAACATGTCGATGGGACAGGATTACCTAGAGGCATCAAAGGCAGTGATATTCATGTATTTGCCAAAATTGTTAGCACAGCGAACATCTATGATAATCTGATCAATGGACTATCTGGAAGCAGCATGCTGCCACATGAAGCGTGTGAAGAGATGATGGCGATGTCAGGCACGAGACTGGATCGGGACATTTTGATTGAGTTTAACAAAAGTGTATCCGTTTATCCGAATGGAACCGCTGTACGACTCTCAACCAAAGAGTCTGGCGTTATCGTGCGGCAGCATCGTGGACTGCCAGGCCGACCTGTCGTGAGGATTGCACGCGGGAGCACGCGCTACTCTCTCGATGTTATCGAAATCGATCTAGCGGAGCATACCACCGTTTTTATTGAATCGGTCATGACTTAGAAATGGATAACCAATGACAGTGATAGCTGGAAAATCCGTTTGCTCCATGCGTGCGGAAATGCTATGATAACTTTCAGGAAATCCGGTCCGTGACACGTGTATGAACAGGCGTTAGGATGTTATGTATATGCGCGGATCATCATGCTTTTTAGATTGCATAAAGAGGTGTCTAAGAGATGGAAATTGTAATACCGATTATTACATTGATTGTTGGTCTGGTCGGGGGCTTCTTCATTGGGGTGTTCTACTTGCGTAAACAGCTTGAGAAAATGCAAAGCGATCCAGACGCACTTCAGAAGATGGCGAAGCAAATGGGCTATAACCTGAATGGAAAGCAGATGCAGCGTGCCCAGCAGATGATGAAGAATCAGCAGCCTGGCGGTAAAATGCCTCAGCCAGGGCAACATCCTGCGCGTAAAAATTCGGGCCGCCGAAGATAATAGCAGTGTGTGGTAACTGCTTTACACCATGTGGTTCGAAAGGAGGCGTTCGGCAGTGGCTGGCGTGAAAGATTATTTGAATTCAAAAGTATCCGACAATCGGGAGAAGATCGAGTACCATGTGGAACAGATCTTGAAATTGATTGGCGAGGATAGTACGCGGGAAGGGCTGCTTGAAACGCCTGCACGCGTAACCCGGATGTATGAAGAGATTTTTGGTGGGTATGAGGTAGATCCACGTGATGTACTGGGGGTAACCTTTGACGAGAATCATGAAGAGTTGGTTATCGTTAAGGATATCGTCTACTATAGCCAATGTGAGCACCACATGGCGCCGTTCTTCGGCAAGGTGCATATTGGGTACGTTCCAAGCGGCAAGATCGTTGGTCTTAGCAAAATGGCTCGTCTGGTGGAAGCGGTAACGCGTCGTCTCCAGGTGCAAGAACGTATTACATCACAGATCGCTGATATTTTGACAGAGGCAGTTGAACCTCATGGTGTTATGGTCGTTGTGGAAGGCGAGCATTTGTGCATGTGTTCCCGCGGCGTGAAGAAGCCGGGCAGCAAGACGGTAACGTCTGCCGTACGTGGTTCTTTCCGTGAGAACCCAGCACAGCGTGCTGAGTTCCTGTCACTTGTTAAAGATTGAGGCCCAGCTTGGCTTAATAGACAAGCTGCATACTCTCACCTGCGTTCTTGCATGTTGTTTGGCATTAGGACGAACTAGAATGTCTCAATGCGGAGCAGCGCAGCATAGAGCAAGCATCTGAGGTTGTACAACAATAAGCCGTGTTCCCAGGGGAACACGGCTTATTTATAGAGGTTGTTCAAAAAGTCCACTTTCGATTACAAAAGATGCCTGTCGAAGATGGAATTTAGCCGAAATAAATGGAGGCTTACGAAGTTGGTTTCCTTTGGAAACAATGTAGTTGCTCACGTAGTTTTGCCTACGCTCCGCTACTCCATTTCTATCTTCATCCCATCTTCTCGGTACTGAAAACCGCCTTTTTTTGAACAATATTTATATGGATTCTATTATAATTGTAGTGGGAGTTATGGTAGGTTCGAGAATGTATCATGACTTGTACGCTCTCATTCATCTATATACAACGGAGGCTGTCTTCTATGAGTGTACCTTCAACACCAGAGGATCGATTTGGAAAACCAATGGAGCAGAGTTCGTCGGAAGATCGTCCTACCAGCCGTCTTCAGATTTGGGAGACACCGCTTATGGGGCAGAACAAAAATGTGCTTGAGGCTTTTGCATGGGAAGAAGTGATGTGTCGACTTGTAGGACAGGGGCATGAACCGGTGGCTCATATTTGGCGACATACGGATGCATTTGTTGCTGGTTTGCGTGATCGCAAACTGCCACATGCGGTTGAGAGCATGGAACGTATCCGAAATGAGGGGATTTCCGTCTGTGTTCGACCTTCTGGTGGTGCGGCGGTTCCGCTCAATCCAGGTGTGGTTAACTTGTCACTAATCTTGCCTAATCCTAAGCACGCGATCAATATTCATGATGATTTCCGTCATATGGCTGCTTTGATAGCCCGCTCACTGAATCCATGGTCTGATCAGGCTAAGACGGGAGAAGTGGAAGGTGCTTTTTGCCCGGGGGATTATGATGTAAGTGTTGGGGGATTGAAATTTTGCGGAATCGCTCAGCGAAGACAGGCTAAGGCTTACATTATTACTGCGTTTGTAATTGTGGAAGGCAAGGGCGATATGCTTGCAGCAGAGGTGCGACGATTCTATGAGCAAGCGGCCAATGGGATGAAATCTGGCTATCCGGATGTACATTCAGGTACGATGGCGAGTCTTCAAGAACTAGCTGGTGTACCTTCTGCGGCGGCATATACAGCATCCTTGGTGCGTACACTACGTAACCATTATCCTTCGTCAGAAACGAGCCGAGTATTGACTGTGAACCGGGACACGGTTGAACAGACGATGCAGCAGATGAAGTTACGTTATGATTAGGGAGTTTTCAGACACGACCTAGATTGATATAGATTCATTAGATTGGAATACACTGACTTGGAATTGGTTAATAGAGATGATATGATGTGATTTCGGAAGGAGAGTGACAGAATGGAAACATTGAGATATACATTTGAATACGAGGTTGTATCTTCGGGCGAAAAGTCTGAATTCAGCCAAATGGGTACAAGTAAAGAAGAAGCTGCGGCGTTGATTATTGCACGAATTGCTGACTTGGAGTTTACGGGTGAGGAAGATATTAAGCTAGGCGATCTCATCGCGATTAGCAAACAGGTTGGCGACAACTATGTTGCCTGTGAAGGGTGCGCTTCTTAAGTAAATGTCTTGCACTGATAGGTTCTAATAATAAGCAGGTCTCTGGTATAGAGGCTTGCTTTTTTTGTTGTGAAACGCGCGAAAAATGAAAAATAATTCATATTTGAAAAATATTTTTTTGCAAAAATGCGAGAAAAGCTCTTTTTCGCGGAAAATGTCGAAAATGTTCAGAATCCGTTCAGAGCTGACAGGTATACTCTTCTCACAAAAAGAAAGAGAAGGGAAGTTTCAAATATGAGAAAAAAGGATCGCCAGAAGCGCTCTAAGCTCCTGAGACAAATAGGGATTGTAGCCTTAACATTCCTTATGGTCTTGGGTTTGTTGCCAGGTCTATTTCAACAAGGAGTTGTACAGGCAAGAAGTTGTTATGAGATGACGGAAATCGATTCAAATAATGTAGAATGGAATCTCATTAGTACTCCTGAAGAGCTGTACTGCGTGGGAGAAGACGCAAACGGTAATTATAAGCTGAAGAATGATATTTCTGAAGCAGATATGAGCACGTTTTTAAACGGAGGATCTTGGACACCGATTGCCTATGAGGTAGAAGATGAGTCTGAACCTTTTACAGGCAGGTTTGATGGTAACGGTTATTCAATCTCCGGTTTGAAAACAACAGATGAAAATCAGAATGATGTAGGGCTGTTCTCTGATTTGTATGATGCTGAGGTTAAAAATCTTATATTAAATAATGTATCCTTTACAGGGAATGCGTCGGTAGGTGGGCTTGCAGGTAGTATATCAAATTCTCGTATTGAGGGTGTGCATATCAGTGGGAATATACAAGGCAATAGAAGAGTAGGGGCATATCAGGGGTTTCTAATAACAGTGAATATATTAATAATAGTACTGACGTTGTGGTGAGCACTATAGATGAGTATGGCGAATCACTCGGGGACTATTTGGAGAACTTTACGAGAGCACAATCATCGCAAATGCTGCTGAAGGTACAGTGAGTGGTTATCAGACAATAGGTGGACTGATCGGAGAGTCGAATGATAATACCATTCGTCAGAGCTACGCTTCAGGACAGGTAATAGGGAACTATCAGGTTGGTGGCTTGATTGGTGAACTTAATTATGAATCTGAATCTGAACTGAACCAGACTATTGAAGACAACTATGTGGTTGGTTCAATGAAAACTTATGCTGCAGGTGAGGATGAATTTTCTGCTGAGACTATTGGAGGCTTAATTGGAGAAGTAAGAAAAAATGGTCGTAATGATGACATCCAAGTAATTATTCAGAATAATTACGTTGCTGCATCCCTCGAAGTTGACCTTTCTAATGGTGTATCATCACCTATTGATGATCAGACGATAGGGTCAGTCATCGGCAAAGTGAAAGGCCCAACTAATCAAGTGACTTTTTTCGGTAATTATTTTGATTTGAACAAAATTGATACGAACCAGCAGAATGGTTCTGATTATGCAATGGGTCTTACTACTGAGCAGATGAAACAACAATCTAATTTCAGTGGATGGGATTTCGATGAGGTTTGGACATTCAGACAACGTATTAATGATGGGTATCCGATCTTGCGTTCATCCAAGCTGATGACTGCACCGACTCCGCCACTGCCAGATCCGACAATACACTTCCTGTCTCCATACCCTTTGTACGGAACAGTTACTCAATCCACATCTAAAGTTACAGTGAAGGTGAGTGAGCCTGGTAGATTTTACTTTGACAACGATGTGTGGGACATGTTTAATGATCAGTTGACAAAAGAAGATACCAAGTTAAACGCTATGAACAAACAAACCTATGTGGATTTAGCTGCGAATGAAGAAAAAACGTTCTTGTTTACAGGTTTGGATGAGAACACATTGTATCGATTGTACCTGGCTGTTGAAGATGTGAATGGTCAACTCGTAGATATGGGATCTAATATTTATCCAACACCTGCAAACTATACTCCTCTTCCGCAAAATGTAGTCGCTACACCGGGTGATGGTCAGTCTGCCCTTGAATGGACTGAAGAACCAGAAGTAGAATATCGCGTGTATATGTACCAAGGTACGGAGGCACCAAAAGATCCAGATCTGTGGACCAATGTAACGGACAGTTACATCGATGGATATATCGGTGGGCTGACGAATGGTGAATCTTATGTGTTTGCAGTTAGATCGTATGCTTCCGATGAAATGAATTCAGATTATGTTGCGTCTAACGTTGTAACTCCGCAAGAGGAGAATACAGGCGGTGGTAATGATGGTGGTGGTGGATCTAATCCAGATCCAGACCCAGACCCAGACCCGAATTTTCCTGTACCGCAGCACGTAGTGGCAACAAAGGGAGATAAAAAGGTTACGTTAACTTGGGATCCAATTTTAAACGGGTACGCTTCAGTTTATATGTACGAAGGTTCATCAGCACCGATAGATCCTTCACAATGGATTCTTGTTTCTACGGAAATTATGAATAATAGTTGGGAAATTAAAGACCTTAAAGAAGGCGAAAAATATATATTCGCTGTTAAAGCTGTATATGATGGTGGCGAATCGGAATATGGAATTTCTAATTCAGTGAAGATTAACATCACTCCATCCAATCCAGAAACACCGGGTAATGGGGGAGGCGGGGGAGTTATTACACCTACTCCGGTAACGCCAACACCGTCACCAGCACCTGTGACAACGAGTCCTGCGCCAACTACTCCACAAGCTCCACAAAAAGAAGTAATCAAAGTGGATGTAGCAAATGGGAATCAGGCGTCAACGATTGCTTCCTTGGAGATTAGTCGTACACGGGGCACAGATGGCACGGTGAAGGATGAGCTTCTGCTTGATCAGAGCAAGACCCAAACCATTATTGATCAATTGAAACAGACAGGCTCCCGCACAGCGGTTGTCTTGATTCCAGATACGAAAGATGAAGTATCACAGTGGGACCTTAATCTCTCTCCACAATCGTCAGCAATGCTGGCTGAGCAAGGTGTGGATCTCGTTATTTCCAATCCAAACGTGAAGATTACTATACCGGCAAGTTCTTTGCTCGGACGTACAGATGATATTTATTTCCGTCTGGTACCGGTGAAAAAAGAGACTGAACGTTCAGAAATCCAAACGAGAGTGCAAAGCAATGAGACAATTACTCAAGTTGTAGGCACAACGAATATTCAGATTCTCGGTCGTCCAATGACGATCGAAACGAATCTGCAGAGCAGACCTGTAACGCTCGTATTACCTGTTGAGGCTAGTCAGATCGCAGGTGTGAATTCTGAAGAGCTGGGTGTATACATTGAGCATAGCGACGGTACGAAGGAGCTTGTACACGGTAAACTCGTTACGATAAACAATGATGATCAACAAGGCATTGAGATTCAAGTCAACAAATTCAGTACGTTCTCCGTTGTTAAAGTGAAGGACTGGACGGACAACAGCTTGAAAGCTCAGCCATATATTCAAGGATATGCAGATGGTAGTTTCCGACCAGAGCGTAATGTAACTCGCGCAGAAATGGCAACATTAATTACGCGTATTACAGGAGCATCTACATTGGAAGCCAGTCATCCTTTTACAGACGTGAACTCCAGTCACTGGGCAGATGCAGCTATCTCAGCAGCAGCTCAATCCAGTTATGTTCAAGGCTACACGGACGGCAGCTTCAAGCCAAATCAAGCGATTACTCGTGCGGAAATGGCTGCTCTATTACAGCCGTTGGTAACATCTGACCAGATGAAGACTGTGCCGACAGCATTTACTGATGTGAACGGGCATTGGGCACAGCAGGCAGTAGAACAATTGAGTTCAGCTGGAGTAGTTACCGGTTATGCAGATGGCACGTTCCGTCCAAGTCAGCCGATCACTCGCGCTGAAGCCGTAACGATGCTGAATAAGCTGATTGGTCTTCAAGCTGCAACGAATGCAGCGGGACAGTGGTCGGATGTACCTGCCACACATTGGGCATATGCAGCGATTGAGGCAGCTTCTATCCGCCAATAGATCGTTACAATTTATCGATATAATCTCATAATAATCAAATGCAAAGAGATATCTATCAGTCATTCGGCTGGAGATATCTCTTTTTTTTACACTTATATTGTGAAGCATCGGGCTTAAAGAGGTCTGACACATTTATTTATGTTGTCCCTCGCTGATGAGAGTTGTTCTTAGGGTGGAAAGACTTTAAGAATCATAGGGGTCTTTAATAAGGTGGCCAGAGTAATTTCCTTGCCGTCTCGTACCGCTCAGCTACTGCAGGCCAGTAGACGACCTTCCACCAATCCTCAATATATTTTTGCGTTCATTCTGGTGCTTCAGATAATAAGCATGCTCCCACACATCCAGAGGAAGGAGCGGAACAATGTCGGATTGAGATAGGTTCTGATGCTTCTCTGCTTGCAAAATTTCAAGACGATGTGCCCGCGGACTCCAGACAAGCATAGCCCATCCACTGCCTTCTACTTTGTTTGCCGCTTCGGTGAATTGGTTCTTGAATGCTTCATAACTGCCAAAATCACGTTTGATCTGTTCAGCAAGCATGCCGGACGGTTTGCCACCACCCTGGGGACTCATAATCGTCCAGAAAATGGTATGCAGGTAATGACCTGCCCCGTTAAAGGCAAGCTCCCGTTCCCAATGTTTTACGAGTTCAAAATTGTTTTTCTTTCTGGATTCCGCTAATTTTTTCTCAGCCGTATTTAATCCATCCACATAGGACTGATGATGCTTATCATGATGAATGCGCATGGTCAGCTCATCAATATGTGGCTCTAAGGCATTGTATGCATAAGGCAGTGGTGGCAGGGTATGTCCGCCAATCGGTACAGGGCGTTCCTTAACAGGTGGTGTTGCAGCTACGGAAGTGGTGGTGCTATCGCTTGTTTGTGTGGGGGCTGAGTGAATTGCTGGAGAGTTTTGAGTCTGAGTAGCAGATGCAGAAGCATTAGAGGTTTCTTTAGCCGATGTAGCTGCAGGCTTCTCTACACTTTCTCGTTGGGATGATTGAAGGAGACTGTCCAGCGTAAAAGGGGGATCCGCTGCAGAGTCTCTCAAGGGTCCGGGCCCACGAAGTGTATCTAACACACCAAGGAAATACTCCGATTCTCGAATAAAATGCAGAATAATAGCTTTGGCAGAGGGCACGGCCTGCACCGCAGCACTCTGCTCCAATAAAACATAGAGTTGCCGGATGAACTCTCTGGATTGTGCTATGCTCGCAGACACTAACTGTTCTACACTACGAAGAATATAGGGGCGGGAGCATGAGTTCCAGGTAACACTTGTTTGATTAGCTGGTTAGCTGTGTGTTCACTGTTTGAAAATGCTACTTCCCATTCCTCCAGTAGTTTGACATATTCAGGTTCAAGGTCAGGTACAAGTGTACGAATAACAAGGGTGTGTTCTTTCTCTTGTTCTTTCCAGAAACGAATTTCTTCTAATATACGCAGGGGTAAGAGTGGTCCATATCCTTTCCATTGCATATCCAAGCATCCTCCCGTCATTGATATGATTCCGAATCCATTTCACCTTTAACATCGAGATGGGGCTAAAACAGCCAGATCTCTTTATCCTCGAACATGTCGTGCATAGCCATCGCAACAATATATTCATTAATGATGTTGTCCTATGTATATAAAAAAAGAGCCCCATAAGGGCTCATTCGTAGTTCGTATTCAGGCGCGATACACTTCAGGGCATGAACATTAATATCGATCCAGATCATCACTGGTGGTCTTCGTTACATGGCTCAGGAAGGTTGATACGCGGCGCAGGTATTCTTTGGGATGCTCACGGAAGATTAACTCATGGTGGGAACCGTCCACGATCCATTCCTCTGAATTCGGATTGGTTTGATTGGCGGCGAGTAGCTCCGCGATTGGATAAGGCGCCTTCTCGTCTTCCGTACCGTGAATGAAGAAAATCGGGAAAGGATAATCCTCTTTTTTGACCTCTTGATACGGAATTTGCTGTAATCCAGTGCCGTTCAGAACCGGGAACAACAGCTTCATAATCTCAAGTGTAGGTTGGCGCGGAAGATCGATCTGATTATGAATGTTGTGATACAGCGTATCTGGTTCAAGTAAAAATGTGCTGTCCAGAATCATCGCATCAACATCCTCGGTAAGAAGGCCTGTCTGTAATGCTGTGCCTGCACCCATGGAGAATCCCCATACGACGAGCTCCTCAGCACCTCGTTGCTTCGCCGTTTGAATGGCGCCCAGCAATTGTTGTGATTCCGCTTTGCCGCCTGTAGCGACGGCTTTATTCACCTGAGATGCAAAACCATAATCGAACATAATGACGTTAAATCCAAGTTGGTGCGCATAATGGGCAAGGTCATACATCGGAACCCAGGTTTCCTCACGGTTGGCACCATAGCCATGACTGAAGATAATCGTTTTGTTCACATCTTTGTCGGCAGGAATGTACCAGCCCTGCATCGTTCGGCTTCCGTCTGCCGCAGGGAATGTTATGTCTTCGTACTTCATATTCCTCGCTTGCATCGGATTAGAGAAGACAGGGGCTACCGTTGGGTTGGATAAGACCCAGGCGATGTAACCGTGTAGTGCAATAAAACAAAAGAGTAGAAAAAATACCACGGAGAGCAGCAACGCTACGATAATATGCTTGAACCGAATCAGCCTTGGCGATAACGAAGTAGGCAGATCGGACACTTTCGTTTGCAGCGGGGCTTCGCTCTGGGATGTCGAATACATGATTGCCCCTCCTTATAAGTTCAGATGAAATTGAGGATAACAACGAGAACCATCAACCCATATACGTAGTTCCTAAGTCACAGGAACGAATGATACAAATGCATAATCTATCTTTATCGTATGTTCCTATATAACCAAAGTCAATTGATTGGCAGCATTTGTTACGCAATTGTTATATAGTCCTGAGAGGATCTGGTTAACATTTCCTAAGCGTACAAATCGCGGAATATTTAGTCTTATAAAAAGGAGAATATTGCCCCTTTTTAGTTTACAGATGAGATCGTTTCTCATATAATTTATGTAACCAAGTTTCATGTGATGAAACATGAGGAGGCTTAGTGTCATGGAAGACCGCAAGTTGACCGTCAGGGCTGTGGAACGAGCCTTGGATATATTATTGTGCTTCACAACTCGGAGTGATCTGGGGCTTACCGAGATTGCAAGCCAGATTGGTCTGCACAAAAGCACGGTGCACCGGCTGATGGCAACCTTGGAAGAACGGGGATTTGTTATCCGGGATGCAGCTACCGAGAAGTATCGGCTTGGCATCCGCATCTGGGAGCTGTCCGCTCATATGTCCCGTAGTGATGACCCAGCTATCCTTCTTCTTCCTGCGATGGAGCGTCTGAGAGATCGACTCGGGGAGACGGTTAGCTTGTATTTGCGGGATGGCAGTGAACGGATTCGGATTCAGGCTGTTCAGAGCGATCAGGCTATACGGCGTGTAGCTCCTGTTGGTGTGCGCCTTCCTTTATCCGTAGGTGCGTCCAGTAAGGTGCTAATGGCCTTTGCTACGGAAGAGGATCGTGAGGAGCTGATGAATGGGCCGGAGTGGCCTGTCTTTATCGATCCTAAGGTCTATCTCGCGCAGATGAAGGATATTCTGGAGCATGGTTATGCAACGAGCTATGAGGAGCGTGAACCGGGAGCTGCGGCGGTATCTGTACCGATTATGGATCGCAAAGGCCAAATCGCTGCTGCATTGTCTGTATCAGGACCTGTCAGCCGTCTATCACAAGAGACGTTACATGAGTATGCACCCGTGTTGAAAGAAGCAGCTGCTCAGATGGGCTTGATGTTATCTTAACGAGTTTGTTCAACCACAACGCTCTTATGGAACATATATGTCATGATGAATCTGCTGATTCTGGAACATAAAGGTTGTTTTTCGTTCTCGGTTGAGCTATCCTGATATGGACAGCCCAGCCGGGCTTGATGAATTGAATATGACACTGCGGTATACTTGCCGCAACTTGTTAACGTTACTAGGGGAGTCCGAATTGTCCGGACTGAGACGGAATCGCATGAGATTCTGGACCCTTTGCACCTGATCTGGATCATACCAGCGTAGGGAAGTAATCGGCCAATCAACCACGAACATCAATGGGATGTAACCTATGGCTGAACTCAATTAGAGTTCGGTAATCGGTACATCATTGGTGATGGACATAGCCGGTTCCCTCGGGAACCGGCTTTTTTTATATACAGTGAGCAGAGACAAGATTTAGACTTCAGAGTTACTTTCGTAAAAAGAGCGGAGGTAGGTATCTGTTGTGGAATCTATTCAATTAGTTAGGTGAATGAACCTTACTCTGCTGCATGTTGTCTTACTGTATATGTCTCTCTAGGTAAGGTTGTCCTTGCTCCTTATATGGATGGTCTCCAGATTAGATGCGCTCGCATGGAAAAGAAGTGATGCAGTCGTGAAGACCAATGAGGAGGAGACAAAGACGATGAGTACAGAACAACCAATGATGGGACAAGGGAATACAGAAGCGCAGGCGGCAAAAGAAACAGGTTCGGCTGGAGGGGTTCAACCTTTTCCCGGCAGCCGTAAAGTATACATTCAGGGCTCACGTCCGGACATTGCTGTACCTGAGCGTGAAATAGCTCTTCATGACACGAGTACTCCCCAAGGGGTGGAGCATAATGAGCCGCTGCGTGTGTACGATACGAGCGGCCCGATGACCGACCCTGAATTTCACGCAGACATCCGGGCAGGACTACCTGCACTCCGCACACGCTGGATTACGGAGCGTGAGGATGTGGAGGCTTATGCAGGACGTACGGTGCAACCGGAAGATAACGGGCTCAAGGCGGGGAGTAGAAGAACCGGAGCTGAAGCTTACCCAGGCTTGCGTGGCAAGCCGCTGCGGGCTCAGGCTGGACGATGTGTAACGCAGATGCACTATGCACGCCAAGGCATCATTACGCCAGAGATGGAGTTTGCCGCGATTCGTGAGGGAGTAGAGCCGGAGTTTGTGCGACAAGAACTGGCCAGTGGCCGAGCGATTCTACCATCCAACATCAATCATCCTGAAAGTGAGCCGATGTTGATTGGTCGTCATTTTCATGTGAAGATCAATGCGAATATCGGGAATTCTGCCGTCTCCTCCTCCATCGAAGAAGAAGTGGAGAAGATGACCTGGGCTGTACGCTGGGGCTCGGATACCGTTATGGATCTGTCGACAGGAAAGGATATCCATACTACGCGGGAATGGATCATTCGTAATTCTCCAGTACCGATCGGAACTGTGCCACTCTATCAGGCGCTGGAGAAGGTCAATGGCGAAGCAGAAGCACTAACGTGGGAATTGTACCGAGACACACTCATTGAGCAGGCAGAGCAAGGCGTAGACTATTTCACGATCCATGCAGGCGTCTTACTGCGCTATATCCCGATGACAGCCAAACGTATGACAGGCATTGTGTCCCGGGGTGGATCTATTATGGCTGCGTGGTGTTTGGCACATCATCAAGAGAACTTTTTGTATACGCATTTTGAAGAAATCTGTGAAATTATGAAAAGGTATGATGTGGCATTCTCGCTTGGGGATGGATTGCGTCCGGGGAGTATCTATGATGCCAATGACGAGGCTCAGATGGCCGAGCTGGCTACACTGGGCGAGTTAACGCAGATTGCGTGGAAGCATGATGTACAGGTGATGATTGAAGGGCCGGGGCATGTGCCGATGCATAAGATCAAGGAGAATGTGGATCTACAGATGGAAATCTGTAAAGAGGCTCCGTTCTATACCTTGGGTCCACTGACAACGGACATTGCTCCAGGTTATGATCACATTACTTCAGCTATTGGAGCGGCGATGATTGGCTGGTTCGGGACATCCATGCTCTGTTATGTTACACCGAAGGAACATTTGGGGCTGCCTAACAAGGATGATGTACGAGAGGGAGTCATCGCCTACAAAATTGCAGCACATGCCGCTGACCTAGCCAAAGGTCATCCTCGAGCTCAACGCCGAGATGATGCGCTGTCCAAGGCTAGATTCGAATTCCGCTGGCGCGACCAATTTAACTTGTCGCTTGACCCTGAACGGGCGCTCTCTTACCATGACGAGACATTGCCTGCTGAGGGAGCTAAGGAAGCCCATTTCTGCTCGATGTGTGGGCCGAAGTTCTGTAGTATGCGAATTACGCAAGACATTCGTGCATTTGCTGCAGACAAGGGGTTGTCCGAAGATGATGCGGTAGCCGCAGGGATGCAGGCGAAGGCTGAAGAATATCGGATGCGGTAGGTGAGATTGGAGATTGATAGTGCAGCAAAAAAAAAAAACAGTTCATCACATAAAATGAGTGATGAACTGTTTTTTGTTTGTAGCCTTCAGAATTGCTCTTTTGGTTTGACTAAATATTGGCCGTCGTTCACAGATATCTCTACTATAGTTTACTTCATTTTACTCCAAATTCGAAACAGAATACCTGCAATGACAAATAGTATGCCGTCTGCTAATTTAAGACTTCCACCGTAGATAAATGCAGAACAGGCCAAGCCTATAATAAACAAAATTAGAATGTATAAGAAACGCACTAACATTCACTCCTCTACAATAAATGGAACTGTGCTTAACATATCTTAAGAGTGTGAACAATAATTCAAATTTATCTAATAAGATATAATGTTCTTAATACTCAGAGTAAATTAATAATAGAAATTTTTTAGTGTTCCTCTGGAATCATTATTGGCCGAACCCGAAAAACTAACGCTCAAAGCTCCGAAAGTTAATCCAACACTATGTAAGCCATAAAATACATATTAATATTAAATAGACTAGATACAAAAGTATAAAACTAGTGCCCTAATCTACTCCCCATTCCAACATTCAATGCGGTGCTATGCCTAGCTTCTTCTCCAAATACGTTGCAAGCAATGCCAAAGGGCTATGGATCGCAATACCGGTCTCTACTGTAACTCGCGCAGCAGCGGGCGCCATGGATAATTGGGCTGCGACTACCGTTTTGCCGGGATGCTGCCCAGCAATGTACTGTAATCCTTCACGTACTGCTGCAAGATAACCTTCCTTGTCACCGCGCATAATCAATTGAAACGTCTCAGGAATGCACACGGCTTCTGGCTGAGGCACCTCGGTAACACAGTTCTGCTCTTTCTCATAATCTTGCTGTAAAGCCCGATACACCCGTGCCATTGTACCTTCAATTGTAGCTGGATTGGTAAAAGCGAATATGTATTCATTGTCCATCCGTTGTATCTTCGCTAGTAGTGGATCATCAATGCCAATGACAGGAATGGCAATCTTTCGTGCTTCCTGTTCCAGAACAGCAGCAAACAGGGTGCAGGTCACGAGAATGGCATCGGTATGGCAGCGCTCAATCCATTGCAGGGTTTGAGATACTTTGTCCTTCGTTATTGCGTCAGAGAAGCCTTCATCATGTTTAAGCCGATCCAGACCGGGATCAACATAATGCACGAGTTCCACCGCATAGGCAGACAAAGCTTCTTCGACCAGGGTAATGTTGGAATAGTGAGCGTGAAAACAACTGATGGTAAGCATAGTATTTCTCCCCCTAATGGCTTCAGCTGCCTGTGAGCAGCCTAGGCTTGCCAAAGTTTTAACCCATTATAGAGGATAGGCGAATAACCGTCATCCCTAGCGTTCTGGAAGGACGGTAAGCTGATTGTAACCGAATAAGAACAAGAGACCGGTTAGAGCATGATATGTTAACGCATAGAAGGCGCAGCATTCTTATTCGCGATCTTTTGTTGCAAAATTTCATGAAAGGATAGACCTTGAGTGCTCTCATTCTCCTTTTTTGGAGCATTGGTCGCCGTGTTGCGCGGATATTGGTGGTGATACGGGATCATTTGCTGAATAGGCATGCGGATCATCTTGGTTCCTCCTTTGATGCGTAATTTATGTATTCATGATTTATAGGTATATGTGACTTGTTATATGAATTGGGCAAATTTATGATGTAATTCCAATTGGATTGTAGTGATTTTACCCGGTATTTGAGAGATGTAAACGTTTTTAGGGAAATTCAGGAATAAAGGACTGCATTTCGAAGAGGGTAAATGGGAGGATAGAATCGGTTGTTAAGTGAATAGACCCAATTTTAAATAAGTCAACCATGACCTAATTGAGACATATTGTCTGGTTGAATAGGTATGGGAAATGCTAAGTAACTTGGTACCTTAGACCGTTGTTTGGAGGGGAGAAAGGCAATTTGTTTGCGCGAATAATGAGTCGTTGCATGGATTCTACTTTAGTAATTGACCTTTCATTGGCTAAAAATATTAGCTAAAAGTACATATAACAAAAAGCCATCGGATTCCTCCGACAGCTCGCCTGAATATGATCTTAGAATTTAAATTTAGGATGAAGGATAGCTATCACATCAAATAACAATCCACTATTTTGACTGAACAGCAATATATACGTCTACCTGAACATTCTCAGGGTCAATACTACGTTCATCATATAGCTCGAAGTCACCCGTAAATGTACGTTTATGCTGATCCGCCCAAGCCCATACTGCGCCCCATGCTTCCCCTACCACTTCTGCCATAGCTCCTCTTCTGGAGGTGAACACGGCGTACGTAGCTGGAGGCAGATCAACTGAATTCATGTCCTCGGGCAGCCTTTCGTCCGCAGAAACTTCGTGACCAACCAGAATGGTGTACTCCCCGGTAATACCGTCTGTATAGTCACTATAACAGCCATAGCGAGCTACCTCTGGTGCTGGTAGTTGGTCAGAGGAGAAATACTGATTCCACAAGCCTTGAATGCAGCCTTTGCCACTGATCTCAATCGCATTGGTTGTTCTCGCAGACACACCCGCAAGACGTTTCGCCGGAAGAGTCACATAACGAACAGGCTCGGACAATCCAAGAAGCGCGCCGCTCAGACCATTCGACTCCGTAGATGTATCATTTGAATCGTCCCCTGAGCTTGCCGAGGTTCCTCTCATTATAGTGCCGTTCCATCGTTTCAAATAAGGAAGCTGATTCCGCAACATAGATCGTGCAGACTCCTCATCCATGCCTTCCTCCTTGAGAATCGCGGTGCACATTTCGATCATACCTTCCAGTGGAATGTTAGGCTGCTCGAATTGCCCGTTCTTATAACAGTAGATACAATACTCTCTTGTAGCCTTCCCATCAGTCTCTGTTCCGAACTGAGCTGGAGTTGTCAGTGGCATGCCGCAGCTTTGACATAACGTTGTGTTCATTATCATTTCCTCCTCGATCGTTGTAACTGAATATATGGACAGTATAACGAGAGGAACTAGACAGCAGTCTGTCAGGTTTGGGATGAAGAAGTATAATTTTGTACAATCTGTTCTGCCATTTGCCTTATTGTAACTCGGATATGCTCTGGCTCTAACACTTCGACATCTGCCCCAAAGCCCAAAATAAAGCCGTACAGCCAGTTGTCTTCTGGAAAGGCGACCTGACTGATGTAATATCCTTTTCCATCAGGAATGACATTTTCAATGCCAAACCATTCTTCTGCTAGATGGCGGGCGCGAGCGTGAAATCGCAGGGTCAGAGGGGCTTGGTTGTCGGGTGCTACCCATTCTTGCTGCCAGGGTCTATCATGTGGTTGTATAATTCTTCGCTCAAAATGTTCTTGTGCAAGGGATACATCTCGCATACGGACAAGCTTGAACATGCGGAATTGATCCCGTTCATGGCAGAATGCATAGAGATACCAAGAATGTCGTTTGAGCACCAGCGTATGGGGTTCAACGGTTCTAATGGTCTGATTCCCTCCAGCACTGCAATAGGTGAAGGTGATGAGCCGTGACTGATCCATTCCAGATTCGATCAACTGAAGCTTGATCTGCAAGGCTTCGGGATGTGTCCAGGTTGAATAATCGACAATGAAGCGGCTTGTATTGGACTGGAAATCTTCATTTTTGGCTTCGGGTACAATACTGCTGAGCTTCTCCACCAAGAGATCCCGTGCCACGTTGCTATGAGAAGTAGAGATGCTACGAAGTGCGGTCACGATCGATGCCAGATCCTGATCTGTCAGCACGTTACGGTCGAGCCGATAGCCCTCTGCAAGACCAATTCCGCCGCTAGCGCCTTGATACGTAACGACAGGGATACCTGCTTGACCCAACGTGTCGATGTCTCTATAAATGGTGCGAATGGACACTTCAAACGTATCTGCCAAGTCCTTGGCCTGTACACGACCTCGATTGACCAGCAGCACCACGATGGCTAATAAACGATCCAGTTTCATGAGTGGGTTTCCTTTCGATCGTTGATTATGTTAGATTCAGATAGATTATACTGCCCACTATCACATATAGGAGTGGAATAGGCAATGAAACGTATTACGATTTTGATTGCAGATGATGAAGTTGAGATTGCGGATCTGGTTGCTTTGCATCTGCAAAAAGAAGGATATCATATCATCAAAGCATTTGATGGGAAAACAGCGGTTCAAGCCGTTCAGACACAAACGATAGATTTAGCGATTTTGGATATCATGATGCCTGGTATGGACGGGTATGAGGTGACTCGCAAAATTCGGGAGCAGCACCATATGCCTATTATTTTTCTGAGTGCCAAAACCTCAGATATGGACAAAATTACGGGACTCGTGATGGGTGCGGACGATTACATGACCAAGCCATTTAATCCGATGGAGCTGGTTGCCCGTGTGAATTCACAGCTACGCCGTTCGCTTCAATTCAGTCAGGTAGCATCTGTCCAGCGCTCTGTTCTGGAGAAGGGTGGACTTGTGATCTCCCCCGATCAGCATAGTGTTATGCTCTATGGCAAGCCTGTAGAGTTAACACCGAAGGAATTCGATATTTTATATCTGCTCGCTAGCCATCCCAAACAGGTTTTTAGTGCAGAGAGCATTTTTGAACACGTGTGGGGAGAGGCTTATTATGAGAGCGGTAATACCGTTATGGTTCATATTCGAACCCTGCGCAAGAAGCTTGGTGAAGACGTAGACAAGAACAAGTTTATCAAAACGATCTGGGGTGTGGGGTACACATTCAATGAATAAACGTAGAAGTTTTCGAACAACGATGATTCTGTTGCTTGGTCTGAGCATGCTCGCCTCTGGTGCAATTACCTATGGTGTGTATAAACTAATGCAATACTTCTACTCGGGAGTGCGGGCAGAAGATCAGCTTGCTGAATATCGTCATTTTATGAAGAGTATCGGGGATATTTATTTCTTCTTACTCCTGTTCATTCCACTTGCGATATTGTTCTTCTTCTGGTTTACCAAACCCTATGTTACCTATTTCAAAGACATCTCTGCAGGCATAAGACACTTGGCCAATGGAGATTTTCAGCATCGGGTGCAGATTTCCTCGAAGGATGAATTAGGAACGATTGCAGAGGACATTAATCTGGCGAGTCTCAAGCTCAAGGAAGCGGTAGAACGGGGTGATTTTGCAGAGAACAGCAAGGATCAACTGGTGGTGAATCTAGCACATGATCTGCGAACTCCTCTGACCTCTGTATTAGGTTATCTGGATCTATTGGTGAAGGATGATCAACTAACGGAAGAGCAGGTTAAGCATTTTACTTCCATTGCATATACTAAGTCCCAGAGGTTGGAGAAGCTGGTTGATGACTTGTTTGAAATTACACGAATGAACTACGGCATGTTGCCTTTGGAGAAGAAGCAGCTTGATCTTAGTGAATTGCTCCGGCAGATGAATGAAGAGTTGTACCCCGTTTTTGAAAAAAATAAATTGGTTACTCGACTTCATATCGATTCCGATCTGGTCATTTCTGGCGATGGTGAACTACTGGCACGTGTCTTCGAGAATCTGCTAATTAATGCCGCCCGGCATGGTAAGGATGGTCTATATGTAGATATTTACGGTCATCGCGAAGCAGGGCAGGTTATCGTTCAGGTCATGAACTATGGAGGACATATTGATCGAGAAGATTTACCCCATATTTTCGATATGTATTATACCGGGGATCGCTCACGGACACCTCAGGAGGGTGGAACAGGGCTAGGGCTGTTTATCGCCAAAAATATTGTGGAGCAGCATGATGGAGCCATTTCGGCTCAAAGCGATGTTGTACGGACGGTATTTGAGATTCGGCTGCCCGCGCTAGCGTGAGTTGAAATCAATTTAAATTATATGCAATGAAATATATAAGTTTAACTAAACTTTTTACACGAGAACGGAGAGGACAGAAATAACGTGAAGAAGCGAAGCGCTCGCCTCAAAGCTTTCTGAAAGAAAGCTACTTCGGAAGCATACGCCATCACCGGATTTTCCCTTTGAAGAAGGGAATCCAAAAAATCTGGGGATAACAGCGATCGGAAGGTTATTCTGTCATCGGAGTGGCAAGTGTAAACCTTCTTTAGTTGAACCTATATAGTTGTATGAACGCTCTAATTTAAGAAAAACTTTAGAATTGCCCTGCTTTTATTTAACTTGTTTCTTCTATCCTTGATTTTATGAGGAAGAGGAGGAGCGTGGAGATGAAAAAGTGGGGATTTTTGATATGCATCATTGCTGTGGGTTATATTTTTAGCAGGTCAACCGCTTGGTTGCAACAACCGACCGAACCGATGGTAGAGATTCAGTATACGAATGAGATTCATACGGATCATGCCCAAGCCGTCCATATAGATATGAAAAGTGAAGTACATAAAGGCAATCTATTGCTCGTGAACTTAGAATATCCCGTACATCCAACAGGCATGAGAACGGATATTGTGAAATTAGCTGAACAGAATGAACTGGTGCGTGGATACGGCTTGCTGGATCATAAAATAAGGCTATCACGGTACGTAGCCCAAGCGTTTGAGCAAATGGTTGAAGCCGCTGGTCAAGATGATGTGCGCTATTTTATGATTAGTAGTGGTTATCGGGACTTGGCAGAACAAGCACGATTGTATGAGCAAAAGGGTTTGGATTATGCGCTCCCTGCGGGGCACAGTGAACATAATCTAGGCTTGTCCGTAGATGTAGGTTCTACTCTAGCTGCCATGAGTGAGGCACCTGAAGGGGCATGGCTGGAGCGAAATGCGTGGAAATATGGTTTTATTCTACGCTATCCGAAGGACAAGGTACATATTACGGGGATTCAATATGAACCATGGCACTTTCGTTATGTTGGCTTACCACATAGTGCTGTCATGGTTCAGCGTAATTTGGCTTTGGAGCAATATCTGGAGCTGCTAAAGGACAAGAAGAGCCTGACTGTTGAGGTTGAGGGTCAGATCTATCACGTTCATTATTACACTGCTTCACAAGACCAAGCGATCTACATACCTGAGAACCGTTCATATGAGATATCGGGCGATAACATGGAAGGCGTCGTCGTGACGGTGAAGGAATAACAGTTATAGTTACAGTAACACTAACATAGCAACATTTGAATCGTCGCAAACGTACATTATAATGGAGGTTCATCATCATGAGCACAAAAAAATTAATAGTCCAACTTTTATGGATCTCCGCTTTGGTCATCTATCTATATCTGTTAACGAAGCTGATCTTATTCAAAGGTAATCCTGTTGATATTAACTTGGTACTGACTCAACTTAAGCTGTTCATGCAAGAGCCAGACCTTATTCATACACGAATCGTTAACTTGACGCCATTGCAGGAGATTGCAAGAGACTGGCATAGTGTGTCGTTGGGTCGACCGGGGAGTGCCATTCATCTGTTTGGTAATGTACTCGCTTTTATGCCGCTAGGCATATTTATCCCTGTGCTAATGGGCAACAAGTGGTTGGCAGGGGCAAACGTATTGGTATTATCTCTCCTGCTCAGCCTGGCCTATGAGGTCACACAGCTATTGACCGGTATGGGTGTATTTGATGTAGATGACCTTATTCTCAATACTACGGGTGGTATCCTTGGGTACGTCCTCTTTACGATGGCTCGTGGGATGAAACGCATAATAGCAGGTGAACCTGCACGTACTGTGAAGAAACAATATGATGCAAACAAAAGTCACACCTAAAAGGGGAGAATCCTTATGTTCTTTTTGGCTCTTCTGATCATTGGCGTAGGCCTTATGTTCATCGCTAGTCCGCGTTATGTAACGCATGCCTCGAATCGTCGTATAATGGATCGCACGACATCCAAGTTGATCGGGTACTCACTTATCATTATGTCATGCTTATTTCTAATCAGGGGAGTGCTGCAAATGCTGGATCAAGCCTCACATCATGTGGGGCATTAATGAGCAGGTATGTTCATCAACTGACAAGGAGGACACTAATTGTATTCATTAGCTAAACAACTGGCCAGCCGAATGAGAGCTATTATGGAAGTTGAGAATGAGATTGCAACATTAAAAAGCAAGGATGCCGATGACAAGGCTGTGCTTGATCTGGAGCAAAAGAGATCTGAGCTAATCAATAGCTGTACACGAGATGAGTTATTCGTAATCAAAACGGTGATGAATGTAGGGCGTGGAGAGAGAGGATATCGGTTCCATGCTGGATCGGATGAGATAGAGATTATTAAACTGCCAATTGAACTAAACGAGCATGAGATGATGCAGAAGTATTCCTACTACCTTGTACATAAGACAGAACGTGAACTGGCGAATAGCATTGAATTTAATACGGTTGTGACGGAAGAACTCAGGGAAGGCATGGAAATCTTAAAACTGTAAGAGGGTGTAGTGTAAGTTATAACCGGAATTAAGCTTGAAGGAGGTCTGTTCAATGATAATGAAGATTTCATACTATAGCCCGGATGGCCACTATTTTTATGTCCCTGATCATTACGCGGATCGAATCGAAGAGTGGCGAATAGAATTTTCTGATTTTTTACAGACATTAGAATATAAGCATCCCTTCACCCAATACATGGAGTCCATTAACTATGATGGCGAATTGGAATATGGTCACTTTGTTCGTTGTTACGGAGGAAGTGATTTTGTAGACTGGATTAATGTAGAAAAGTTGAACAGGAGGGGGCTCTATAGCATTCCTGAACCACCTGATGATTCGGAAGTTGGCATAAAGATTGATTTTTAATATCGTCTATCTTCCGACGAGGATAAATTAATTCATTCATTCATTACAGACATATCAGCTGCCAACAGATATACACAAATAATGCAAGAAGCTCCCCATCATGCCTACCGGCAACGATGGGGAGCTTCTTTTATATCACTTCATAGCATTAATGGTTAAGGCAATTAAGCTTTTTTCATCATTTGACGCAATACCGTTTGCAGGATACCGCCGTTATGGTAGTAATCCACATCAACCATACTGTCCAGACGTGCGATAACAGGGAAGTCGAACTGTGTACCGTCTTCACGAGTTACAGTTACTTTCAACTCTTGTCCTGGTTTCACGTCATTGCTCAGGCCAGTAATGTCGTATGTTTCGCGTCCATTCAGACCCAGGCTAGACCAGCCGTGACCTTCTTGGAATTGCAATGGCATAACGCCCATGCCGACGAGGTTACTACGGTGAATCCGCTCGAAACTTTCTGCGATAACGGCTTTGACGCCGAGCAAGAATGTTCCTTTTGCCGCCCAGTCACGGGAGCTTCCTGTACCATACTCTTTACCTGCGATAACGATCAAGTTCTGTCCTTCATCCTGATACTTCATGGAAGCATCGTAGATGGACATTTCTTCGTCTGTTGGCAAGTATTTCGTAATACCACCCTCAGTACCCGGAGCTACTTGGTTACGAATACGGATATTCGCAAACGTACCACGCATCATAACTTCATGATTACCACGACGTGAGCCGTAGGAGTTGAAGTCTTTGCGCTCTACGCCATGCTCTTTCAGGTACAATCCAGCTGGGCTGGACGGTGCGATATTACCTGCTGGTGAGATGTGATCCGTTGTTACGGAATCAGCAAGCAATGCCATAACACGTGCAGAACGGATATCGGAGATATCGTTCAGCTTGTCACCAAGCTCTTGGAAGAACGGAGGATTCTGAATGTACGTGGAGTTTGGATCCCACTCGTACAGTTCGCCTTCTGGTACAGGGATGTTGTTCCAACGTTCGTTAGCTGTAAATACGTTCTCGTATTTGTTACGGAACATTTGAGCGTTCAGGGAGCTAGCAATCGCATCCTTGATTTCCTCAGAGCTAGGCCAGAGGTCTTTCAGGAATACAGGCTCGTTATTTGTATCATAGCCGATTGGATCGACTTCGAAGTCAATATTCACCGTACCCGCGAGTGCGTATGCCACAACGAGTGGTGGAGAAGCCAAGTAGTTAGCTTTAACTTGAGCGTGTACACGGCCTTCGAAGTTACGGTTACCAGACAATACAGCCGCTACGGTCATATCGTTCTCAGCAATAGCTTCGCTTACTTCATCCGGTAGTGGACCGGAGTTACCGATACAAGTCGCACAGCCGTAACCAGCAACGTTGAATCCGAGTTGATCCAAGTACTCGATCAGACCTGCTTTTTCCAGATACTCGGTAACCACCAGAGATCCTGGAGTCAAGCTGCTTTTCACGTAGCCTGGTTTAGTCAAGCCGCGTTCAACTGCTTTTTTCGCAAGCAAACCTGCTCCAACCATAACACTAGGGTTAGATGTGTTTGTGCAGCTTGTGATGGCTGCGATTACGACAGCTCCAGCAGCAAGTTCGCTTGTTGAACCATCAGGATGTTTAACAGGTACTTTTTGTTCAAGCTTCTCTTCAGTCAGTCCGTATCCACCTTTATCAACCGGTGTGCGCACGATGCTGTTGAAGCTTTCTTTCATTTGTGTCAGCTCGATGCGATCTTGTGGACGTTTTGGTCCTGCAAGACTTGGTACAACGGAGCCGAGGTCAAGTTCAATAACATCTGTAAATTCAGGATCTACTGTTGAAGCAGTCCGGAACATACCTTGAGCTTTGTAGTAAGCTTCAACCAGATCCACTTGCTCATCGGAACGGCCTGTGCTGCGCAAGTAGTTCAGCGTTTCGCTATCTACAGGGAAGAAACCGATGGTTGCGCCGTATTCAGGTGCCATGTTAGCTACAGTTGCACGGTCAGCAAGACCAATATTAGCAAGTCCTGGGCCGTAGAACTCTACGAATTTACCAACAACGCCTTTTTTACGAAGCATTTGGGTAACAGTCAGCGCCAGATCCGTTGCTGTTGCGCCTTCGCTCAGGCTACCTGTCAATTTGAAACCGATAACGTCAGGTGTAACAAAGTAAAGCGGTTGGCCAAGCATACCTGCTTCAGCCTCGATCCCGCCAACACCCCAACCTACAACGCCAAGACCGTTGATCATTGTTGTATGGGAGTCCGTACCTACGAGAGAGTCTGGGAATACTACCGTTTCGCCGTCAACTGTTTTGGTTGCAGCAACGGAAGCTAGGTACTCCAAGTTGACTTGGTGAACAATCCCTGTGGACGGTGGAACCGCACGGAAGTTGTTGAACGCCGTTTGTGCCCAACGCAAGAAACGGTAACGCTCTTCGTTACGCTCGAATTCAACCTTGATATTGTAGTCAAGGGCATCGTTTGTTCCGAATGCATCAACCATAACGGAGTGGTCAATAACGAGGTCAACTGGTACGAGCGGGTTGATCTGTTTTGGATCGCCGCCTGCTTTTTTAACCGTATCACGCATTGCAGCAAGGTCAACGACAACCGGTACACCGGTGAAGTCTTGCAGAACGATACGTGCAGGAATAAATGGAATTTCTTTGTTATTGTCACGGCCATCTGCCCAGCCGGTCAATTGTTTCACATGTTCTTCGGTGATTGCGTGTCCATCGAATTGACGAACTGCTGCTTCAAGCAGCACTTTAATAGAGAAGGGAAGCTTGGAAAGGTCGCCGTAGCCGCCTTCCTGAAGAGCATCTAAACTGTAGTAGCGGTAAGACTTGCCTCCGACCTCAAGACTGCGTGCGGCGGAGAAATGGTTCTTGGCTGACATACATGTACCTCCTTAAAAATGTGTCGGTGAGATGAAGAAGACATTCATTTAAATGAAGAACAGGCCTTCATCGCTCCGTGTTCTTGTTCGTTGGTTTCATTAGGTGAAACATAATTTCATAATCGTAACTTTAGTTTTAAGTATACCGTTTCGAGAGGTCTACGTAAAGGGATTTTTGCCTGTATAATCCTGCTTTTTAAAAAGAATGAAGGCGTTTTCTCACAAAGAGTAAGTTCGTATCATTTGGATTTCAGAAGGCGTACTCATACAACCCGGTGGGTTCTCATAGATATAGAAGGAGTTTTATTGTGCATATCGGTGGGAGATCGTCCAAACACAGCTTATGCCGAAGGGGACAACAGCTTGGAACGGGAATGGAAGAGTGCCTTGTATACGTATGTTAACCAATATAATCGCTGCGAGATTGACTACCGCCCACAGACAAGCGAACGTATCGTAACTGATCCTGCGTTTGTTCTAGATCGTGGCGAACGTATGACGAGATTAGATGAGTGGTATCGGAGGCGGCGGGCTGTGCCGCTGCGGAGCGAGACCAGCGCCAAGATCGTACGTACGGTTACCGAGAGCCCGGAAGAGTCGGTGGTGGATGTGCAGCTATACAGCAGGTTGTTTTATGAGAAAAGCGGCATGACTCATCGCGAAGATCGAATTGAGCGGGAACGGTTGACCTTTCTGCGGCAGAATGGAGCTTGGACGATTACACGTGTAGAACGTGAAGTGCCTGAACGCCGCCCTCCTGGGGCGAGCCGCCCTTTTCAGCAGGCTGATTTTGTACAGGCGATGAATCGACCTTTGCTCAATCACGATGTACTTAGACAGGGACGCAGCTCTCGTCAACAATTATATCGCCGAGATTTAGCCGTTGCATATGCGGATCGGTGGTGGAATACAGGCAATCCGGCATTTGAAGAATTCGAGGTGGACTGCACCAATTACGTGTCCCAATGCCTCTTTGCAGGTGAGGCACCCATCCACTATACTGGTAGGAGAGAAGCGGGCTGGTGGTATAAAGGCTATGTAAATGGCACGGAGATGTGGAGCTACAGCTGGGCGGTATCGAACAGTTTGGAGCGTTATCTGTCCAGTAGCATTTGGGGCTTGACCGCAACGGTAGTGGAGCGTCCTGAGCAACTGATGCTGGGGGATGTCATTCTCTACGATTGGGACGGGGACGGTCGCTTTCAGCATAGTACGGTGGTCACTGCCTTTGATGCAGGTGGCATGCCGCTTGTTAACGCACATACAGTCAGCAGTCGTCACCGTTACTGGGATTACCAGGATTCTTACGCTTGGACAGAGCGGACGGTGTATCGGCTTTTTCACATTGCAGACGAGTTTTGAGCCTAATCGCACGGGAAATGAACTTGTTTTCGGTGACGCACCGAGCCCATTCCGTGTAAAATAAGATCAGTACAGAATATTAATGGTGCCTGTCGTGATTACGGTCATGAAGTAGGCATGATGCACAGATAATCGGAGGTTACGCATGAGTATGGATAAATTAAAAGTAGGCGTCGTTTATGGCGGGAAGTCTGGCGAGCACGAGGTATCGCTGCAAACGGCGTTTGCTGTAACAAATGCATTTGATTATGAAAAGTATGAACTTGTTCCTTTTTATATCTCCAAGCAAGGTACATGGAAAAAAGGCTCTGTGATGCATGCGCCATTCGCGCAGATCGAAGACCTGAAGCTGGAACATGCTGCTGGCGGAACGCAGGAAGCACTGAACGCGCTATTCGGTCGCTTGTACGGTGGAGAAGAAGCTTTGGATGTGATGTTCCCGTTGTTGCACGGCACATTCGGTGAAGACGGAACGATCCAAGGTATGTTCGAGATGGCAGATATGCCTTACGTTGGTGCGGGTGTACTCGCTTCAGCGGGTGGTATGGACAAAGTTGTAATGAAGAAGTTGTTCGCACAGGCGGGGATTGACCAATGTGCCTTCACTTATTTTAACGCAACACAATGGAAGCAATCTGAGCATGAAATGATCGTTCAGGTGGAAGATCAGCTAGGTTATCCGTGCTTTATCAAACCGGCAAACTTGGGCTCAAGCGTGGGTATCTCCAAAGCACGCAACCGGGATGAATTGAAAACGGCTGTTGAATTTGCACTTCGTTATGATACGAAGGTGGTTATTGAGGAGTTCGTTGAAGCACGTGAAGTCGAGGTGAGCGTGCTAGGAAACGATGAGCCGATGGCTTCGGTGCCAGGAGAAATCGTATCCTCCGGTGAATATTATGATTATGCGGCGAAGTACATTGACGGACAATCACAGATGTTAATTCCTGCACCACTCGATCCAGAAGCAGCAGATCGTATTCGTGAAGCGGCGTTGCAGGCATTTCGTGCAATCGAAGGCAATGGTATCTCCCGCGCTGACTTTTTCATCCGCAAATCGGATGGCGCCTTGCTTATTAATGAAGTGAACACAATGCCAGGTTTCACACCGTACAGTATGTATCCTTTGCTGTGGCGCGAGACAGGTGTATCGTATGCAGAGCTGCTGGATCGTATGATTGAGCTTGCTTTGGAGCGTTACAACCGCAAACAGGCTCTGAACTACGAAAACGGCGTGCAAGCATAATTTCGGATTTTATAAAATGAACTTATTATTTACACGCTAATTTAAGGAGGGATAGGCATGGGATTTCAGACTGAATTCAATTCTGTATGCAAATTCAAAAGCGAACAAGAACTATTCGAACTACTTGAATATGGCCGTGGCAAAATGGTAAAACAAGGCTTCCGGGTATTCCCTACCGGACAGAAAGTCATTGCGTACACACCGGACAATGTGGCGGTTGCCATCGTGAAGATTGTCGCTTCCATTGCGGAGATTAACTTCCAAAATCAAGAGGTGACCGAAGTAGAGATGCAACTCATCCGTAAATTAACGGAAGAAGAGTCACGCATCCAGACTGCACTTGCCGACGAGATGTTCTTTGGAGAGCAGGTGCAGGGTTAATCAACCGATTTGGTGCCTGAGCGATTATGGTCTTTCGTTTAGGGTAAAACTTGGTTATATACAAGTTGGCAAAGCTCGGCGTATATCAGTCGGGCAGAATTGCCGCCCATAGAGAGGAAGAACCTTCATGCTCGTGCGTTTTGGTTACGTGGCTATGTCTGTGCTTGTGGAGAATGCTTCACCGTCGCGCACAATGACCATGGCCAGCTTCAAAAAGATCGACGACAGGCAAGCAGCCATTCGTAAGCTGGAACGGATCGCGGCTGAGAATCTACACAATACGTTACGATTACTCAGACATAATCGCGGGAGTCATATTCATGTCTATCGTTTCTCCTCCAAATTAATTCCGCTCGCAACGCATGAGGATCTAAGTGATTGGGATCCATTTCCGGCACTAAAATCTGATTTTGCTGCAATAGGTGAATTTGTGAAAGAGAACGAGATGCGTGTATCGTTTCACCCGGATCATTTTACGGTACTCAGTACACCTCGTGAGGAAGTGCTACGTAATTCGATCAAGGATCTGCGCCATCATGTGCGGATGCTGGATGCAATGGGTCTGAATGCAACTGCCAAGAACAATATACATATTGGTGGTGCATATGGGGACAAGCCTTCTGCAGCACTTCGTTTTGAAGAGAACTTTATGAAGCTGGACAGGGATATTCAAGAGCGGATTACGCTCGAAAATGATGATAAAACTTTCAATGTGCCTGAAACTCTTGCGGTGTGTGAACATTTGGGGTTACCGATGGTACTGGATATTCATCATCAGTGGGTCAACAACGAAGGGGAAAAGCCTTGGGAGCTGTGGCCTAATATTTTGAAAACATGGACGTCACCACTTGCACAGGCAGATTCTCCAGCGGATCGCCCACTCCCACCTAAGATTCACGTATCTAGCCCGAAGAGTGAGAAAGACCTGCGTGGTCATGCGGACGGGGTAGAGGTTGAGCCATTGCTGGACTTTTTAAGGCACATTGCTGCAGATACCCCTGCGCTGGATGTCATGATTGAGGCCAAACGTAAAGATGAAGCATTGGTTCAGTTGATGCAGAAGCTAGCATTCTATCACGAAGAGGGTGTGGAATGGGTGGACGAGTCAACGGTCATTATTCATCCCTAAATGCCAAAAGAGGCTTAGGCAACTAGAAACTTTAACGCTGGTGAGGCGTATACTTTTGAGAGGTTGTTCAACAAGTACGCTTTTGATTACGAAGGATGCCATGCGGCATGCGGCATCATCAACATCGAATATGGAATTCAGCCGAAATGTCCGTTGCTCACGTAGTCACCCTACGCTCCGCTACTCCATTTCTAGCTTCATTCCATCTTCTTGGTACTGAAAACCGTACTTTTTGAATACGTACTTGGACAGTATTTTAATTTTTCGTAGATTGATATAGAAAGTAGAGTGAACGCTTTGAATGAGAAGGAAAAGACACCTTATGTCGTGACAAGCAAAAGCTATACTGCCGTCGCCATCAATGCAGCTTCCAAAGCTGGAGAGTGGATCAAGAGTCGCCTTGGAACGGTAAGTGAACTTGGAATCAAGTATTCTCCGCAAGATCTGGTAACCGAAGTGGATAAAGGAGCGGAACAGATGATCCGCCGCCTCATTCTTACCCATTTTCCAGAGCATGCTATTCTGGGTGAAGAGGGCGTGGAGCCAGGACCTGAAGCTTCGGCTAGAGCACTCCAAGAGATCCAAGATGAAGAGTACCTCTGGATTGTTGACCCTGTGGATGGTACGACCAACTTCGTGCATGGATTTCCGTTCTTTTCGGTATCTATTGCATTAGCGCATCGTGGTGAAGTTATTGTAGGTGTTATCTACGATCCTTCACGGGATGAATTATTTGTAGCTGAAAAAGGAAAAGGCGCTTACGTTCATGGTAATCGTATGGGCGTATCTGGAGAGCAAGAGCTGGCACATAGCCTTGTTGCGGTTGGCTTCCCTGCTGATCCTAACTATACTCTGCCGATTAATATGGCTGCTGTACAGGCACTTGCACCACAGGTGCGTAACTTACGTGCTGGCGGTTCGGCTGCATTACATCTGGCTTATGTTGCTGCGGGAAGACTCAGCGCTTATACGGAAATCGGACTGAAACCATGGGATATTGCAGCAGGCGCATTGCTCGTTGCTGAGTCTGGTGGCACAATCACAGATACGGTTGGAACACCGTACGATCTGTCTGTTAGCCACATCGTAGCAAGTAATGGCAAAATTCATGACGCCCTGACAGGTGTACTGAAGGAAGCCAAAGCTACAGGCATGGAGTAAGTGAATTAAAATCATGTATTCTTGAATACGTTGAAGGCAACTGAGGATAACAGCGATCAGAAGATTGTTCTGTTCACGAAGTGAAATTCAATCAAAGGAGCGAATACCAATGGATGAATCCAAAGAACTGGAACAACGGCTCAGAGATATGCTGATGGAAGGGGACATGGAGGACTCCGGCGACGCCGATCAGCGTGAACACCAATTGATTCCTCCCAAATATGAAGTGCGGATTCAGACGGAACGCGACCCCATTGTCGAAGAAACGTTAAAATTTCGGCAATTAGCACGTGAAGTAGATGATCGTTATGATCGTTATCTGGAGCGAGCTACTGGGAACAAATCTGACACAATGGATTCCAACCATTCTAACGATCCGGATCCGTCGCAAACTTAACCAACGACCAATGAATATATGAACGAAATAACAGGTTATCCCGCCAGGGAAGCCTGTTATTTCATGTGCATCACCAGTATTTGGGACAATCACTACTTTATAATGATAGAATAGAATCACACGCACTTATGTCATTAAAGTGACTGATATTTTATATAATCGTGTAAATGATAGATTCGCAAAAGGAGTGTTAACGAGAATGAAGCGTAAACGTACATGGGGAAATACAGCAGCAGGATTAACAGCGAGTATGTTAGCCGGAATGTTGCTCTTAGCATCATCTGCATTGCCTGCATATGCAGCAGAGGCGGGTACAAGCACATTACCAGCGAGCACAAGCGAAGCATCCTTGCCAGCGAAGAAAGACGCAGTCGCGGTAACGAAGGAGTTTCGTATCGTAACCTTGGGAGATTCCATCACTGTAGGATACGAGCCTAATCTCAAACAGCAAGACCAGCCATATGGTTATGTAGAACGTTTGCAGGAGCAAGGCTTGCTTCATGGCCGTACACAAGTGGATAACTACGGTATTGCTGGTTTGAAGAGTAGTGGTCTGAAGACATTCACGACGGCAATCAAAGAAGGCAAAACGCTCACGTCAGAAGGGATTCAACCAAGTCTGCCAGACCCAAGAGCAGGACAGATTGGAGCGAATACCGCTGCCATTCGGGAGAGTATTGCTCAAGCGAATCTAGTAGCCATTACAATTGGCGGTAATGACGTATCGGAGTTGCTTGGTACAGCCAACAAGATGAGTGATCAGGAACTGCAAGAGAAGGTCAAAGAATTACTTACAACCTATACAGCGAATATTAATGCAACGATCACTGATATTCATGAGATTAACCCGGCAGCCCGAATTGTGATTGCTGATCAATATCAACCGATGCCAGAAGTAGCAGGTAAGGAGCTTTATGCTAAGCTCATGGAGGCATCCAAAGGCTTCACAACAACGATTGATGGGATTGCAGCTCAATTTACGGCCCAAGGGGTCAACGTACAAGTAGCTCATGTAGCGAAAGAGTTTATTGGTGGCGAAGGTACGATGACACATATGATCAGAGATCGTGATTTCCACCCGAATCAATTGGGATATGCATCGATTGCTGAAGTGTTTTCCAAAACCATCTGGGGCAACTATACCAAATTGACAGCTCCAGCAGCAGGCGAGCCGATGAACATTATCGTCAGCGGCAAAACGCTCAACACACCGTACAAACCGATCATCCGCAGCGGCAAAAACTTTGTAGCCATTCAGGATATCGTGAATGCGGTTGGTGCAACAACGGTTTGGGATAACAAAACGTCTACCGCTACAATTACGTATGGTGATCGCAAGGTTGCTGTGAAGATTGGTGCAAATGCGGTTCTAGTTAACGGAGCATCGGTGAAAGTGGACACACCTGCCTTCCTGAACAAAGTAGGCAAAGAGTCCAAAACATACGTACCTCTTGCTATGGTAGCAGAAGGTCTTGGATTTGACGTGCAGTATCTAGCGAAGCTAAAAACAGTATTTGTGAATCCGTAACCGTTACTTCGCATCCGAATAGACAGATGGTCTCCCTTATTTCCATAGGGGAAACCTCTGTCTATTTGTCTTTTTCTAGGCACATCGTGAATAGATTGTTTCATGTCTCCAAAAGTTGAATAAATATGACTTGTCATCTGACCATGGATGTGTAAATATGAAAATAACTTACAGTAGTTATACACGCCATAAGAAGCATCGTACCCTTTTCCAGTCAAAGGAGCGCGTTGGATGAGGAAAATTAAGAACGCTTTCATGACGTTGCCGATACAACACAAAACCATTCTTCTCATCGGGCTTTTGATGTTGGTCAGCTTCACCTTTTATGTCTCTGTCCTGCGATATGTCTTCAGCATCTATGACCGACAGATTTACGAGAAATCATCACAGGTTCTTAATATGTCTTCTGTAGGCATCGAGAATCAGCTTCGCGAGATCGCAAATCTATCCTTCAAAGTCATGTCAGACGAACCGCTACAGCAATACCTGTTACAGTTGGAGAAGGCGGAGACGGGATACGAGAAGAACGGTCTGCGCAAGAAAATCACGAATCGACTTGTAGCTTATGCTGGTTCAGAGAAATACGTGTACTCTATGATATTTATTGATAATGATAAAAACATTATGGCTGCGGGAAACCGGGAAGGTGTCTCTGAATCGATGCAGAACGAGCTGGTTGTGCTCGGTGAGCAGCATTCAGGTGCAAACGCATGGTATACCGGCGGGGATCGTCAAGCGAGGTTGTTGTCGGTGAGACAGGTAAAATCCTTCATCGGGGGTGCGTTTACGCTCGATAAGCTGGGGACATTAGTGATTCGTGTTCGGTTGGATCGTATTGTCCAGGATCAGATGCAGCATCCGGCAGAGGATTCTCAGCTACTCATTACAGATGGCAAAGAAGTCATCTATCCAACTGAACCCTCAGTCAGTGAATCCGAAATCGAGTCGGAGCTGAAACGCATTCAGCCGTATGGCATTGCTACGTTTGAACAGGGAAGGAATTTTGTTGCGCGTGCTCACTCCTCCTACACGGATTGGGTATACCTGTATATGACGCCCTTTGATCAGATGTTTAAACAGGTTCAATTTGTCAAACAGCTGGTAACGGTTATTTTCATTGTCATATTCCTGGCGGCACTTGTATTCGGATTCCGGTTCTCGCGTAGCATTACTCAGCCTATTGCTCATCTAATCAAGAAAATGCGTAATATCGAAAAGGGTGATCTCGACAAGCTGGAGGAAGCTGCACTCGGTGATATTCCCTCTTCCCCGCAAAATGAGGTCGGCTTGTTACATCGAACCTTCAAAATGATGCTGCAGCGCATCCGTGAATTGATTGATGAGAATTATGCCAAGCAGCTCGTGATCCGTGAGACAGAGTTGAAAGCGCTTCAGGCACAGATCAACCCTCATTTCTTATATAACACGCTTGAATCGATCAATTGGCTCGCCAAAGTTCAGAAACAACGTCAAATCTCTGAAATGGTGGAGGCGCTGGGGTTTTTGTTACGAAGCTCTGTGAACATGTCTGAAAAATGGATAACGCTCGAAAGGGAATTGGATATCGTTCGCAGCTATGTGACCATCCAGCGTACACGTTTTGAGGAAAGGCTGGATTTTGACATGGAGATTGCTCCTGAAGTGGGGACAGCTCGGATTCCGAAGCTGACATTACAACCTCTTGTGGAGAACGCCATTCATTATGCACTGGAGCCAAGCATAGATCCTTGCCGTATTCGTATCCGAGCGAGGGCAGAGGGAGATAAGGTAATTATTGAAGTGGAGGATGATGGCCCGGGAATGACAGCTGAGTTCCTACAACAATTGCAGGAGGGGCAGATTCAGACAAGAGGGCAGGGCATTGGGTTATCTAACATTCAAGAACGGATCAGACTGACCTTCGGTGATGAAGGCACAATGGTCATGAGCAGCAGCCCTGGATCAGGAACTGTAGTATCGATCAGCATACCTTGGATTAGAGAGGACGATGACGATGTACAAAGTGATGCTCGTAGATGATGAGCGTGTCATTCTAGAGGGGATTTCCCAGGTGGTCGATTGGGCAGCGGCAGGCACGGAGCTGGTGGATACGGCGAGAAATGGGATCGAAGCATTGGATAAAATCGGGCAATCCCGACCTGACATTGTCATTACGGACATTTCAATGCCAGGTTTAGATGGTCTTGGACTTATTGAAAAGGCGTCTGAGGCCTACCCTGATCTGCGGTTTATTATGTTGTCAGGTTATAAGGAGTTCGAATATGCCCGCAGAGCTATGCAATATGGGGTGAAGCATTATCTGCTTAAACCTTGTAATGAAAACCAGATACATGATGCCATTTCAGAGCTGCTACAGGAACAGCAGGTTGCCCAGGTGAAGGAGCATGTAGCGGGAGAGATGAAGCAACGACTGCAACGGGTTCTTCCACATGTGAAAGAACAGTTTCTGCTAGAATTCATGACAAATCGAACCTATGGGCCAGGGGATCTGGAATATTATCAGGAGCTGTTCGATCTGGAGCTTGAGGATACTGAAGTGCGCCTGTTGCTGTTCCGAATTGCAGATGAGCATGATTACAGTCATTTATTTGCAATCAAGAATATCGCGAACGATCTTCTCCCACATGTCATGTTAAGTACAACGATTGAAGGAAAGCTATTGATTTTGCTGAAGGATTCCGCTGATGCAGCTCCATTACAGGAAAGTATCGAAGAAGTTCGGGCTACATTTACCCGCTTGTATAAATTACAGGTGACTGCTGCACTGAGCGAAGCAGATCGAATGATTCAGGCTCGGCGTTTGTTCCGTGAAGCACTGCAATGTCTGAATCATCGCTTTTTCATTGGAGAAGGGAAGCTCATTACGAAGAACGACCTTGTATTAGCGGGGGAACGTGAAGGTATTCATGTGGAACAGGATGCTGATCAATTGTGTCAATTAATCAAGTCGGGGAATGCCGAAGAAACAGCATCTGAAGTAGATCGTCTGTTTGATCTGTTATCAGAGCATCAGCTGGAGATTGAGGTTACTCGCTCTTACGTGGTGCAATTGTATTCGGCAATGATTCAAGTCTGTCCGCCCGAAGAGGCGACGGAATTCACTCAGCGGATGGCAGAGCTGTCTCATATTGATACGTTATCTGGTCTGAAATCCTTTGTATCCAGCAGTGCGGCTCGGTTAACCTCGGGTTACTACAAGAATCATATTAGTCGTCAATCTTCGGCGGTGGAGAAAATGATGGATATCGTAGATCGTCATTACGGTGAAGCGGATCTCTCGCTCAATGGCGTAGCACATCAGATGTTATATATGAACCCGGACTACTTGGGGAAAATATTTAAAAAGGTGACCGGTGAGAATTTCTCCAACTATGTGAATCGTCTGCGGATTGAACGGGCGTGTGACCATATTCGCAGAGGCGGGGATGTAAAAGTATTTGAGCTTGCCGAATTATTCGGCTTCGGCGGCAATTCTCAATATTTCAGTCAGGTGTTCAAAAAGTGGACGGGAATGACACCGACTGAATTCCGTAGATCCGGCACGTAACAATTGCACACCGATCCTGTGGTGACAATATGGGGAGGACGAACAGTGCCATGAGGGGCAATGTCGTCCTCCTCTGTTTTTTGAACCAACAAGACGGATTTGTGTATTCAACTCTGCGCGTACATTTGCGAAAATGACAGTATCAAGTTTGTGAAAGCGTTATCAGGAAAGAAAAGGTAACCCGTTCACACAACCATATCAACATAAAAGGGGAGATTGGCATGGTGAAAAAGGCAATATTCCTGATGATGGCTGCTTTGCTCGTTTTTACAGCGGCATGTAGTTCAGGCGGAGGAACAGAAGGTTCATCCTCGGATGGATCGGTTAACCTACGAATCGCTTGGTGGGGTTCAGATGCACGGCATGAATACACACAGAAGGTCATCGACCTGTACAAAGAGAAAAACCCGAATGTCAAAATCGACGTGGAATATGCTTCATTTGATGATTACTGGAAAAAGCTCGCTCCACAAGCAGCGGCAAGTCAATTGCCGGACATTGTGCAGATGGACATCTCTTACATTAGCCAGTATGCACAGAATGGTCAGCTAGAAGATCTGGCTCCTTATCTGGGCAACCAGATCAAAGTAGACGATGTCTCTGAGAATGTTATCAGCACTGGCGTAATTAACGGCAAACAATATGGTGTGCCTGCTGGTGTTAACGTTCTAGGCTTCCAATACGATCCGGCATTGCTTCAAAAAGCAGGTGTGGATGCCATTCCGGATAATATGACTTGGGAAACCTACGAAGAGCTGGGTAAACAAACCGCAGATAAAGGTCTGTATTTGGATGGTGGGGTAGCGCCGGATATCTTCTTCCACTACTTCCTGCGTACGAAAGGACTGTCACTGTACAATGCGGAAGGAACTGGCCTTGGCTATGACGACGATAAATTATTCGTTGAGTTCTTCGGACTTATGCGTCGCATGATTGAGCAAGGTGCAGCGCCGACTCCAGATATCGCGAACCAAACTAAAGGCATTATTGAAGAATCCGATCTGGTGAAAGAAAAAGGAATCGGTGTATGGCAATGGTCGAATCAGTTCGTGGCCTTGCAACAAGTAGCTGACCGTCCACTTGCAATTGCACCAATGCCAGGTCCTGATATGGAAAAAGGTCTTTATATGCAGCCAAGTATGTATTGGGGTGTAACGTCCAACTCGAAAGTAAAAGAAGAAGCGGCTAAATTCATCGATTTCTGGGTGAACGATGTAGAAGCTAACAAATTGATCAAAGGTGAGCGCGGTGTGCCTATCTCTGGAGCAATCAAAGAAGCGATTGCACCTGAACTGAGCGACGCAACCAAACAAGTATTTGATTTCGTAGCATCGATGGAGCCAAAAGCTTCTCCAATGAGCCCGCCACCACCAGTAGGTTCACCTGAAGTAATCTCATCCCTAGCAGATGTTGTTGAAGAACTGAACTTTGGCAAAATCACACCAGAGCAAGCGGCAGAGACATTCCGTAAAAATGCTGAATCTGTCCTAGCCAACAATAAATAACAGTTGAATGATTGCTTGCTCATCCCGCGACTGGGATGGACGGGAACAGGGCTACTCGCTTCTGCGAGGGCCTTTCCCGTCCAATCATTTTGAGAAACCAGTCATAGCGCAAGCAGATCTATGAAGGAGGTTCGTTCCATTGAGACAGTATTCGTCGTTACGTAGAAACCTGACCGGATATGCGTTTATCAGCCCGTTCATTATTGGCTTTCTGGGCTTTACGCTGATCCCCATGTTTGTTTCTCTATATATGTCATTCACGAGTTATAACTTGTTCACTTCTCCGCGCTGGATCGGGCTCGACAACTACTACAAAATGTTCTTTGAAGACCCGAAATACTGGAACTCGGTTAAGGTAACATTCCTGTATGTATTCATTGGGGTACCGTTAAGGTTGATTTTCGCCCTCTTCGTAGCGATGATCCTGAATACTGGCTCTCGCATGGTTGGAACGTATCGTACCTTGTACTACCTGCCATCTATCATCGGTGGTAGTGTCGCTGTATCCATTATGTGGCGTAACCTCTTCAGTAATGAAGGTGTCATTAACAGTGCACTCGTAGCAATCGGGGTGGGGCCAATAAGCTGGTTCGGTGACCCTGATGCATCCCTCGTGATGCTGATCTCGCTGTCTGTATGGCAGTTTGGTTCTTCCATGCTGATCTTCCTAGCGGGTCTCAAAAATATCTCTCCTGAGATGTATGAGGCAGCGGGTGTGGATGGAGCGAATCCGATTCGTAAATTTTTCAGCATCACCTTGCCACTCCTCAGTCCAATTGTTTTGTTCAACCTGATCATGCAGACGATTGGTGCATTCATGACGTTTGTACCTGCCTACATCATCTCCAAAGGAGAGGGTGGTCCAATGGACGGTACGATGCTCTACTCTCTATACCTGTTCCGTCAGGCGTTTATGTTTAACAACATGGGTTACGCTTCGGCAATGGCCTGGATTATGTTGCTGATGATTGGTTTGCTTACTGTAGCCGTATTCCTGACATCCAAATTCTGGGTGTTCTATGAATCCGAAGGAGGGAAGTAACGATGGTTTGGAGAAATGTAAAATGGCCCATTTATCACCTGTTCGTTGCAGCTCTAGCCCTCCTGATGCTCTATCCTGTACTCTGGATGCTGTTCAGTTCCTTCAAGGAAAGCCGCACCATCTTTGTTACAGCAGACACGCTCTTCCCAACAGAATGGATCTGGAGCAACTATGTTGATGGTTGGAAAGGCGCTGGCGGTAGACCGTTCATGGATTACATTACGAACTCGCTTGTCATTGTTATTATCTCAACCATTGGTGCAGTAATATCGTCATCATTGATCGCTTTCGGTTTTGCCAGACTCAACTTCAAAGGACGTGCCTTCTGGTTCTCCATTATGATGTTGACTCTCATGCTGCCACATGACGTTGTACTCGTTCCTCAATATATTATTTTCACAAAGCTTGGTTGGCTGAATACGATCCTGCCGATTGTTGTTCCTACATTCTTCGGGATGCCGTTCTTCATCTTCCTGATGGTGCAGTTCATTCGAACGATTCCTAAGGAATTGGATGAGGCAGCTACGATTGACGGATGTAACAAATTCAGGCTATACATTCAGATTATTATGCCACTCATCAAATCATCGCTCGCTACTGCCGCAATCTTCTCCTTCTACTGGAGATGGGAAGACTTGCTGGGTCCCGTATTGTACCTGAATTCACCGGATAAATACACCGTTTCAATGGCACTGAAAATGTTCCTGGATAGCGAATCTGCCTCTAACTGGGGAGCGATGTTCGCGATGTCCATCGTCAGTCTCGTACCTGTTGTAGCTGTGTTCTTCATCTTCCAGAAACAAATTGTACAAGGGATGAGCACCAGCGGTTTGAAAGGCTAATTGCACGCGTTGGAACAGAACGCTGAACAAGGAGGCTATTTCCATTGAATAATGCTCAGGATCGTCATGCCGTTGCCTCGGAGGCAACGGCAGAGAACAACGAGAGTACAATTACAGCATGGAAATTTAAGTTTGGCCCTGGAGAAGAAATAGAAGGTTACAAGGCAGTATCTTCGAATACATTCTATGAGGCTCACCAGGGATTCGGATTTGAACAAGGCTCCATCGTGTATGAGAAACAACGAATCCATGAGAATGAGTCATCACGAGGGGCTAATCGCACTCAAGGTAACGGGGAGCCGGTTAACCTGGCCTCCCAATTACGTTCAAGCTTCTGTATCCCAACGAAAGCCTCCTTTGTCATGGATGTGCCGGATGGCACGTATCAGATCATGATGCTTGCTGGAGATGAGCTGGCTGAGACACGTACCCGTGTCAAAGCTGGAGAAGGCAGACTCATGGTACCAACCATTCATACGTTGCCAGGACAGTGTGCAGAGGTTCGATTCTCTGTCGTTGTTCGAGGAGGCAAGCTTCGCTTATCCTTCTCAGGCCCAGCACCACGAATTAATGCATTGGAAGTTACACTTGCGAACCAGACCATGACTGTGTTCCTGGCAGGCGATTCCACGGTTACGGATCAACCGGAGAGTGGTTACCCTTACTGTGGTTGGGGGCAGTTGTTGCCGGCTCAATTCAAACACGATGTGGCTGTAGATAATCATGCGCAATCAGGACGCAGTTCTCGCAGTTTCATTCATGAGGGACGCTTAGATGCCATTCAGAGGAAGATCAAGGCAGAGGATTATCTCTTTATTCAATTCGGACATAACGATGAGAAGCCAGATCCTAGTCGGGGAACGAAGCCTTTCACAACATATAAAGAGCATTTGAAAAAATATATTGATGTCGCCCGTGAGGCAGGGGCTCGTCCAGTGCTGGTTACGCCCGTTCATCGTCGCTATTTTGCGGACGACGGCACGCTAACAGATACGCATGGCGATTATATCGTAGCTGTACGTGAATTAGCGCAAGAGGAAGAAGTTCCGCTAATTGATCTTGCGGAGCGAAGCCGTCTTTTGTTCGAGCAGACGGGTATCGAGGGTACCAAAGAGGATTTTATGTGGGTGCTGCCTGGTGAATTTATGAACTTCCCTGCAGGTGTTGAAGACAACACGCACTTTCAAGAGCGCGGTGCTCATCGTCTTGCCGAGCAAGTGGCTGAAGCCATCCGTGAATTAAGATTACAGCCATTACAGATGTTCTTGCGTTAGAGGGAATTTCTAGCAATAAAGCAGAGGTCAATCGGAAGCACTCAGTTGAAGACGAGGAGGTTGGCATAGTGGGAACGAATCAGACGAATGTCACGAGCGATCATACAGGACACAGCGCAGGGGGAGCAAAAGGCCATACATATTGGGTGATCCCCGATGGATACATTCCGCCAGATAGTAGTGGTACATTGGAGAGCCATGAGAGCATCTGTGTATTGAACACAGGCACGGAAGATGCTGAACTTCAGCTCACCATTTTTTTCGAGGATCGCGACCCATTGGAGCAGATCGCGGCAACGGTACCTGGGCGCAGAACGAAACACATCCGTACAGCTTCTTTGCAGGCAAATGGTGAGTCTATTCCACTCGGAGTGCCATACGCAATCACTGTATCCAGCAATGTGCCAATCATTGTGCAGTACAGTCGATTGGATACGACGCAGCCTGAATTAGCATTGATGAGTGTTGTTGCTTTTCCGATAGCGTAGATGAATAACGGTGGAACACCGAACATGTTAGCACATCAAAATGATTGCACACCAAAAGGCGAACCAATGACCCTCTACTAAATGTAAGGGCAATGGCTCGCCTTTTATTTTGAAGCATTATATTTATAGGTGCTTGCATTCATAATATCGACATGAACATCCACCTGACCCAACTTGAAATGGGCAATTGGATCGGCTCGTTTGTTGGCGTGTGTAGACCACAAGGGTGGTCATGGCGATATAGGTACTCGACCAGGCCATAGGTATCTATTTTCCTCGCCTGTGCATGTTGAAAGGTATGTCGTATCTCGTTCTGAATTTGCTGCGCTGCCTCTAGTTCCAACATTTGTTTGGATTGATGGTTACTATGGTCTTCAATGATCGTAGCTTTAACGATTGTTTTTAGGTCAAACTGAACCCCGGTTCCACTCTTCTTCGCTCGTATCACAGTTCGTGGATCACGGAGCATGAGGGATAGGCTGGGTAATTTTTGCTTGTCCGAATAGACGTACAGCGGATACTGATAGACTTTGTTGTAGTTTACATATCTTGCTCCTGCGGCATGATTTGCGTCTACTCTTCCTTGATTTTGCCCACCTGTAATAACGTAAAATCCATTCATCTGCACGAGTGGTGGCTTCCGATCCTGATGTGTCCATGTGTGATTCGTATTCGTAACAGAGGGAACCAAAATGGTAGACGCAGGTTCTCGGAATCCATCTAGAAGCTGATGCATGCGAATAGGCTCGAACGCTGAGTATTGTTTATATAGCTTAATCGGTTCGAATAACTCAATTGTCTGTTCAGATTGATTCAGCAGAGCGGAGGAAGAGAGCAGATCCTTCATATCGTCCGCCGTAGCGAAAATCCAAGGGGTATAGCGAAGTTGCCCGGAGTGCATAAGGGTATCGAAGATATCCTCTAGATGCCCATTCAGTGCAGTTTCGGCTAATACGATGGCCTTCACATGGGTCCATAACGTCTGCTGTTGAGAACTGCGGTATAGATCGTTGATCGCCATATTCAGTGTTGCTCCCTCACCTTGGCCGATCCAGATTTGACTCCCTTCCCGAGAGGTAGGACCATCTTGCTTCGCAATGCTCGAAAAATCAATCAGTTGTGCGTAGGCTACATAGTGATCCTTGACGTAATCAATACCCAGCGCAGTGATGAAATTAATGCTCTGGACTTCCTTCGAATCCCAGCATCCAGATAGGGGAATAGCCATAATAATGGCGAACAGCCAGAGCCCTATTTTTCGGATGAGGCATGTCATGCGCTGCACGGAGCACCTCATGAATCTCCCTTCTTTCGGGTGGTATCCTGGGTATGAAGAGCCTTAGGTCGTTGTTTGCGTTTCATTGTAGGTAGCATTGATACGGATTGAGTAAAGTCACCAGGGATATAAGGCGATACAGGAGACAGATACGATACGCCATAACATTCCAGAGACACCAAGTGAACGATTAGAGCGAAGAAACCAACCATGAATCCAAACAGCCCGAGTACAGAAGAGAGAACCAGCATGAAAATGCGGATCTGTGAAGTGGCTCCGCTTAGAACGGGATTCACAAGAATGTAGCTAGAAATGACAGAGATCGCCACGGTTACAATAATGGTGGGGGAGGTAATTCCCGCCCGAATAGCGGCATCCCCGATGATAAGTCCACCAACGACACTAACCGTCTGTCCCAGTGCTCTGGGAAGTCTACGTCCAGCTTCATTGAATAATTCAAACATAAAGATCATTAGGAAGGCTTCGAGTGTGACCGGCATAGGTAGTCCCATTCGAGTGCCTGCAATGGTCGCGAGCAGAGGTAATGGAATTTGTTCCAGATTGAAGCTGGTTAATCCAATATAGAAGGCAGGAAAGAAACAGGCGATTAATAAACCCGCAATGCGAAGAATACGCTCAAAGGTCACGATAAAAAACGGAGTACTCTCGTCTTCGGGTGACTTCAGCTGATTAAATAAGGTAGTAGGTGCAATTGTCGCTACTGGAGAGCCTTCGATGAGAACGGCAAAGCGGCCATTAAGGATGGAATCAACGACATAATCAGGACGTTCAGTGCTATCCGTTAAAGGAAAAATACTTTTGATTCCGCCCATAACGGCTCTTTCCACAAGCGAGGTTCCGAGAACACCATCAATCTCAATCTGATTGAGATTGTGACGAGCTTCGCTTAGAATATCCGGGTTAATAATATCGCCTATATACAACAGTCCCATGGAAGTTTGTGTCCGGGTTCCTTTAACAAATTTCTCGTAACACATGGAATCGCTTTTCAGGCGTTTTCGAATAAGGGCAATGTTGGTGCTGAGCTCCTCGGTAAATCCATCGCGGGGGCCTTTGACCGATGTCTCAATGGCGGATTCTTCTGGGGTACGACCCGGAATGGAGGCGATATCCATGCTATAGGCCTCTTGTCCCTGCCCGAAGAAAAGGACAAGTTGTCCGCTAAATACGAGGCGATTAATATTGGGCACATCCTGTATATCCTGAATGGAGCTCATGGAGAGTTCCAGTTGTGAAGGCAGTGGCATGCCTGCATCGAGTCTAGCCTGTTCTAGTCGAGGAGCAACATATTGATTAATTTGTTTGGTATCTGTTAAGCCCTCACAATATACCAAAATGACAGATAGTCCAGCTGGCTGCCTAGAAGGATAGGATTGAACAACAACGTCTGCACAGGATTTAAACAATTGTTGTAATGAAGCATATAGGGACTCTGGGGATTCGGAGTTAATCGGTGTGTGCTCCATGTTGTTTTCTCCTCTGAGCGCGCGAACTGAACCACGCAGTGAAAGTGGCGACTACAGCAAGGCTGCTCAGGTATAGCACGTTAACCGGGAAAATAACATGTACGAGCAAATATTCGAACGTGATATCATCCAATGGATGTAACATCGTCATGATAAAAACGACAGTGAGCGCGCTAAAGGCAGCTTTTCTTGTATAGGCGTTTTTAATATTCCATATCTCCACCACAATATACATACCGAGGGATATCCGTGTAAAAGAACCAGCGAGCCACTGGTAGATCGAAAAGAAATCCGTTTGGGCAATATATTTGCCCAAGGAAGCAATACGCCATTCCTCAAAGGCGGGATAACGCATCCTGGCCGCCTCATACGGATCGAATTCCACAATGGCTCCGATCAGTGGACCAAGCGTTAAGCCTACGATGATGCAGGCGAGTAATAGATATTGCCATATTCGAATACGAGAACGCAGATGAGGCTGAATATACCAGATAAACAATAACTCAAACATGCCAGCCAGGCAGTACAATGTGCCATCCATAACAGGCGACCATCCATGCTCAAGCACAGGCAGTAAGCGGCTATAGTCCTTATACTGCATATTGACGATAGCTACGTAGAAGCCAAGCAGAACCACGAGTGGAAGTAACAATCCGGCTGTGAACGCTAGGGTGCGTATGCCTTTATAAGCGGTGTAACCACACACGGCCATTAAGGCGATCGTTGTTGCGATTACCGGAGTATCCTGTAGATAGTTTGTTTTGGTCCAAGTGGTTGTGTCATGCAAAGTGAAATAGATCAAGGACAGGAAGAAGAGACTGTTTCCGATACGAAACAGCAGACCAATTGATTTACCGAGATGATTCGATAACCAGTTATTGAAGGTTTGATGCTCAAGATGCCGGGAGACGTAGGCAAGCATGAGGGTAAATAACAGGAAGGGGCCTGCAGACAGCAGAACGGATATCCACGCATCTCGTTTGGCAGCTGTGAGAAGAGCCGGGATGATCAATACGTGACTGACAAGCCCCACTGTTAACATCATAAGCATTAATGCTTGCAGGAATGAAGGCTGGGTTGGTTTCATGCTGAGGGAACCTCACTTACTTATAGATTATCTCAGCAGTGTTTACTTGAATCCTGTGCTTCATACAAGTGAGCGGTACTTAGGTCAATGTATTTGCTTAATTTCAACAACGAATTAACGCAACATCAGGCTCTAAGTTTAGGTTCTAGACTGCGCTTCCTACCACTCATGTTGGTGCCAAGAACACCTGCAATAATGAGCAATGCTCCGATAAAATGATAACCACTAACCGGCTCATGTAGAACCCAAGCCCCGCCTGCAATCGAAATTAACGTGGACAGATTGCTGAATACACTCATCTGCGAAGCCTCCAAATGGGTCAGTGCGTAACTAGCAAGCAAGGTAGAGACCATGGTTGATAGGATAGCCAGGTAGGCGATCGAGCCCAGATAAGAACCATCCCCAAGTGGATTGACATAATCCGATAATGTTCCCATTGAAATATGGCGAATGACAGATGTGGCGTTGAAGACAATGGCTCCAACCATCAAGGTTACCCACGTCAATTCCATCGGTTTATATTTTTGCGTCAGGGGTCGTGCAAGAACACCATAACCTGCAAAGCAAATGGTGGAGAGCAGAAGTAGTGCAATGCCCTTAAAATTGCCGAGAGACATAGCAGTGCCTTTCATCAAGAAGATGTAGATCACACCAGCCACCGATAACATCAGAAATAGCTTTTGTAACGTTGTTGTGCTTTCTTTCAGAAAAACAGAAGCCAGAATGAGTGTGAATACAGGAGCCATGGCCTGGATAATACCAGCTTCTGATGAATTTGATGAGACAAGCCCAAAGGTCTGGAATGCAAAAAATAATACAGGAGACAGAAGACCAAGTGGGATAATCCGCAATAGATCTCCCCACGTGAGTTTAATCCGAATCCATCCCAAAACAACAGGTATACTGACCACGAACAGGGACAGGGCAAATCGGTGTGCTAACACATCAATTGGATGAGCGATATTCACTGTCATTTTGGCAAATAAAAAGGATAAGCCGATAATAGCCGCATAGACAACCGCTGCCACATAGGCCAAACCTTGAGTACGAGTAGGGGATTGTTTCATGTCGATTCCTCCGCTTAATTCATAAGATCATGTTGACCCTATCAATATACTGCCGGGAAGAACGTGTTACAATGAACATAAATAAAGACTGTACCGGTACAATTGTGGAGGTGCGAACTTGGAATGAAGAAGAAATATGAAGTTATCGCGGAGTCCATACAACGTTGGATTCAGGAGCAGTCTCGCGAGCAGAATACAGGGCAATGGATGGATAAGGGGATCAGACTTCCAGCAGTTCGGACTTTAGCACAGCAGCATCGATGTAGCATCAGTACCGTGATTAGAGCGTATGAGTGGCTTGAGGAACGACATCTGGTGTATGCGATCCCTCAGTCTGGCTATTATGCTGTACAGAATGGTGCAGATGTAGATGATGCTGAATGGAATGAGCCGCTGGATTTTGCCTCCGCTGCACCTGATCCACGGGTATTTCCTTATTCCGATTTTCGCCATTGTGTAGATCAAGCGATGGAGAAGAAACAGGCTGATTTATTTCTGTATGGGACGGAGAGAGGTCTGCCTTCACTCATTCAGTTAGTACAGAGACAGTTTGCCGATTATCAGGTTTTTGCCCATACGGATCAGTTCTTTATCACATCAGGGGTACAGCAGGCACTTGCAGTGCTCGCACTAATGCCTTTTCCGAACGGAAAGCAGCGAGTGCTGCTCGAATTACCGACGTATCACAATATGCCTTCACTATTAAGTGGATTAAACGTGCCGATTGCAGGGGTTAAACGCTCACTAAGTGGATTGGACTGGGATGAATTAGAACGCCAATTCCGAGAGGGCGATATCAAATTCTTTTATGTCATGCCACGATTTCATAATCCGCTTGGAACATCACTGACAACGTCGGAGAAGAAACGGTTAATTCGGCTCGCCGTGAGGTACGATGTATACGTCGTTGAGGACGATTTTTTGGCCGATCTGGAAGATAATTCGAAGCAAGACCCTTTATTTTCCCATGATACGGACGGACGGGTCATTTATCTGAAAAGTTATTCCAAAATTCTGTTTCCGGGTCTGCGCATAGGCATTGCGATCTTGCCCCAGAAGCTTACCTCTTCCTTCCATATGTACAAAAAAATGCTCGATATTGACACCTCCGTATTGTCTCAGGCTGCACTAGAGATTTATATAAGCAGTGGCATGTTTGCCCATCATGGCAAAGTGATTCGCAATCGCTATGCCGCGCGCATGCGTGAGGTTCATGAGCAGTTAGATGTTTATCCTGAATTTAGACCTTTCAAGGAAGCGCCGCGTACAGGAGGGGAGCATACGGTGCTGCCCCTCCCGGCCAACATTCCGCTCAAGGCATTGTTGACTCGTTTGGAACAGTATGGAGTTCTGGCAGGAACTACAGAGCGTTATTACCCGGAGGGGATGCACGGAGATAAAATGCTGCGATTGAACATATCCAACGTGCCGAAACAGCGAATTGCAGAGGGAATGCGAATAATCGCAGAGCAGATTAAGAGGTTACATGTAGTCCAGCATTAGAATGGATCAGATAGAAACGTAAAAAAAGAGGCGTCGTAAACGGTCACCATCACCGTTTATCGACGCCTCTAAGGCGTGTCTGAGAATTCCGAAGGACGCAGAGTTTGCCGAGTTTTTAGACACGACTTAGCATTGTAAATTATTCCTGAGCCATTGCTTTGAAGGAAGCTTCGGCTGCTTCTAATGTCGCTTGTACATCCTCATCGGTATGTGCAGTAGTCAGGAACCACGCTTCATACTTGGATGGAGCCAGATTAATGCCACGGTTCAACATATGCCGGAAGAACGAGGCGAACTTTTCTCCGTCTGTATCCTGCGCCTGGTCATAGTTCGTAACCGGGTGATTACAGAAATGAGTGGAGAAGGCACCGCGAATTCGGTTGATTGTTACATCGATGCCATGGCGATCTGCCGAAGCTTGTAGCCCAGTGGTCAGATCAATTGCAAGGCGTTCCATTTCTTCGTACACACCTTCACCTTGCAGCACTTCAAGGCAGGCGATACCAGCAGAGATGGAAGCCGGGTTACCCGCCATGGTTCCTGCTTGATAAGCAGGGCCGAGTGGAGCAACTTGTTCCATGACATGTTTACGTCCACCATATGCACCAATCGGGAGACCGCCACCAATAATTTTACCTAATGCCGTCAGATCCGGTTCAATCTCAGCATGATTCTCCAGGCCGGCATATGTCTGAGTAGAACCATAGTGGAAACGGAAGGCTGTAATAACCTCGTCATAGATGACGAGTGAACCATTGTCTCGTGTCATCGCGCAGAGCCCTTCGAGGAAGCCAGGTTCTGGCATGACCATACCGAAGTTACCTACGATGGGTTCAACCATGACTGCGGCAACGTCGTCACCCCAACGCTCTAGAGCGTCTTTGAGAGCATCCAGATCGTTAAAGGGAACCGTAATAACCTCATGGGCAATACTCGTTGGAATACCTGCGCTATCCGGAATACCAAGCGTCGATGGACCAGAGCCGGCAGCTACTAATACGAGATCGGAGTGTCCGTGATAACAGCCAGCGAATTTCACAATTTTGTTACGCTTGGTATATGCACGTGCTACACGAATCGTTGTCATGACCGCTTCGGTACCTGAGTTAACGAAGCGAACTTTATCCATGGAAGGGATCGCTTCTTTTAACATTTTGGCCAGATGAATCTCAAGCTCGGTTGGTGTACCGTACAGGATGCCATTGGCAGCCGCCTTCGTAATTGCCTCTGTAATATGAGGATGAGCATGTCCTGTAATAATAGGACCGTAAGCAGCGAGGTAATCAATATATTTGTTGTCATCAACATCCCAGAAATGAGCACCTTGTGCCTTTTTCATGAATACGGGTGCACCACCGCCAACGGCTTTGAAAGAACGAGACGGGCTATTAACGCCACCAACGATATGTTGAAGTGCTTCTTCATATAAAACTTCGGAACGTGAGCGAGATGGGAATGAATTCATGGGATAACTTCCTTTCAATATGGTTTGAATGATTTCTATACTTAGCAGAACACAGCGAGAGGGCAGCGTGATGGCTGCCCTCTGTGTGTTCGACTTCGAAGTTGTTACTGTGCTGGTTGTTCGGAGGATTTGGGTTCGTCCCCACTAGCCGTTTTATCTTCCGTTACCTTGCTGCTGTCTTCAGGATCAGCAGGGGATGAATAATATCCTGAATGTGTTGTTTAAGTTTCTCTTCGTTCGTTACAGTTAGCACTTGTGCTCCACCAGGTGTGCGCTCTTCCTTGAGCATGTTCATTGGTGGAATCTGTTCACTGCCATTCATGCTGCTCTGATAGCCCAGTCCACCTAGCTTCCACATATCGGAAAGGGTTAGATTCGTATCTACATACGGGCTAACTTCTTCCAGGATGGAAGGCAGCTTCGCGATCGTTGTTGTCGACTGCATCTTCGCCGCAACGGCCTTGAGGAACTCGCGTTGACGCTCGGAGCGAGCGAAGTCTGACATCGCATCATGACGGAAGCGCACATACATCAGAGCGGTATTTCCATCTAGATGCTGATAACCTTTTTTGAGATCAATATCGTATTCGTTATTGTCTGCTTTACTTGTATAATGCATGTCCTTCTCTACGTCAAAGTCTACACCGCCAACGGCATCAACTAATTTGATGAATCCTTGGAAATCCGTATACACATAATACTGAACAGGGATACCGAGTAAGTCACTTGCGGCTTTCATTGCTGTGTTAGGGCCATGTGTAATCGCGGTATTAATCCGCTCCTTACCGTAGCCGTCTATATTCATATAAGTGTCTCGCAAAATGGAGAACAAATTGATTTTTTTGGTGAGTGGATCGAGTGATACCACCATCATGCTGTCTGAACGAGGAACTTCGCCTTTGGCTAATCCACGAGCATCGACACCCATAACCAAAATATTTACGGTGTCAGTTCCCTCCCACTTCGGCGGGTCAGGGGTGTTCACTTTTTCAACATTTTCGATACCGGCAAACGGAGATTCGTCGCCTTCCTTTTGCAAACCATTCAACTGATTGAGAATAGAACCGAAATAAAATGCCGCAGCTCCACCAACAATCAATACGAAGGCGGCAAGAGATATCCATATGGTTCTCTTCGTCTTTCTGGTCATGCTAGCTCTCCTTTGTATTCAAAATGAATTAAAAATCAGTCCGATGATCATCTAGCCGAGGTTTTCCGCGCACGACCTCTTTCACAGATGCGAGAGAGGACGCTCCTCACACTATTTTAAAGCTTGCTGAATTTCGACTGATACTATTATAATTTCTTTTTGGGCTACAAGCAATTTCAACAAAATCCAAGTGAGGTATAAACATGCTGGCGATTGATGTCAAAGATTTACGCAAGTCGTTTAGCGTTCAGAAGAGCCGTGGTGGGCTCAAGGGCGCGTTTCAGGACCTGTTTGCACGTCAATACCAGGAGGTACTGGCTGTAAACGACATTTCGTTTCAAATTCCGCAAGGCGAAATTTGCGGATATATCGGGGAGAATGGTGCCGGCAAATCAACAACAATTAAGATGTTGACCGGCATTTTGGTGCCTACTTCAGGCCAAATATCGGTAGGTGGATATGTTCCATATCTGGAACGGGAGAAGTTTGTACAGAATATTGGCGTCGTATTTGGTCAGCGCAGTCAGCTGTGGTGGGATATCGGCGTGATTGAATCCTTCCATCTGCTACGCAAAGTCTACCGCGTAGGCGAAGTTGATTTCCGTAAAAGACTGGATGAGCTTGTTGAGCGGTTACAGCTTCAAGACCTGCTCAGTCGTCCAGTACGTAAGCTTAGTCTTGGACAGCGCATGCGTTGTGAGCTAGTGGCAGCCTTGCTGCATAATCCAGGCATTGTATTCTTGGATGAACCGACAATTGGACTTGATATTGTCGTGAAATCCGAAATTCGGGAATTCCTGAAAGACATGAACCAGGAGCACGGTACAACCATTTTGCTGACCACTCATGATCTTCAGGATATCGAAGCACTTTGTTCAAGAGTAATCATGCTGGATGCAGGAAATATCATCTATGACGGTGGTTTGGATCATCTGAAATCCCAATGGGGAACGGAGCGAGAGATCCGCTTCAAGTTCGGTACAGCACACACGATGAGCCAAATGCAGGAGTGGACTGCCGAAATGCCTGTACGCTGGACAGTGGAGAACGAGCTGTCGGCATCCGTCTGGATTCCATTGGAGCTTAATGTATCCGACGTGCTCGGAAGGGTTGTCGGACAAGCTGACATTACGGATATTCAGATTGTTGAGATTAATACGGATGAGATCGTACGTAGTATCTATCAATCCGGTTCTGCTGAGCGCCCTGAGATCGTAGCGGCAAGCAATGAAGCGGTCGGTGTATCTTAGATGAACAGTGCATTTATTGATTTCATGCGCATTCGTTTTCTAACGATGCTGGCTTATCGGGTGAATTATTATTCCGGCATTTTGATATATACGCTGAATATCGGCGTGTATTACTTCACCTGGCAAGCAATTTACGGAGGAAGCGGAGAAATTGGCGGCTTCACGGCTGCTCAGATGACGACGTATGTTGCGGTGTCGTGGATGGCGCGGGCATTTTATTTTAACAACCTGGATCGAGAGATTGCGGCTGACATTCGGGATGGCTCCATAGCGATTCAATTCATCAGGCCGATTAACTATGTGATGGTCAAAATGATGCAAGGGCTTGGTGAAGGCATATTCCGCTTCTTGTTGCTAATGATACCGGGCATGTTGATTGCCATCCTTCTCTTCCCGGTAGAGCTGCCTACTGCGCCTTCGGCGTGGATTGGTTTTCTGGTGATGCTGTTCTTCAGCTTCCTGATTAACTCCCAGATTAACGTCATTACGGGACTTGCGGCATTCTTTGTGGAAAATAACGAAGGTATGATGCGCATGAAACGGGTAGTGGTGGATCTGTTCTCAGGTTTAATTATTCCGATCAGCTTATATCCAGATTGGTTGTCAACCATCATGAAGCTGCTGCCTTTCCAAGCGATTACGTATCTGCCCGGTTCTGTATTTACGGGAAGAGTGGAAGGCACAGGCATATGGAATGTACTCGGTATTCAGGTGCTGTGGTTTGTTCTGCTGCTGATTCCGATGATGCTGATCTGGCGGCAGGCGCGTAAGCGTTTGTTCGTGCAAGGGGGTTAACGGAATGTATTATTTAAGTTTAATCGGAGAATATCTGAAAAATTATATGAAAACCAGGCTCACCTACCGTGCCGACTTCTGGGTTGAGATTATATCGGATCTGTTGTTCCAGGCAACCAACCTGATCTTTATCTTTGTTGTTTTCCGTCATACGGATAACTTAGGTGGCTGGAGCGAGAGTGAAGTTCTTTTCGTATATGGATACTTTATGGTGCCGTACGGTATATTTAGTTGTTTCGTAAATCTGTGGGGGTTCAGTGAGCGTTATATCGTCAAGGGTGAGATGGATCGCATACTGACTCGTCCTGCCCATAATCTGTTCCAGATCTTGCTGGAGAATGTGGATCCACCGGCGCTGGTAGGTTCGTTCATCGGTTTGATTATTATGGTTATAAGCGGAGCAGAAATGGGACTAGTACTGGAGTGGTGGCATATTCCGGCGCTTATCATTCTGGCATTAAGTTCAGTAATGATCTACACGGGTATATATACCATTCTGACCTCGCTCTCGTTTTATTCAGACGCACCAACAGGAATTCTGCCATTGATGTATAACATTCAAGGGTATGGTCGTTATCCGGTGACGATCTACAATCGTGCGATACAGGTGCTGTTAACCTGGATTATTCCATTTGCCTTTGTGGGCATCTATCCAGCAGCACTTTTCCTAGAACGCTCTGAGATGCATCGTATGGCACTTCTGACGCCAGTCATGGGACTCGTATTTGGCTCAGTGGGCTTACTTCTATGGAATTTCGGCGTGAAACGTTATCGCGGAGCAGGATCGTAATAAATGGGTTCAACTAAACTTTTTACACGTGAACGGAGAGGACAGAAATAACGTGAAGAAGCGAAGCGTTCGCCTTTATCACCGGATTTTCCCTTTAGGAGAAAGAGAATCAAAAAAATCTGGGGATAACAGCGATCGGAAGGTTATTCTGTCATCGGAGTGGCAAGTGTAAACATTCTTTAGTTGAACTTACATATTGCAATTGTGAGTGAAAAATGAGGAGGGATTCAGATGACTGTAACCGTAGGCCAGATGGCCCCGGATTTTGAACTTCCGTCCAGTACGGGAGAGAATGTTAAGTTGTCCGATTATCGTGGACAGCGGGTGTTGCTTTATTTTTATCCTAAAGATCTAACTTCTTCTTGCACACAACAAGCCTGTGATTTTCGAGATCGGCATGAAGAGTTTCAAGGATTGAATACTGTCATCTTAGGCATCAGTACGGATCCGATGAAGCAGCACGACAAATTCATTGCCAAGCATGGGCTGCCATTTGCCTTGCTATCGGATGAGGAGCATCAGGTAGCAGAGCAGTATGGCGTATGGCAGCTTAAGAAGATGTACGGCAAGGAATACATGGGCATTGTGCGCTCTACCTTTTTGATTGATGAAGAGGGGAAATTGATAAAGGATTGGTCTAAAGTGCGAGTAAAGGGACATATTGAAGCAGCACTTGAGGCAGTTCGGGAGTTATCGAGCTAGTACAGGGTATTGGAAAATATAAAAGTGGAAAAGGCTGTGTTTGAGGAATGGACGATTCCTTGGAACATGGCCTTTTTGGCTATTTTCAGACGTCTAGAAGAATGGGGCATATTCGCTGCATTGCATTAAAAGGAATGCTCGTCGAACGACTTTTCATTACATAGCCATGTTTAACTTTGTGTAGACTTGCCATTACGGATTCGATGAACCAATAACAGAAGTAATGGGATCACAAAGCCTGTTGTTGTATCCCACAAGAGCCAGGTGTCACCGGTGATGACCATATAGTAGAGCACATTGGGAGCGAGCAGCACGGCCATGGAGAAAAACAGCATAGAGGACGGCAAAATCAGCATTTTATGACTTTTAAGTTGGAACAGTTGGGCGATTCCCGCCACAAACGAATACATGTACAATAGGCTTTTGAAGTAGGTAGAGATCAACCAGGCCGAAGCCATCATCGCCTCAATACGAAGAAAAGAACCTCCGATATTAATTTTTTTGGACAAGAAATAAGAGATGTAAATGTTATGTTGGGTAATAAATGCACCTGCTACTGCCAATGACATCAAAACAAGAAGCGTGAGCATGATACCTGCTGTTAGGGAGGACAATAACAAATCCCGTTTAAGATGGGTCTTTGTGCGGACATAAGGAATAACCATCATAAGTGCAAGTATATCTCCAAAAGGAGAAAAAGCTCCAATCGCAACACCTTTCCAGAATTCAATCAGACTGGAATTAAGTATAGGCTTAATACGAGATAACTCAACTTGTGGCAGGAGGCCTAGGAGCAGGATAAGCATGAACAGCACAAAGATCGGAAGTAGAATCTCGCTGGTGGCACCAATGCTGCTGATTCCTTTGAGAAGAGCCCATGTGAGTGCTGCCACCATCAAGATGATAATTGCTCGAATCGGAGTATTAATGTAAATTTTTGTGGTTAAGAAGTCCCCAACTTCTCTAATACATGTAAAGGCGATCATGGCAAAATAAAATAGGTAGGCTACCGTGAAAACAGTTCCCATCCATTTCCCAAGAATCTTCATACAGATCTGAATAAAACTTAACTCAGGGTAAGTACGGTGAAGTTTATAGATTACGTACACAATGAGTAATCCAAATGGTTGACTTACGAGTGAAGCGAGCCAAGCATCCTGCTTAGCGGAGGCAGCAATCATTGAAGGGTAGATCAAGGTCATGTCGCCAAGGACGACCAGGAAGGTGAGTGCTGTGAACTGTTTAAGTGTAAGCGTTTCGTTGTTCATACCCGGACTCCTTTAAGCGCTCATGATTTTCAGACGGACTGTTCATGATTTCTTTCTGCTGGAAAGAGATTTAATCCAGTGAATCATGAGAAGCAGTCCTGGAAGGATAATGCCGATTGTAGTATCCCAATCCACCCAGTAAGGTACGACGGTGATAATGATATACGTAATCCCGGGCGAGATCAGATTGGCAAGTCCAAAGATCAGCAAGCCAGTAGGTAGAATAAGTCGACGATATTGTTTCATGTTAAACAGTTCAGCGATACCTAGTACAAAGACATAGAAATAGATGCACGCTTTAAAATAAGTAGAGATTAACCAAGCAGAGGCCATAAAGGCTTCAATACGTTGGAAAAAGTCACCAATGTTGATCTTTTGCGACAAAATGAAGGATGCGTAGATATTATGCTGTGTAAGAAAAGCACCTAGAACAAGCATAGATATTGTGACTAGAGATGAGAGGATAAGGCTTCCAATGCCCGCAGCCAGAATAACATCCCTGTTTCGATGAGCGGTTTTGGCAGTGTAGGGAAGGAGCATGAGAATAGGGATAGCCTCGCCCACCGGATAAATGATACTAACCAAGATGCCTTGAGCAATTGTAACGCTAGTGTTCTCTCTGACTGGCTTTAGATTATTGACATCAACCTGGGGTAATAAGCTAACGACAAGAACAACGATAAATACAATAAGCAAAGGTAACAGAAGTTCGCTGGTTCGTCCTAGTGACTCCACACCATGAAAAACGGCCCACACAATAGCAATGACAAATAATAAAATGACAACCCGGATCGGTGTGTATATGAAAATTTGGGTTGTCATGAAATCCCCAACTTCTCGGGTATGGGTGGCAGCTCCGATTACAAAAAAATACAGGTAAAAAAGAGATAGCAGTGTTCCAGGCCAGTAACCTAAAATGGATCTGGAGAGGGATACGAGGTTTTGACCCGGATAGGCGTTGCCCAGTTTAAGGAACATTGCCATGAGACCCATCCCTAAAGGAATACCGATCAGAGCACACATCCAGGCATCCTGTTTCGCATAGGACGTAATTACGGAAGGATAGATCATCATCATGTCGCCAACGACCATCATGATCGTTAGCGTAGCCAATTGTCTCGTTCCAAGCCGCCCTTGCTCAAGCATATCTCCACCCCTTTTAACTAAGTACCTGTCATTCGAGCTAATAACTGATTGATTGGTTCATAGATCCAAACCACGAGCTTTAAGGGACTCGGAAATTCCCACAGATTGACCGCGATGACACTAAACGTGATCCCTGCTAGAAGTAAGACACTATATACTGCCGTTTCTTTCCATTGCTTATTCTTAAACAGGGTTGGGAGATCAATCCAGCCGATGATGATTCCAATCACTACGGCGATAATGGAGAGAACCATGCGATATTATCACTCCTTTAGCTCATTTTGGAATGAGTTATCCAACGTACCCACACGTCTGATTTGTGAATTTGCTTCATAGTTAACCTCAAGGTCTGAGAAATGTTGATCCCAGTTCTCTCGTACCTTTTCAAAATATTTAGGGTTAGTCTGATATATCTCTTGGCCGAATCCAAAGATATCAACGTGGAATTTGCGCCGCACGGAATTGACTGAATTTTTCATTAACTCAATGAGCCGCTCTTCGGATAGTTTCTCTAATTCATGGATGGCTGTCATGGAACCAATCTGAAATTTGCATTCGACCGAGCCAATGGAAGAGACGTTTTTGACTTTAAGATTAATGACCGGTTCTCCACGCATAAATTTTACTTTGCGATCGGTTGAGGTTCGAAGTGTCTTCATCGTTACCGTGCCCTCCGACTTTGGACACTCTACATGACCAACAGTCGTTTTGACATTGCCCTTTACATAATTGAATCCTTTGGACTCTTCCTCGGTTAACCAACCAATCAGTTTGTCCTTTTTAAAGACAGATAGTCCAGTTGTATTGAGGCGTGCAGGCACGATGATGTTCTCGATATTACTCTTTTCCCCGCTTTTGCTAGGATCCCCTATAATCTCCACTCCAGTAATCACGGGTTGTATGCCTGGGGATAGCATTGTATCAATTAGTTCGTCTCCGGTTACCGTGGTGGTAGGTGCCCAGATCTTGGCGGAGACATCAAGCGAATTAAATAACTTTTCCGCAGGAATGTTATCGAGTGGCGTGAGCAAATCGAGAACCTTCGAAGCTTGGGTCTTCCTTGCCACCATAACGTAATAGTCAGGACGAACGGTAGGCTCACGCATGAGTCCCTCCATAACGTCATAAATCCCTTCTTCCCTTGCATACTCTTCCCCGAACACAAGAATTCGGACATGTGCCATGAAGATTCGACGCGGACTTGTTTCGGTCAACTTTTGAATGGCTTCCAGCATAGAGTCTGCCGTGGCTTGGTACTGTGTAACCGGCGTACCTCTTCCTCCACCAGATTTGGAAGAGATTTCGGCAGGCACAACAACTTGAGCACTAACCTTTATTTTGTCGCCGTCCTTGTCGATACCTAGACCCAGCATAATACCAAGTTGGTTAAGCTCCTGACGATCCCAACATCCGGTTAGGAGAGGGAGCACTACGAGAAAGCAGGATATAAGGCGTAAGGATGTCTTCATGTCATGTTCTCCTGACTATCGTTGTTGCTTCTTTTTTTTAGGGGGCTGTCTGTTGACGTTCGGTGATTTTGTAGATTGTGGACGAGTTCTCATATCAGGCCACGGTACCCGGAACAACGTATCTTTTAAGTCACTCTGAATGAAGGGAGCAAAAGGTGACATGTACGATACACCGAATGAACGAAGCGAACACAGATGAGTGACAGTAATAAGCAGTGCAATCAAGATGCCGTAGAAACCAAAGGCAGCCGCCAGCATCATCAGCACAAAGCGTAAGATCCGGACAGAGATCGATAGACCGTTCTCTGGAATGACATAACTTGAAATCGCGGTAATGGAAACGATAATGACCATTGCTGCTGAGACGACCCCAGCATCAACCGCTGCTTGACCGATAACAAGTGTACCTACGATGGAGACAGCCTGACCGACCGTTTTGGGAATTCGGATACCCGCTTCTCGCAAGATTTCGTAGGTTAACTCCATGAGTATTGCCTCAATGAACGCTGGGAAGGGTACACCTTCACGTTGTGCAGCGAGGCTGATCAGCAGATTGGTCGGTAACATCTCTTGGTGAAAGGTTGTGATGGCAATGTAAAAGGATGGAGCTAGTAGAGCAATAAAAAATGCCAGGTACCGAATCATACGAATCAGTGTACTAATATCTGCCCGTTGATAATAATCCTCGGGGGATTGAAAGAAATGTACAAACAAGGCCGGAACAAGCAATACAAAAGGGGTACCGTCCACAATAATGGCAACTCGACCTTCAAGCAGTGCAGCAGCTACAGAATCGGGGCGTTCGCTGTTATAGACCGTCGGGAAGATGGTGCGTGTCTCATCCTGAACAAACTCCTCTATATATCCGCCCTCCAGGATGCCATCGATATCGATCTGATCCAGACGTGTTCTGAGCTCTTCAACGACATCATTGTTGACCGTACCCTTGATGTAGAGTACAGCGATTCTTGTTTTGGTGATCTGTCCAATTTCTCTTTCTTCAATCCAGAGGCGAGAATCCCGTATTTTTCTACGAATCATCGCTGTATTTGTACGTAAATTTTCATTAAATCCTTCCATGGGGCCACGGACAACAGTCTGAGAAATAGGCTCGCTGACAGAGCGATCTTCCCATCCGGCAGCTCCAATCTTGAGACCACGCACGGAACCCTCAATTAACAGAATGGCAAAGCCTGCAATCATGGCATTTAATGCATCATTCATATCCTCAATAAGCAATACTTCACTAGCGGCAAGAACATCGTTTTGCAGGTATATCAGATGTTCATCATCTACTGAGAAATCAGGGAGTTCCCGTCGCTGTAGCAATGATTCAAGAATAGCCTGATTTAATATTTGTACATCAACGAGCCCATCAATATATAGCAGAACGGCAGGCCATTTGTGCAAGCATTGAAAAGGGCGGATCATCAAGTCATTACTGTGTCCCATCATTTCTTTGCAGTACTCTATGTTTTGACTCAGATTCGGATGGATCTGCTGTGATGTCTCATGACTCTGCGCATCGATGCTCATCTTCGATCCCCCCTTACATCCTTTATTTGCAAAGTAGTATGACCTGAATGAATACAGATTATGACAACAAAGTGAAGGTAACGAAGAGGTAACATAAATTGACTCGAATCATACAGATTACATAGAGCAATACGTTGACAGTGGATTTAGGGAATGGTTGAGGGTTTGGAGTAGTCATGGGCTTCTCCGGCTATAGTGCGGTATCGTATGTTTATTTTCGTGAGCAAGGTTATTTAAGACGTAGAAAAAATAAAAAAAAGAAGCTGCATAGTCTGCGGCTCCTTGTCATGGGATGTGTGGAAACGACGTTCAGTCTGCATTTTGTTTTTGCCGTTGGGGAACAGGGGCGCTTTTCTTCATGTTGCGGTGACTCCAGACCGTGCGGTAACGGTAGACCACAGCGACTAATAATAGAAGTCCAACACCAGCTAGGAGGTACGCGGAGTACTGATGCGCGAGCTGAAATACGACGTTCCACTGAGGGCCAAATAATTTGCCGATGCCTAAAAATAAGACGACCCAGAATAACGCACCCGAGTATGCATAGAGAGCGAATTTACGAAAGGGAATGGCAGCAATGCCTGCAAAATAACCTGTAAAGTGTCGTACACCTGGAATGAAATAGCCAATGAAGATCAAGCCGTTACCGTATTTGCCAAACCATTTTTGCGTTTTATCCAGCTTGTCCTGCTTCAGTAAAAACCATTTCCCATAGCGGGTTATAAACGGCAGCCCTGCCTTAGCTCCAATAAAATACGTGATGGTCATGCCGATCGTTGTTCCTAGAAACGCAAGGATAAGAAGGATTCCGAAGTCGAGCTGTCCTTTGTATGATAAATAACCTGCATAGGCCATCGTTGTTTCTCCTGGGAAGGGGAGGGCAATGAACTCAAGCAACAGTCCAAAAAATAATACACTGTATCCGTAGGATCCAAATAAATGTTGGATCTTCTCAAGCAATTCCAATACTTTTCACTCTCCTGAAGTTAAGGTGTGAGTTACGAGCGAACCATAACTCTCGGGGCACGTCTTGTTTAGGATATGCTACCTAATTCATGGCCAAGAATCAATCGTAATCCATACGATAAAGATCCCAAAAATTATAGTGAAGAATGACGTCTTTTTTTCACATGCCCTCCATATAATTCTAACAAATCCGCTGAAGTCTATCAGCAAATTTACTAGAAACGTTGGAGGTTGATTCATAAATGACGCAGATCATGGAATCGAGAATCAGTGTAGAAGTAGATATGCCCGTGAATGGTACCCAAAAACATACATGTAGGCTTCCCCAATGGATTACGTTCCTAGTCCGGGTGGCAATAACGATAAGCCTGTTTACGACATGCGCGGGGATAACCAACATTTCTTATGCTTCAGGTTCTAATGTACCCACTCCCAGCGAGAATAATAATCAGAAGAAGACGGTCTATCTAAGTTTCGATGATGGCCCTGGAGTACATACTCGGGAAGTGCTAGATATTTTGAGTAAAGAGGAGATCCCCGCTACGTTCTTCGTACTTGGTGAGCAGGCGCAGCGAAATCCGGAACTTATTCGAGCAATTGTAGAAGACGGACATGCAGTGGGAAATCATACTTTTAATCATAATTACAAGCAATTATATAGTGATTTTAAAGAGTTCTGGAAACAGATTAAACAGACGGAAGAAGTGATATATGGAATCACCGGGTTACGTCCTAATCTGGTTAGAGCACCGGGTGGGAGCTACGGTCACTTTGATCAAAGCTATTTCGACCTGTTGCAGCAAGGGGATATACCGTAATGGATTGGAATGTGGACAGTGGAGATTCCAAACGTAAAGGTGTGCCTGCAAGCGAAATTTTACGTAATGCCACCAAGGTGCCTGCTGGAACCAGCTCGGTTATTGTATTGATGCATGATGGAGGAGCACACGCCGAAACGGTAAAAGCTTTGCCGGAAATTATCCGGTATTACAAAGAGCAAAACTATCAATTCGATACGATTAAAGCTTCCGATGAACCTGTCCAATTTCGCGTTAAGTCGGATGGGGCATATGCTTCTCGTAAAGCACCTGGCAAAGCATGGATTGCTGAGCATGTAGAGTCCAATTCAGAGTTGTGGCTGGCAGGTATGGAACTAAAGGTTGAAATAGGGATGGCGGCAGCAACTTTGCGATCAGGAGAATTTCGTGTAGAAGAGCAGCAGATCATGGTGCCATTGCGAATCTTCATGAAGAAGTTCGGCAGTAATGCACGTTGGGATGCAGAGACAAGAACGGCTTCGGTGGTCTGGAAAGATCGAACCATCTACGCTAACAGCATCAGTGGGGAGTTAACTTCAGGACGATTAGGGCAAGCGGGAGATAACGTGAAGGGGAAGGTTCGAAGCCAGGGCGGTACAACTTGGGTTCCACTTCGAGATCTGTTAGAAGAGATGGGACTGAGCGTACAATCGATGAAGTCCAATAAAGTAGAGTGGACGGTGAAGGCGAACATCCCTGTGGCTGCTGTGGGAAGGGGAAATCTTACAATCTACGTCTAATCTCTCAACTTCCGGGCAACACTAAAATCATAGATTACTATGACTTAGAAATGCCGATGAAATGGAAGGGGAACGAGTGATATGACATATATGCGAATAGAACATGTGCATGCGGTGGAGTTATTAAATAGAGTAATCAAACGAGTCGAGACTGCCATTATTGGTAAGAACCAAGAGATTCAATATGTGCTTACGGCAATGCTCGGTGGTGGCCATACACTTCTGGAGGATGTACCAGGCACAGGCAAAACGATGTTAGTTCGTGCTATGGCTTCTGCGCTTGACTGTTCCATGGGACGCATTCAATTTACTTCGGATGTTATGCCGGCAGACGTAATGGGTACCTCGATATATCATCCACCTACAGGGGAGTTCACGTTCCGCCCTGGTCCGGTGATGTCTAATTTCGTGTTGGCCGATGAGATCAATCGGGCTTCGCCCCGAACCCAGTCGGCTCTACTAGAAGCGATGGAAGAGCGCCGAGTTACGGTTGATGGTACAACGTATACGTTACCGCGTCCTTTCTTTTTGCTAGCGACTCAGAATCCGTTGCAGTTTGAGGGCACATACCGTTTACCCGAAGCACAGCTTGATCGTTTCATGATTAAGATTGGACTCGGATACCCTGAGCCTGAACAAGAAGTAGAGCTGTTAACGCGGATGCAAAATAGAGAATCCAGCTTGGCAAGTCCACCGGTCATGCTTGCAGAAGAAGTGGTAGCGATGCAACGTGAGGTTCGGCTGGTACATGTTGATGCGGTCATTAAGCAATACTTGGTCTCTGTCGCTGTAGCGACACGTAGCCATCCATCCGTGAGACTTGGAGTTAGTCCTCGGGGCACACTTGCCTGGATGGTTGCCACACAGGCCTTTGCCTATCTTCGAGGACGCAGTTATGTGATTCCGGATGATGTCAAAGAGATGGCAATTCCTGTACTTTCCCATCGCATTCAGCTTAAATCCCAGAATAGAACAGAGGGTTCATGGTCACAGGAGCAGGTGATTCATGAGGCGCTGTCTTCCGTTCCGATTCCGGTTCAGTTGTCTGCACAGGGAAGGGGACGGAGGCAATGAGCACATTTGCCGGGCGTCTAATCAATGCAGCCCTTATCTTGGCTTTTGGCTCCCTCTTCATATGGCATGGAGGCAAATCGGCACTGTTTCTCTTCGTCATCACACTTCTGATCGGAGTTAGTGGAGTAGTTATCCATGCCTGTGGTCCACGTAACATTGATATTCGTAGACATCTGCAATCCAAGCGTATGTTATCTGGGGAAACCATTCATGTGCGAGTCGAGCTGGAATTCAGAAGCCGCATTCCGCTGTTATGGGTTGTTCTGTGCGAGAATACACCTGCTGGTGTGCATCGCAAATGTTTTTTTCCAGGGATGCAGCGGCAATTCACCTATCAATATCAGTTGTCTGGGTTGAGAAGGGGTATCTATGAATGGGATAACGGTAGATTATATTGGGGAGATATTTTCGGTTGGAATACGTTATCTGCGGAGACGAGTGGAGGAACCTCGCTGATCGTTGTGCCTTCTGTCACGGTCACTGAACATGCAGAGAGCCTTATCACGACATCTACAGTTGCAGGAGAGGGACAGCTGTCCGAGCAGAGAAGTCTGCAGGGAAGCCGGGGTCATGAGTTCCGCGATTATCAGCATGGTGATCCAATGAAACGAATCCACTGGAAAAGTACAGCCAAAACCGGGAGACTTCAGACGTTTATCCCTGAAACGATGGAATCACCATCGCTTCAAATTTGGGTATATGAAGACCAGGCAGGTTATGCGCAGCCCTGGGATGATTCAAGCAATCATCCGGCTTTTGAACGGGTTATCAGTATGGCAGCAAGGTGGATTCATCAAGCTGATCTGGATGGTATTCCGTATCAACTGTGGTCAAGCGACAGAGAAGGTCTTGTTCGTGAACAGACGTATAGATTCGGTGAGATGCCATCTGCTGATGATTTGGAGCGCTCTCTGGATCGGTTAGCGCAGGCACGGATTATCCAGACTTCGCAAGCTGTTTCCGGCTTGATGGATCGGACGATGCTAGAACATATGCCGACTGGATCGCGTGTTATTGTGCTCAGTGGACGAATGGATGCGGCTCTATATCAATGGGTGCTAGATGCTATGAGTCTAGGAGTCCAGGTAGAGGTGCAATTAACGGAGACAACAGGTACAGGTCTAACTTCCCATCGGAAACTTGATATAGGAATGAATTCGACTTCGGGTAAGACTGATAATGCAGGCATCAGTAAGAAATGGGGATTTTCAATTCGGAGTACCTCGAACCTGCGTATTCAAACTGATTCCCAATCGCCTATACTTCAAGCCCAGTCCGCAGTGTGGCTAGAGCAGCTTCAGCAGTGTGGGGTACAAATCTGCAACGTGGCAGAGCATAAAATACCTCCTGTAGGAAAGGTGGTGGTTACGGATGTGGGAGCATAGTCCGAACCGACACTCACAATCCAGTGAATCTGCTGGAGGAGGCTTGTCATACTTTAATCTGGACAACAGAACTAAAGAGACAGAAGCAGAGCCTGTTAAGTATAGGTTATTCATCTGTACACTGCTGCTGCTAATGTCTCTGGAATGGATCTACCCCGTGACCTCTTCCGGGCAGCAGGGAAGTGAGCGTTTTTTATTGGTTATGGCCGGATTAACTGCCGCACTGCTTGTGGTGGGATTATTTCGCACCGGTTGGATTGCAGGCACGGTGGTTCGATTATGTATTGCTTTTGTTGCGCTATGTCTGATGTACGGTGGACAAGATCCACTTGGATGGGGAATCACGTACCCTGGGACGCTAAGATCAGATTTGGATGCCTTTATGCAAAGTGGGCGTTTTTATAGCATAAGTACAGAAACACGAGGGTTCTTCATGATGTTTGGCTGGAGCATGCTGATCACCTCGGTGCAATCTCTAGTTTTGCTGCGTCTGAGTGTCATGTTATTTGGTGGGGCCACGCTGGTATATTTGATGCTACTTGAATCTCTAGCTGGACTGGATGTCTACGCGTCCATCGTACGATCGGTACTTTGGATCATGCTGATTCAGGCTCTCTTGCAGCTACTCCGTTTATCTGGTGGCGTTACCACACCGCGCTATGCACTGAATCCTTATGGACGCTGGAGTATCGTGACTGTACTTGCCGTCATGGGGATGGTTTCTTTCTCTGGATTGCCAGGTCACTTTAATTCAATCTCTCAACCTGAGCGTATATCTCTTGATGAGATTGGTGAACGACTGGCACACTGGGCAGGCTATAACGCAGGAGATAGTATTCCTGCGGCAGCATCAGTAACAGGATATAGCACTGCCGATGCCCCTATGGGTGCGCCTTTGACCCAAGGGGATACAGTCTTTTTCGTGGCGAAAAGTCCAGAACCGACGTATTGGCGCGGGGAGACTCGCTCATATTATAACGGCAGCACGTGGAGTGATCCTGCGCAAAGTTTCGAAACGGCCAGTCCTTCCGGGTTACTGCGTACAGATGGATGGGAGAATCAGAACTATTGGACTCGCATTCGGCAAACTGTTACGATGCAGCGGGAGTGGAAGGGGCCGAATCCACTCTTTACGGGCGGAATACCGCTCAATGTATCGTTTCAGGATAGTGAAAGCGTCAATGAGAAAACCATGCTCTCGCTTCTGTCGAACAGGGATTCAGCGACGCTGTGGCTGTCAGGTTCAGGCCGCCGTGTATCCGTTAAACGTTATGCAGCAGATGTTATGATTCCTACAGCCAAGCCAGAGCATTTACGTCTTCTGGAAAGGAAGCAACGGAGTATAGATCCTGCCGAAATTCGTAGAACTTACCTACAGCTTCCGGACTCACTGCCAGGGCGTGTGCGCTCTTTGGCAGATGAGATTGTGAAAGGGAGCGAGACACGATACGATGCGGTGCATGCAGTCCAGACGTATTTGGCTAATCATGCTGAATACACACTGGATACACGTATGCCTCCGCGTGGAACGGATTTTGTGGATGATTTCCTGTTTGTCACGAGGCAGGGGTACTGCAATCATTTCTCAACAGCGATGGTTGTCCTTCTACGTGCAGAAGGTATTCCGGCACGTTGGGTCAAAGGATTTGGCACAGGGGAGCTGGACCCTAAAGTTCCGGGGCAGTACACGATTACTCAAGGTGATGCTCACTCTTGGGTAGAAGTGTATTTTCCAGGCGCAGGCTGGATGCCGTTTGAGGCAACGCCTGGCTTTGTTATACCGCAGGCGAAGGCGAGTGCTGACGCCGAAGCTACGCTGCTTCAGGATGCAGGGGCGCAGCCGCGACTGGATCCGTGGTCTGGTACGAGCGCTTGGCTGCTGGCTCGCGCCCAGGCCTTTGTCGCGGCGCCTTGGCTCACCGCGACGGCACTTGCGGTAGCGGCGGCATTGTGCGCCGCTGTAGCCTTTGGCGTGCGGCGGCTTCGCCCCGCGCTGCCACTGAGGCTGCTGCTGGCATGGCCGCGCAGCAGCTTTCCAGACCGGGAGCGGCTGCTACGCGCCGCCGCTCCGGTCTGGCCCGCGCTTGCGCGGCAGTACGGCCCGCGGCCGCCGGGCATGACGCTGCGGGAATACGCAGCGTCACCCGCCGTGGTCGCAGGCACGGACAGCGCGGACATCGCGCGGTTTGCAGCCGACTGGGAACGGCTGCTGTACGGTCCAGAGCGTCCGCTGCGCGCGGACAGTCTGGACTTCCTGCGCCGGGCGCTTCGGCTAGCCCGGCGGTTGCCAAGGCGCTAGCTAAACGGCAAGGCCCACGTTTAGCCGCCTGTTCACGGACGCCTCTCTTTGCCTAGCGGCGAACGAGGCGTCTTTCCGCGCTAACCTTGAAGCATTGGTTAGGTTACTATTGATTAGAGGTGCTTTTATTCAAGAAGAAGGTGTGGAAAGAGCAGGAAAGAATGTGGAACTGGATTGAACAAAAGTGCAGTTGCACTACGAAAAGAAGCATTCTTTCGTTCTCCATTCATGTTGCTCATAAATTGTCGAATAAAGGAGTTTAGCCTTTCCTTGACGGTATGTTTTGTCGTTGCGTATAATTAGTTTCATTAATTGAGGGAGGCACGGTAATGAATAAGCAGAATGAAATTGTGGTTGTCCTTGACTTTGGGGGCCAATACAACCAGTTAATCGCCAGAAGAATCCGGGATCTTGGCGTATACAGCGAGCTTTTGCCGTATAATACACCGGCTGAGAAGATCGCAGAATTGTCACCAAAAGGAATCGTATTCTCCGGAGGTCCGTCCAGCGTGTACGCTGAGAATGCGCCGCACGTAGATCCAGGTGTATATGATCTTGGACTTCCAATCTTCGGAATCTGTTATGGCATGCAGCTTATGGCTCAACAGCTTGAAGGTAAAGTAGAACGTTCCGAGAAGCGTGAGTATGGTAAAGCAGACCTTGAGTTTGCTGCAGGTGCAGCATTGGCACAAGGCATTGAAGGCGAACATACTGTATGGATGAGTCATGGTGACCATGTTGTTACGCTTCCTCCGGGTTTCAAACTGGATGCAGGCACGGAAAGTGCGCCAATCGCTGCGATGAGTAACGATGAGCGCAAATTGTATGCTGTTCAGTTCCACCCAGAAGTGCGTCACTCCGTTCGTGGTAACGACATGATTAGCAACTTCTTGTTTAATATCTGTGGTTGCGAAGGCAACTGGACTATGGAAACTTTCATCGATGACACGATCAGAGACATCCGTGAAAAAGTAGGCGACGGTAAAGTGCTGTGCGCACTCAGTGGCGGCGTAGATTCCTCCGTTGTAGCTGCTTTGTTACACAAAGCGATCGGTGATCAACTGACATGTATGTTTATCGACCACGGTCTGTTGCGCAAAGGCGAAGCTGAAAGCGTAATGGAGACGTTTGTTGGTAAGTTCGACATGAAAGTTGTCAAAATCGATGCACAAGAGCGTTTCATGTCCAAGCTGGCTGGTGTGGATGATCCAGAGCAAAAACGTAAAATTATCGGTAACGAGTTTATTTACGTATTTGACGAAGAGTCCAAGCAGTTCGACGATTTCGAATTCCTGGCGCAAGGTACACTCTACACGGACATCGTGGAAAGTGGTACGGCAACAGCTCAGACCATCAAATCTCACCACAACGTGGGCGGTCTGCCGGAAGACATGAACTTCAAACTGATCGAACCGCTGAACACGCTGTTCAAGGATGAAGTGCGTAAAGTAGGTACAGAGTGCGGCTTGCCAGACGAAATTGTACACCGTCAACCGTTCCCAGGACCAGGTCTTGCGATCCGTGTTCTTGGAGAAGTGACGGAAGAGAAACTGCAAATCGTTCGTGATTCCGACTACATTCTGCGTGAAGAAATCGCCAAGGCCGGTCTTGACCGCGAAATCTGGCAATACTTCACAGCATTGCCGAACATGAAGAGTGTTGGCGTTATGGGTGACGCTCGTACGTATTCCTACACTGTAGGTATCCGTGCCGTAACATCCATCGACGGTATGACAGCAGACTGGGCACGTATCCCTTGGGACGTATTGGAGAAAATCTCCGTGCGGATCGTTAACGAAGTGGATAACGTAAACCGGATCGTCTATGACGTAACTTCCAAACCACCTGCAACGATTGAGTGGGAATAACACCTGAAACAATGATTATTAATAATTACTCGCTTTTTATTTGTGTTACTTAGACAAATAAAAGCGAGTTTTTTTTGAAAAGAAAATGAAGTGCAAATTTTCATTTATTAATCTATTGTGAGAGTTATACCGATGATATGTAATAGAAATCAGACGCAAGTCGAGTATGTAAATTTGAGGAGGTTATTGGATTTTGAGAAGAATATATGTTGTCTTAATAGCAGTGCTCATATTACTTCCTTTCAGTGTTCAGGCAAATGCAAGTGAACGTGCAACAGAGGTGTATATTGATGGGGTAAAGATTAAGTTTGGGATGGATCCTGTTATGCAGAAAGGGACTACATATGTTCAGTTTAGGCCCATTTTTGAAGGGCTTGGGTATCAAGTGACTTGGGAAGGCATTGTAAATACAGTTGTAGCCGAAAAGGATGGCTCACGTATAGAACTTTCTGTCGATAATGGTTATGCTTTCCTTGATTATGAAATTAAAAAAATGAGTTCTCCTCCTATAATGAAGTACGGATATACGCTTGTCCCTGTTCGATTAATTAGTGAGTATAGCGGTAAAGACGTAAAATGGGATCCAGTGAATAGAGCCATACATATTACATCCAAAGAGGAACAAGTTAAAAAGGGTTGTAAAAATTTAATGGAATGCATTGAATCGGGGCAGGATAATGAGTTAGAGCAAATTCTAACAACTGGTAATACAACGATAACGATGGCGGATTTTGAGCAAGCGTTGATTTCTAAAAATGAAAAGGCAATTCGTCTGTTTTTGGAGCAAGGATATGATTTAAGGGCTTTGGCATCCAGTACACAGTCAAAGTGGTTTACGATAGCCGTGGAGAATAATTCATATAATATTATGGAACTTCTAATAGATGGTGGGATTACCCCGGATATAAGCTTTAATAACCTGTTCCAGCCTACGGCACTTGTATATGCGGTCAAGAATAATGATCTTGAATTAGTAGAATTTTTACTGAAGAAAGGCGCTGATCCACTCAAGGAGCACTCATCGCCGTCTTATGACTATTCTACAGCAATAAATTTAGCTTATAAGTTGGGTTATACCAATATTTATAACTCACTCATGAATAGTGCGCGTTCATCTCAGACGCCTCCAAGTGGATTGAGTATTAATAATATTAATGATTTAAGAGATCACGTTAGGCAGTATTATGGCAAATTGAACACAGATCTAGGGATTGTTGTATTGAATTACTCCGTTGAAGAAAATACAAGAGATATGTATACGTATGATTATAAAATAACTTTCAGGGGCAATGTATTCATTGATGAAAGTTTTGGAATTAAAACTAATCCAATGAGCATTGAGGATTTACTCCAGGATGTAAGATTCACAGCAGCACAAAAAGAGTCGTTTGTAAGAAAATTGAGGGACTTTACAGAAAAAAATGCCAAAGAATTGATTTCTCTAATGCCAGGTAAAAAAATCACAGGTGGGTTTTACACTTCTACATCATTCGTTCCAGACGGAATTCCAAGAGAATTAAGAAGCTTGGCTAGTGAAGTGTTCGGTTCTTATAAAAATCAGTTCTTAACTTGGACGAATTATACACCAGATAATGCTTATTATTATCACGAAACGAAAACAAGTGATTTTCATTGGTTTGGTTTTTACGATAATACGAATCTTACAACAGATGTGCCTTTAAAGAGTATCTCAATACCAGTTCAGAATTATGAAATAAACGTAGGCGAGTCATTTTCTATTCCCTATGCAGTTCTTCCCGAAGGAGCTACAAATGTAGAATTAGAATGGACAATTCTAAATCCAGATATTCTTAGTATTGATTCAAACGGAACCGTTACAGGTTTGAAGAAGGGACTGACATCCATTAAGGTGAATTCAAAACAAGATCCAAGAATATTTGAATTTACTTTAGTTTGGGTAAAGGACACTCTTTAAAAATAGTCATATATAATTGAATTCAACTTATATTATTGGTTACACCGTTATGTAAGACCCAAACTCCCTTTCAGCCGCGTTAACCCGTGAATGAAAGGGGGTTCTTGGTTTAATTATTTTATTTTTCACAACAAAGCGATTAAGACTATTCATCATATACTATATTTTAATTGCTTATTTAGCTCCGTTTCAGCTATTTTTCATATTCAGTTGATAGGATGACGAAAGTGATGATAAATAGTGATAAGGATGAATTACGCTTGTAGGAGTGCTGCAACTGAAAGGAGATTGAGTGTATGCGTAAAACCGACAATATGAGCAAATGGAAGATGGGCATTGGAAGTGCATTTCTGATGGTGATGCTGGCAGGATGCGGTTCTGGGGTGCAGGATCTGGCTTCCGGTTCTGGTGATTTTTCATTTGTGAACTTAGAGGCGGCGGATACATCTTCCGATCAGACCAGAAACCAGGAAGTATCCTCTGACGTAACAACAAACACAGATCAGAGCCAAAACAAGCTATACGATGTTCAACAGACGGAAATATAATCGACGTAGGACTGATGTAAGAGAAGTATCTGACTGTGTCACAAGTTACTTTACAGGCTTAATATTAAATTTTTGCTCTAATAAAAGACAGGGCTATCGTTTATAAGGAATAACTGTATTGTTCATCTTCTCGACATGCTTATATGAACACAAGCTACCTTTATTGAAGCATTGGTTTTGCTTTGAAAAAGGTAGCTTTTTAATATGCTGTTAACTATATATCGTAGTGAAATGGAGTCTGACAAAATGGACATATTCTACTAGAAAAATAGCTGAGAAACTCAAAGGTAATTGGTTTGTAAACCGCTAACCTGGTTCTTTCTGTTAAATAATACGAACGATATGTAGGGTGCATGGAAGTAACATTCGTTTTTATCATTGACAAAATAGAACCCGCCCTCCTAAAATAGTGATGGGAAACAAACAAATAGCGCATACTAATTCGTATAATCCTGGGGATTGGCCCGGGAGTCTCTACGAGATCACCCTAATGATCTGGCTACGAAGAGGAGCAGGCTAAGCACATAAATTCTACATGATTGCGTCTTACATCACACACGCACATTAGAATTTTTTTGTTCTTGGTCAAAAGGCTTTAGTGCCGCTCCTAGTCAAGCTGAGCTCTGGGGATATAACATCTTCAGGGTCATTTGTCGTTTTTCAATATGGCTTCAACATCTCTAAGGGGAGTAAGTGAATTATGGATCGTTTCTTTAAACTCAAAGAAAACGGAACAAATGTTAGAACGGAGATTGTTGCGGGTCTGACCACCTTTATGACAATGGCTTACATTCTTTTTGTAAACACGTTGTTTCTAGGTTCTAATGGGGCGGGAATGTCCGATAATGCCGTATTTTTTGCAACGGCCGTCGGCGCTGGATTAATGACAATTATTATGGGATTGTTCGTAAATATTCCGATTGCGCTCGCACCGGGCATGGGATTGAATGCGTACTTCATGACAGTGGTTCTTAGCTCGAATGGTGCAATTACTTGGCAGGCAGCTCTTGGAGCTGTGTTCCTTTCAGGTATCGTGTTCATTATTTTGACCGTGACTAGAGTACGGCAAATGCTGCTCGTTGCCGTACCGCAATCGATTAAAATGGCTATCACAGTCGGTATTGGTTTGTTTATTACGATTATTGGTTTCAAATTGGCTAACTTAGTAGCAGTAACCGTGAACGTAGCGCCAGATGCAGATCTGAGCCAACCGATTCCAGGTAGTAGCTTCAACCTTTCACTGGGTAACTTCGTAACACATCACGATGCACTACTTGCTCTTATTGGTTTGCTGCTTATTGCTATTCTGATGGTTATGCGAATCAAAGGAGCTCTCTTGATTGGGATCGTGGCAACAACGTTGATCGGGATTCCGATGGGAGTTACTAATCTGAGTGGATTGACTGGTGCAAGCTGGTTGCCTAACTTTAGTGACCTGGCTGTAGGACAATTGGATCTTAAGGGTGCAATTAGCCTAGGTTTGTTTGAAATCATCTTTATCTTTACCTTTGTTGAATTGTTCGACACGTTCGGCACAATGGTAGGGACAGCAACACGTATGGGCATTATGAAAGATAAGAAAAAAGGCGAGAAAACGATCGGTAAAGCGATGCTCGTCGATGCAGTTGGTGTCAGCGCAGGTGCGGCATTGGGTACAAGTACAATTACTGCATATGTTGAGAGTGCTTCTGGTGTTGAAGCGGGTGGACGTACAGGACTGACTTCTGTGACTACGGGTCTGTTGTTTATTCTTGCACTGTTCATCGCTCCGTTGGCACTGGTTGTTCCTTCTGCTGCGACTGCTCCAGCGCTGATCATTGTAGGTGTACTGATGATGAGTCAGGTTCGTAGCATTGAATGGGATGACTTCCTGCAAGCTTTCCCTGCGTTCCTTACCATTGTGTTAATGCCTTTCACAGGTGGAATCGCGAACGGAATCTCTGCGGGTATCGTATCTTATGTAATTTTGGCGGTATTCAGTAACTTGGTAACAGAACGCAAAGTGAAGATTCACTGGTTGATGTGGATCTTGGCGATTATCGTAATATGCCGGTACGTATTTATGGGCGGCGAATAATCAAGCGATTGAAATTAAACTTGTATCAAAATTGAAGAAGAAGCTAACGCAATGGCATCTTGCCAGAGCGTTGGCTTCTTTTTTTTGTTTCCTTCTATATAAATTAAGAAGCAATTGAACTGTAATGCTATGATTTATGTTTATACTTTCACTTCAATGGTGGTGACTAATGATGTGAAGTATACATCTAATAGATCGTTGTAGTGTAGTGGCTGGGAAAGGTGCATTATGAAACGATGG
>NZ_CP029639.1:5317500-5537500 GCF_003268635.1 Paenibacillus sp. DCT19
GACTGCAGGATGACCTGGCGTAAGCTGATAGCGGGCCGCATCACGGAATATTACACCATCTTCCTGAGCTAACGTTTTGAATCGAATATAACGCTCTCGATCATCATTCCACGACGCATAGATATGCAGCCCTGCATCCCCTGGCTGCATGGTAAATGCTTGAGGCAATTGCCGCTGCATCTCACGAACAAAAAAGGCATGTCGCTCCCCATACAACCGGGTTAAGCGTCGTAAATGGCGCAGATATCCTCCTCGCATCATCAACTTCGCGAGTGCACGCTGTTCGAGCAGTGCAGGTGACACAGGCTCATACAACGCTTTAGCCGCAAGAAGGGTATCTACGAGCGCCGGAGGCAGCACTGCATAACCAAGCCGGAACGAAGCCACCATCGTTTGTGAGAAGGAGCCTACGTAGATCACACGTTGTTCCCGATCAAGCACTTTGAGTGGTTCGATCGGCCTTCCACCCCATCGAAACTCACTGTCATAATCATCCTCAATAATGACGGCATTTCGTTCACTTGCCCAATTCAGTAATGCCTTTCGCCGTTCCAGACCAAGAACAGCGCCTGTTGGAAATTGTCTTGTAGGTGTCACGAATAACACCTGTGCTCGCCAGTCCTGAGGAATAATACCTTGAGCATCAATGTCCGCTGGAATAATCACGCCACCGCATGATTTCACAGCGTGAGCTATGCCTTGATATCCTGGGTTTTCTAATACGGCTGCGTCTCCTTCCGAGATCAGCAACTGCGCTAACAGCACAATCCCCTGCATGGAACCACTGAATAGTACAATCTGTGAGGCATCCGCATCAATTCCCCGTGTCCATCTAAGATGCGAGGCAATCGCTTCTCGTAGCTCTAGATCTCCTGCGGCACTGCTATGTTCACGCCAATCGCTGCGGTGAACAGCGGCCAGTGCACTCTTCCACTCTGCCTCTGGGAAATGCTCTGCCAGCATGCGCTGCACCTGAAAGTTAATGGTGGATTTTCCTTGCGCCAGCGCAGGCGTATCTCCCTTTTGCGTATCCAACGCTGCTACTCGCTTTCCCCATGCAGACAAGACAATTTGGGCTTCTGTGTTCTTCTGAGTCGATGTTGTTAACGTCTCTGTTACAAATGTACCTTTCCCCCGATAAGCCTCAACGTAACCATCTGCAAGCAACATATCATACACCTGTGCTACAGAGCCGCGTGACATACTGTACTGAACCGCGAGTTCACGTGTGGAGGGAAGTCTTGTTCCTCCGGTCAACGTGCCTACATGTATCGCATCACGCAACGCATGGTATAGTGCAACATATTTGTATCGGTGCTGCTGCTCATATGTATCCATCGGTAGCCATAGTTCCATCATACGTCTCCTTTGTTTCTATCAGCTTTTCTAAATTGGACTATAAAATTGAATGTAAATTGGATCTATTTATATGTCAATGTACGCTCTATTGTTAGGATAAAGCAACATTTTCGATTAAAAACCAATTCAGGGGGAACAACGATGAGACGAAAAGAATTTACAGTAGAAGAAGAACAAGAGATCATTACCTTTCTAGACCAATGCTCCTTTGGTTTTCTAGGAACGATTAGCCCGGATGGACAGCCTCGGGTCACGCCACTGAATTTTGTATATATGGATGGCTGTTTTTATTTTCACGGCAGTATCGCTGGAGAGAAAATGAAACAGATCAAGCAGAATACTTCGGTTAGTTTCACAGTTGCCGAAGAGTTTTCGCTGATTCCATCCTATTTTACTGACCCAGAGCTAGCTTGTCCGGCAACCTCCTTTTTCAAAAGTGTCATGGCATTTGGTCATGCAGAGCCGGTAAAAGACCTAGAGGTAAAAGGGTGGGTTCTACAACGATTTATGGAGAAACTTCAGCCACAAGGTGGCTATGTCCCTATCGATGCAACCGACCCACGTTACACTGGACAACTTAAAGCTGTAGCCGTTGTGCAAATTACGCCTGAGCGACTAACCGCCAAGTTTAAATTTGGGCAAAATCTCTCGTCTGAAGAGTTCGAGAATCTCAGCAATAAGCTGGAAGCCCGAAATGAAGGAAGGGATACAGAGACCGCTGAAATGATGCGAAAATACTGCCCTTTTCACCAGCAATAAACCTGCATTTTCAATCCACAACAACGCGGTGAAGTGATATAACTGTCATTATGCGTAATTTCCGTGACGGGGGGATGTCAAGGTGTTATAATGTTAGGCAGTTGAATCTCAAAGACTTGGAAGGATGAAAAGAATGAATCCACTGGCTGAACAGTTGAACGAAAGCATTCAGGCAGGCAGCAATCACGTCTACTCGATGCTGTCGCAGCTCGGCAAAGAAATTTACTTCCCGAAAGAAGGTATCTTGAGTCAGTCTGCAGAAGCAGCAAGTCTGGCCAAGACCTATAATGCCACGATTGGTATCGCCCTAGAAGGCGGAGTGCCTATGCATCTACCTGTTATTCAGGAGAAGCTGTCCGCATTCCAACCCAAGGATCTATACCCATATGCTCCTCCTGCAGGCAAGCCTGAATTGCGGAGTGTTTGGAAAGATAAGATGTTGAAAGAGACCCCTTCATTGGCAGGTAAGTCTTTTGGCAACCCAATTGTAACGAATGCATTAACTCATGGACTCAGTATTGTAGCCGATTTGTTCGCAGATGAAGGCGACGCTGTTATATATCCAGATAAAAACTGGGAAAATTATGAGCTGACTTTCGGAATTCGCCGTCATGCTCAGTTGGTTCATTATCCTCTGTTTGATGATCAATTAAACTTCAACAGTGAGGGATTGCTTGATGCGCTGCTTGCTCAGAAAGACAAGGGCAAAGCGATTGTGTTACTTAACTTCCCGAACAATCCAACAGGCTATACACCAGGCCCTGAGGAAGCAGACGCTATTGTGAATACAATTCATCAAGCAGCTGAAGCGGGCGTAAATGTAGTTGTTGTAACGGACGACGCTTATTTCGGACTTTTCTTTGAAAATTCGATTCACGAGTCCTTGTTTGGCAAACTGGCAAGCATCCACCCACGTGTGCTGACCGTCAAAATTGATGGTGCAACGAAAGAGGAATTCGTATGGGGCTTCCGTGTAGGTTTCATCACGTATGCCCATGAAGATGCTGCTGTGCTGCATGCACTGGAACAGAAGACCCTTGGTATTATCCGGGCGACCATTTCCAGCGGGCCACACCCTTCTCAGACATTTGTACTGGATGCACTGAAAGCGCCAGAGTTTGAAGCTCAGAAGCAGGAGAAGTTTGAAATTATGAAAGGCCGTGCCAACAAGGTGAAGGCTCTTCTCGATAGCGGCAAGTATGGAGATGTATGGGAGTATTATCCGTTCAACTCCGGTTACTTCATGTGTCTGAAGCTGAAAGAAGTCAGCGCTGAGGCACTCCGTACCCATTTGTTACAACAATACGGCGTCGGAACAATTGCGCTGGGTGAGACTGATCTGCGAATTGCGTTCTCCTGCATTGAAGAATCCAACTTGGAAGATCTCTTCGATACCATCTACCGTGGAGTTCAGGAATTACAGACCACTTAGTATATCATTGTCATTGGATTAACATAAATAGGATAGGTTCATTACGAACCTATCCTTCCATACAAGACGCCCCTCTCGGTGAGTTACTCATCGTTTAGAGGGGCGTTTGTCATGTTATCCATATAACAAGGTTGATAGCAGGTCGAACCATTAGATCGACCATCTTCCCTATCTGCTTTTGCTCGATATCCTCATGGTCGTCTTAGCGTACACCGCCCAAAATGGTTATTTCTCCATGAATACGGGGCAAAGACCCAATCAGCCAACACCCATGGCACATAAGATACGGTGTACGCAAGGGCGTAACAACAACAAGTTGAAAGGGGAATGACCATGTCTGGAGTTGAAGAAACAAGAGGCGGTTATGGATACGGATTCGGAGGATTTACAAACACAGGTGCCATTCTTGTATTGTTCATCCTGCTTGTAATCATCACAAAGTCGTTCCTCTACTAGTCCTGATCCGGTGCACTTGTTCGTAGGTATCTATCCATAATAGGCATCGTAACATTTAAAAAAACCTCTTACGGCAATCACCGTAAGAGGTTTACTTTCATACAGACGAAAAGATTCAGTGAATCACATAGTGAATATCGTTGGCATTACCACAACGGCATTCTACTGGACATCGAGCCTTGAACACCATTACTGTTGCTTGTGAGCATATCGGGATTACATAAGAGAAATCTACTCCTCTTCTTCTTCCTTCAGCCACTTCTTACTTTGAGAACGTCGCATCAACATAATAACCAGCACGCCCAAAATCAACCCTACTCCCGCTATCGTGATTCCACCGATTCCACTCGACAGCATCGGCAACCACATCAGCAGAGCAGACACAGCATGCAGATTCGAAATGAAGCCCAGCACCTGTGAACGGCGGCTCTCCCCGGAGATCGGGTAGATCATAATCCAGAATGATTCCGCGTGACTGCGGCGAAGTGCACCGATCTGCACGCCAACCAGCAACAGGAACAACAGGTATGCGCCGATACCAAAATAAGTACCTGCCGTCCACCAAGACAACAGCATACCGAGCACCACTAAACGTAGAACAATGGAGAATACTTCTGTCCGAATGAATGTCTTCGTAATAAGGTAGCGGTAAGCTTTGCCTGCATTCCATGCAAGCCCACTTCCCCATTTGCTGAGCCAGCGCCGTGAGCTAACCTTTTGACCTGAGGAAGGTACGTCTACGAACCACCCCAACGTCCGCATTACACGACCTGCTTGGCTTTGCTCAACCTGAATTAGACGTTCCCATGCCACCCGGTGTTTCACAGGTAAACGTAGTGCTACTAAATAGACCGCGGCCAGCAATAGCAAAAACCAAATACTACGCGCTGGTGGCTGCCATACCCAAGCGGCCACAGCAAGAATGGCGATTGCCCAGCGTAGCAAACGAAATGCCCTGGATGCACCAACCTGAACCATACGCAGCTCTTGCCATGCACCGTAGCTTGATAGTCCCTTCCACACAAGTAAGAGCAGGAGAAACCAGGTGAACGGTTTGGCATCCTGATCTGCCCTCACATAGAGCGGCCACAGCGTAAAGAATATGAGCAGCATGCCTAATGTTTTGTAGATTACCCCGCGGGCAAAGCTGTTCTTCAAATATTCATGCATCCGATGTTCCTGTGGACGTAAAAAAACGATATCCGCTGGATGAAGATATGTACGGTATCCGCTGAACAACACCAAAGGGGTAAGCAGAAGCAATGTGATCCAGCGAATCGGAAAGCCTGCAGGTATGTTCTGTACAAATGAGGTGTACCAAGCGGAAAAAGCAATGATGAGAAATAGAAATACCATCGCTACCCCACTTTGAATGACATATCCCAGATAAGGCAGAATTGTGTTCCAAAAGCCCGTGCGTCTTTGCTTCCATAACAGCTTCAGATCCATACTCAATCCCTGCCTTGTACGAGGGAATAGAACATATGCTCAAGCGTAGTATTCGACTCTCCGTACTGAGAACGCAGCTCCTCCAGCGTGCCATGTGCAATGACCTGTCCACGGTGCAGAACAATGAACCGATCACAATAATTCTCAATAGTAGAGAGAATGTGTGAGCTAAGCAGAATGGATGACCCGGATGCTTTCATCTCCAGCATGAAATCAAGCAATGAACGAATGCCAAGTGGGTCGAGACCCAAGAAAGGTTCATCAATGATATAGAGTGGTGGCCCTGCTACAAATGCACACATAATCATAACTTTCTGCCGCATTCCTTTGGACAAGTGGGTGGAAAGGCTGGTACTTTTCTCCCGCATACGGAATAAATCCAGTAATTTCTCCGTACGCTGCTTGAAATCTGCCTCCGATACGCCATATGCCCTCGCTGTGAATTCCAAGTGCTCCATAACCGTCATCTCGTCATACAATTCAGGTGACTCAGGAACAAAAGCCATCGCGGATTGGTAGATCTGAGCATCCTCTTCTCGTGTCTTGCCCATTACGCGGACTTCACCCTGTTGCGGCGTCATCAAACCTAAGATATGTTTCATCGTTGTACTTTTACCAGCGCCATTTAATCCGATCAGTCCGACCATTTCTCCGCGTCCAACTTTCAGATCAATGCCGTGGAGGACAGGCCGCTTGGCACTATATCCTCCGCTTAACCCGCTGATTTCCAATACGGGGGATTGAACATTACTCATGAATCCCTGCACCTCTTTCGTCAGGTTTTATTCTTCGGAACGCGGTGTGTTCCCCTTGCTCCATTTTGGCGCTCCCTTGTTCTTGCGATCCTGGTTACGATCCGTTCTTCCTGTATTACCAGCTGGTTTGCTACTTGCATCACGTTGATTCGATACCACTGCTCTTGCACCACCATTACGTGTTGCCTGTCCGGGTTTGCGCCCTTTCGAAGAGCCCGGCTTCCGACTGAAAGAATGCCCTTCAGGTCTTGTGTCAGGACGGGGATCTGCTTCCAATACTTTACCACCGAACAACACACGTTCTGCCAGCTCAATTCCGAGCTCACGTGCAAACTTACGCATAATAAAAATCTGTGTTTCATCTACAATAGACAGTACAATGCCACTTCTTCCCATACGCCCAGTACGACCTGCACGGTGGACATAGTGCTCTGAATCGAACGCAGGATCATAGTTGATAACCATCGGCAATCCTTCGATATCCAATCCTCTCGCGGCAACCTCACTCGCAATCAACAATTGGATTTTACCGTTACGGAAAGCGGACAGGACATTGCTGCGTGTAACCTTATCTGCATCACCGTATAACGCGGCTGCGGATAGACCCAAATGATTCATTTTGGCTTCAACTTCACCGATATCTTCCGTAGCATTCACGAAGACAATGGCACGATCCGGATTGTACTGTCTTACGAGACGACGCAGCATATCAATTTTGTTACGTGTTTCCTCGACAAAATAAAAATGCTCAAGCCCTGCTGCCGTTGCGCGCTCTGGTTCAATTCCGATATGAACAGGCTCCTTCATCTCCCGTTTGGCAAGACCAGCCGTATGTTCATCAATTGTTGCCGATAAGAAAATCAGCTGACGGTCGCGGAGTGCACTGCGCAGTACGAAATCAACGTCACTTACACCGCCAAGCTGGAATACTTGGTCTGCCTCATCGATGACAATCGTGGAGACGTTATGCATTTTCAATTTTTTGAGCGTAATTAATTCCTTCAACCGTCCTGGTGTTCCCACAACAAGCGCTGGATGCTCGCGTAATTTCTCAATCTGGCGTTTCACCGCTGCGCCTCCAATTAAGCCTAGAACACCAATTTTACGCTCTTCTCCATAACGCTGTGCTTCACGCACAATCTGCATAGCCAGTTCTTGTGTAGGGGCGATAATAAGCTTTTGTGTGCCTTTTACATCACTTTTGATCGTTTGCAGAAGAGGCAACAAATAAGCAAGCGTTTTGCCTGTTCCCGTCTGGGATTTGGCTACGACATCTCGCCCTTCCAAAATCACCGGTATTGTCTGCGCCTGCACAGGAGAAGGTTCATTAATGCCATGTCCGGCAAGTACTTTCTCAAGATCCTCTGCTACGCCAATTGAAGCAAATGTATTCGTCATGTATGTCCATCCTTTAAGTTTATTCTTTTATTATTCCGTGGGATAAGCCTCTCATCACATTAACTTTCATTATATGCGAAAAGCAGCCATGAACCAAATCTTATTGTTAACGAGGTGGCTCACTTGTACGTTATGCTTGGACAAAAAAAAGAAAAGCTCCTCGGCGGAGCTTCCCGTAATTCAACCGTGATGTCCATTGCAATATGAAACTTGAACACGCTGTCACACGATGATTCATATCCGTCGCTCATTTCTGATTCATGAAGCCATGAGACAGGCGATCCGCAAGACGTGGGAACAACTGATACAGCCATATCCCTACAGATGCCATTCGAGGTAGGTTCACTTCTTCTTTACGCTTTTTCATCGCCTGAACCATATGTCCTGCAACATCCTCTGGCTTCAACATCATCCAGCGTACATTGTTAACATAATTGCCAGATGGATCTGCACGATGGAAGAACGGTGTATCGATCGGCCCAGGATTAATAGTGGTTACCGTTATTCCCGTTTTGCGTAACTCCTGACGTAGCGCATTACTGAAGCCGAGTACCGCGTGTTTGGTTGCTGTATAGGAAGCTGACTTTGCCGTTCCGATTTTGCCAGCCATGGAGGCTACATTCACAATCTGTCCTGTGCCACGCTTCAGCATGTGCGGCAACACAGCCTTCGTGCAACGAACAATGCCCATGTAATTCACGTCCATCATCTCATCGAATTCCTGCACAGTCATATCCGTCATCGCAGCAAACGTTCCGTATCCCGCATTATTCAGCAATATATCGATTCGTCCGTACTTCTCTAACATATTACTTATTGCCGCCTGCACCTGCTCATCATTGGTGACATCGAGCGTAAGGAGTTCATGTTGCCCATTCAACGAAGCACCGATCTCTTCAAGCTTGTCCCGCGAACGAGCAGCCAAGATAGGAATGGCTCCTTCTTCTATCAGCATCTGAGCACAGAGTGCGCCAATCCCACTCGACGCGCCAGTAATGAAAACAACCTGATCTTTCAGCATATCTGATGTCCTCCCGTAGTGAACACATATTGCCTCTTGAGGCCTATGGTACTATTCTACGAGATCATCACCTGAATATCCATCTCACCAATGCCATCCATCAATAATGGAATGCTCAATGCTTTCGTTGCACTAAATGCAGTCAAATGCTCCGATTTCATGACTTGTGGAGGTGTAATATCCACAACAACGCCTTGATTGGAAAGAATGGTACTTGCATTACCGCTGATCATATTGCCAAGCTCGGAGATTGCACTTTTACTCATATCGTCCATTTCGGTGATCACAAAACCGCCCATCATGGCTGAAACAATTTTCAAAGCAACCGACTCTTGAATGCCAAATACAATATTTCCGCTCATTTGTCCGGTCATTCCAATCACGATCCAGACATGATCAGCAATGTACTCTACATTTTTCACGCCAAGACTTCCGGTGGAAGGCGAAACCTGGATGAGCTGTTCAAATACGTTACGTGCTGATTCCAGGAAAGGATTAATCACTTCCGCTTTCACTGTTTATGTCCCCTCGCACTGGGTTATTGGTCACACACCAAAAGTCCCATATTCTATAAATTTATTATACTTTATCACGTACAAGAATACATCATGAATTCATCAATGAATGTGTACTATAATTTATCGTCATCTGTGCGGCAAATGTTTATAGCTAATTTTGGCGAAATAACAGGGTTTTTCAGATATTTTTCAGGTAACTTTTTCCTCCATAAGCCTGTGCAAAGGAGTTTAGGACTATTTTACTGTTTTATTGAAAAGACTAGAAAATAAGATGTGCAAAATTAAAAATAAGTTCTTAAGCATTATTTTCGTGAAAATCAGATAAGCTGCCTTTCATCATGAAAAAGCATGACTTCTGTCCCCCGCTATGGTATAGAAGAATAGGAGACATATCATCATCTAACTAGGGAGTGAACCATTGAATGATTAACCAAGTCGGTCAAATCATGCTGTACGTCAACAACCAGGAACAGGCTCTACAATTTTGGACAGAAAAAGCGGGTTTCCATCTCATCGCAGAAGAAAACATCAGCCCAGAAATGAAATGGTACGAGATTGCTGCAAACCCGGATGCCGAAACGAGCCTTGTTCTTCAAGACAAACAGGTCGTTGCCAAAATGTCGCCAGGTGTCAATCTAGGCACACCTTCCCTGATGTTTTTCACTCCGAACATTGATAAGCTCTATCAGGATTTCAAGGATAAAGAGATTACAGTTGGCGAACTGGTAGATTTGCCTTTTGGCAGAATATTTAACTTTTCCGATGATGAAGACAACTACTTTGCCGTTATGGAGCGCAAATAAAATAGGTTTACACTCAACAGATCATGAGCGAGATATCGTTATAATCTTCGGGCGGCTGACGCATAGTCAGTCGCTTTTTCTTATTAAAGCTGCCTCATCCTATGTATTCCTATGTTCTACAAACTTCGTGATGTTAGATTTATTGCCCTGTCCCGTTGAATCACCTATAATTTAAGATAACGGAACAATGAAACGTTACGGATTCCACTCACATGCTTGATATGTAGTCGATACTTTGCCCGCTAGGAGGAAATACATGAATATCAGCCAACTGGAGACGCTGATCACGATATCCAAAACGATGAGTTTCCGCAAAGCTGGAGAATTACTGAATCTCACTCAGCCTGCCGTCTCTGCCCAGATCAAAAGTCTGGAGGATGAATTCAACACCGTTCTTGTAGATCGTAATCAACCCGTCACACTCACTGACCGTGGCCAAGTATTTCTGGAACATGCCGAGCGCATGCTGGATATTGTGGATGAATTGAAACAAAAGCTATCCGATCTGGATGAAACACCACAGGGAAGGATTGTACTCGCTACAACAACATCCATCGCCATTCAAATTTTACCAAGGGTATTGTCTTACTTTCAGGATCAGTTCCCTCTAATTAAAACAAGCATTCAGTCCCTACCATCCTCACAGATTTATACTCAGGTCGAAAATGGTTTGGTCGACATCGGTATCGGTTATCTTACGGAACGTAATCCGAATCTGAATACCGCCGTGTTGTATTACGATACGTTTGAACTCGTCGTTTCTCCTGCCCATCCCCTGGCGAAGCAAAAGCACGCTGCCGTGGACGTATTGCGAAACACCCCCCTGATTCTATTGTCCCCAGATACTGTGGGGCGTCGTTTTACAGAAGCTGTGTTCAAAAAGTATGATATTCAGCCCAACATCGTCATGGAGTTGTCGAGTAGCGAAGAAGTCAAACGTATGGTTGAGATCAACTTAGGAGCTGCTGTCATATCCAAGCAATCCGTCGCACATGAGCTGCGGCAAGGTACGCTGCGGATGATCCCACTAAGTGAACTTGAGGTCAGTCATCCCGTCGGCGTCATTTACAAATCCAGCCGGTATCTCAACTCAGCCATGCAGCAATTTCTAAGTGATCTCAAAGGTATGCCTGAGACACAGTTCATCAGTTCTGAATGACAAATGAGCTATGAGAAAGGAAGGATTTCTAATGAAATTTGATCTTCATACACATCATTTTCGTTGCGGTCATGCAGACGGTAATATTCGTGATTATATTGATGCGGGTATTGAGGCAGGACTTCAAGCCATCGGTATCTCCGACCATACGCCTTATTTTGGCAGTGAAGAGGAGCAGGCGTTTCCGCGAATTGCGATGGGCAAGTCGGAATTACGTAACTATGTTGAAGAAGTCTTGTCATTGAAACAAGAATATGCGGGCAAAATTGACGTATTACTCGGCATTGAATCCGATTATTTCCCCATCCATGCGGAGCTGTATCGTGACACGCTTGGGCAGTACCCTTTTGACTATATTATTGGATCTGTCCACCATACCGAGGATGTTAGCATTTTCAATAAGACACGATGGAAGGGACTTAGCAACGCACGCAAAGTTGAAGTGAAAGAGAGTTATTATTCTTTGATTGCTCAGTCTGCTCGAAGTGGTATGTTTCAGATTCTCGGTCACATCGATGCGATGAAAGGCAACTACCCGCCCTTCTCGGAAATTATCGCGGATGATGCGATTGATAAGACGTTACAGGTTATTGCCGATGCGAACGTAGCGATTGAAATTAATACCTCAGGCAAAACAAAGCTCAGCGGAGGCTGGTACCCTTCGGATGCCATTCTCGAACGTGCCCAGCACTACGGTGTGAAAGTAACGTTTGGATCGGATGCTCACAAACCTCAGCGTGTAGGGGACGAGCTGGAAGAAGTGCGTACTCGACTGCTGGAGATTGGGTTTACGGAATGGGTATATTTCAAACAAAAGCAGATGCAGATTGTTCCTTTGTAATGGCTCAGTCCGCTTATATTAAGTCAAGAATCCCACTTGGAAGCTCATTCCGTAGTGGGGTTCTGTGTTTTCGTTGCGATCTGCTTATATGAGGACAAAAAAAATGAACCCGTTCGCACGGGTTCCAACAGCATAATATATTTATCAAAAAGGGGGTCATGAGATAAGTTTACCCGCTGTCTGTTAGAGTTCAATTGCAGCTATATTTCATTTGTGTAACAAATAAATTGAAGTTCAAATACGTGTTTCAACTCTCTTATTCTATGTCACCTGAGGCTTGTCGAAGACCATAGCCTGGAGGTTACTTTCCATGATGGCTTGAACCTGTTGATCCCGGTACATGCTGTATACTTTAACGTCCATCAACGTATCACTTTCACTGGTGACGTCATGCTCCACTGAACCAAAAGAAGGCAGCGTTCGTTCGTAAGACATACCGCTTTTGTATAACACCCGCTCAGATGATACGTTAGCTTCGTAACAACGTGCTTCCACTTTCGATAAGTGTAGCTCCGTAAATCCGAATTCAATCATCCGTCGTAGCGCCTCCGTAGCTATGCCTATGCCCCAACAAGATCTGCTCACGATGTATCCAATCTGAGCTGTACCCTGCTGCTCATTCCAATGTTGAAACGAAATGATACCAATGAGTGGCTCTCTTCCTTTCCAACATATCCCGTAATGCAACGATTCAAGCTTCGCACTGCTACTGCGAATCTGATTCAATAATCGCCGGGCACGAACCGGTGTTGGCTGGTTCCCCCTGTTCACATAACGGATGATCTGTGGATCGGAAAACAATTCCGACAATGTGCCAAAATCATTCTGACGTAACGATCGTAGCACAAGGCGGTCTGTCCATAGTACAGGCAATCCCTGACTTAGCATTTTTCGGGTCAGCATGACAATCGCTCCTTTTGCCTATCGGGTTTGAGTCCGGTAAGACAAGCATGCTCTGGAGATGATCCGGAAGTATAATATTTCAATGATCCAATTCGAAAAGGACGACTAGATATCGTATGGTTCTAACACGGCTTACGTTATTATGCCAACACACGCTGAGCTGTTATTCCTCTGTCACACTTTTCTCCTGTAATCCACGATAAACACCTGTACGAATCTCTCGAATGTATAGCTCAAGTGCTGGCACCCCGGCTTGTTGTGCAACCTGAACCTCCTGCTCGATATCATAGGGGACTCGGACAAATTGAATATTGATGGTCTGGTTTATATCTCCGCTGCTCTCTCCCTCAAGAATACAATACGAAGCCTGAGGAATATCCAGTGGATTGCCCACACTTCCCACATTGAACAAAACTTTCCCATTTAGGTGCTGTAGATAAGCATTGTGTACATCGCCATAACCAACTATATCTGCCTGTCCGAGTTCAGGCTCATTCGCTGGGGCATCAAACATTGCAATACGTTTGTCCATTTCGTCCCATGGTTGTACGCGATGATATACGCTCTGTGGTGAAGCATGTAACAATCGAACGGTACGACCACTTAACTCGAATTGGTGACTAAATGGAAGATTCGCTAAATAGTCCAGCCGTTCCTGCCCAAGCTTGTCTGCTTGCCAAGTAAAGTTCTCATTATCCCGATTCACGGCGACCAGCTCATCCCAATTGCCACGAACGACTTGTTCACATGTCTCTCTCACCTGATCAACCACCTGAACCGGATCAGGCCCTTTGCCTACAAGGTCGCCAAGACAAAAGATTCGCTTCAGCCCGCGACTCCGAATATCGTTCAACACTGCTTTCCATGCCGTCATATTGCCGTGAATATCGGATACAATCGCAATTCGTTCCATCCTGGCTAACCTCCATTCATAACTTGCATATTCATGTATTGTATTATGTTAGATGTATATTATGTTTGATGACTCTGCAAACGAAATACGGTGACTTCTGGTCTGCACAAAAAACGAATGGGCAAATGGGTCATCCCGAACCCCCGATTCACATACACCGGCATTTTCGTCCAACCGGCATAATACAATCCCTGCACATATTTGTGTGCACCACGAGGAGCAGATAATGCCCCAATCCAGGGAAAACGAACCTGACCGCCGTGGCTATGCCCAGACAACTGCAAACCAAAACCATTTGCAGCAGCTCTATCCGCATAATCTGGCTCATGCATGAGTAATAGCTTCCAAGTGTCCTCATCCAGACCATCCACAGCTGTAGCCAGATTAGGCTTACCCGTTAACGCATCATCTAAACCAACGATAGCTATTCGATCTTCATGATGCCGGATAACTACATGAGCGTTCCGAAGTAAGGTAAAGCCAGCTTGCTCAAACATTTTCTCTACTTCTTCTTGCTGCTTCCCCCGGTAATCATGATTACCGAAAACTGCAAATTTGCCAAACTTAGCTTGCATGGAAGACAGAGCCGGAATACACTCCCGCATAGGTTCTGCATCTCGCTCCACGATATCTCCTGTAAAACATATCAGATCCGGCTGCTGCTCTTGAATCAGATCCGCCAGCTTCTCGATCTGCTTCACGCCAGTATGGAACCCGATATGGGCATCACTGAACTGAATTAGTCGCAAGCCATCAAAGGCGCTGGGGAGTTTAGGGAGATTCAATTGTATCTGCGTTACTTCCACACGACGCGGCTCCCATAGCGCATATCCACCTGTAAACACAGTTGCGATCGCTGTCATTAGAGCCGTCTTTAACTTTGTACTTCGCCGGGAGGGATCATGATCCTTTTCCTGACCAGGAAAAATGGGCTGCTCTGTCTCATTCTTATCGGCTCCGCGCCTGATTAGCGTCTCCTTACTACTCTTATACGGCACCCTTGCCATGTTCCCTCTCCTCCTTCCGCACGAAAAACATCCCCTCATTATAGCATATTCTGCATGATAAGCTCGGTTCCTTCGCCCCATTACAAAAAGAAGTCATGTCCCCAAACAACCACGATCGGAGAACACGACTTCTTATCACATATCATATTTGACTGAAACTTATAAAATTCTACTACAAAACCATTTGCGCTAAACTAGCTACGCTTAAACGCCCAACCAACGTTTGAACATATGCTTCGTTGTTTGTTTGTTCATTTCAGCAATAGAAGTAGTCAGCGGAATGCCCTTAGGACAGGATTGAACACAGTTCTGCGAGTTACCACAGCCTTCAATTCCTCCATCCTCCATCAATGCTTCCAGACGATCCTCAGCGTTCATCTCACCTGTTGGGTGAGCGTTGAAGAGACGTACTTGCGAAAGTGCTGCAGGTCCAATAAAGTCTGTCTTTTCATTCACGTTAGGACAAGCTTCCAAACAAACACCACATGTCATACATTTGGATAACTCATATGCCCATTGACGCTTCTTCTCTGGCATACGCGGACCTGGACCAAGGTCATAGGTACCGTCAATTGGAATCCACGCTTTTACCCGTTTCAGAGCGTTAAACATCCGGTTACGGTCAATGACAAGGTCACGTACCACCGGGAATGTTTTCATTGGTTCAATACGCACCGGTTGCTCCAGCTTATCGATCAATGCAGCACACGCTTGACGCGGCTTGCCGTTGATCACCATAGAGCATGCTCCACATACCTCTTCCAGACAGTTCGATTCCCAACATACTGGAGCAATTGACTTACCCTCTGTATTGACCGGGTTCCGCTGAATTTCCATCAGGGCACTGATCACGTTCATGTTGGGACGGTACGGAAGTTCGAACTCTTCGTTATACGAAGCTGATTCTGGGCTATCCTGACGTGTGATGATAAACTTGACGGTTTTGTTCGCTGTTGCTGGTTCCGCCATATCGTAGTCCCCTCCTTGGTGACGATGATTGTATTGCTATCGTTATAAGACCAACGTGTTACACGTAGCCACTCCGCTGACAGAAGATACTTCCGATCGCTGTTATCCCCAGACTTTCTTTGATCCCATCTAACAGGGTTTAAATCCGGGGATAAAGGCGAGCGCTTCGCTTCTTCAGTATTCTTCTGTCTTCTCCGTTAAAGTGGTAACTGTTTGGAATTTATAAATATAAAAATAAATTTTCTTGTTGATTCGTAGTTAAGAGCGGACACTTCTCTAGGTCATTTCCGCTCCCTCCGCTACGTCGTGCACATGCGTTACTTTACTAAAACGATAATCCAATCATGCTGGATTGTAATTAATTTGATTAATGCTGGAGATGCTGAGTGTCAGCCATTCTTCGGTTATTAAAAGGTAGTTTCTGAACCTACCACGATTAGTCTTTGGAGTAGTCGCGGATCCGTGGTGGGATCAGGGAAACGTCTACTGGCTCGTACGAGATTTGTGGCCCTTCCTTCGACCAGCTTGCAATGGTCGTTTTGAGGAATTCCTCATCGTTACGTTCCGTGAACTCAGGTTTGTAATGTGCGCCACGGCTTTCGTTACGCAGCAGTGCGCCCAGCGTCATGGCTTCAGCCAACTCAAGCATGTTCCACAATTGGCGTGTAAATGCAGCACCCGGGTTGTTCCAGCCTGAAGTGTCGTACATATTGATTTTGCCATAACGTTCTTTCAGTTCCTTGATCTTGCCAATGGTTGCTTCGAGCTTGTCATTGTAGCGTACAACCGTCATGTTGGCTGTCATCCACTCGCCAAGCTCTTTGTGAATGACATAGGCATTCTCGTTACCCTGCATCTTCATGATGCCTTCGTATTTATCCGTTTGTTGTTTCGTATAGTTATCAAAGACAGAGGAAGAAATATCAGCAGAAGACTTTTTGAGTCCTTTGATATATTCAGCCGCTTTTGGTCCAGCAACCATACCGCCGTAGATGGCCGACACCAAAGAGTTCGCACCAAGTCGGTTCGCTCCGTGGTATTGATACTCGCACTCACCTGCTGCAAACAGCCCCGGAATGTTAGTCATTTGATTGTAATCTACCCACATACCGCCCATGGAATAATGGACTGCCGGGAAGATTTTCATTGGGATTTTACGTGGATCATCACCCATGAACTTCTCATAGATCTCGATAATTCCGCCGAGCTTCACATCCAGCTCTTTTGGATCTTTATGGGACAGATCGAGGTATACCATGTTCTCGCCGTTGACTCCAAGACCCATATCTACGCAGACGCTGAAGATTTCACGAGTCGCGATGTCACGTGGTACAAGGTTACCGTAGGATGGATACTTCTCTTCAAGGAAGTACCATGGCTTACCGTCTTTGTATGTCCAGATCCGTCCACCTTCACCGCGTGCAGATTCTGACATAAGACGGAGCTTATCATCGCCCGGAATAGCCGTTGGGTGAATCTGAATGAACTCACCATTCGCATAATTTACACCTTGTTGATACACGGCACTTGCCGCTGTACCTGTGTTAATGACCGAGTTGGTTGTTTTTCCGAAAATAATACCAGGGCCACCACTCGCAAGAATGACAGCTTCGGCCGGGAAGGTCTGCACCTTCATCGTTTTCAGGTCCTGAGCTACAATGCCTCGGCATACACCTTCATCATCGACAACAGCCTGTAGGAATTCCCAGTTCTCATACTTCGTAACCAGACCTGCTGCTTCCCAACGCCGTACCTGCTCGTCTAGTGCGTAGAGCAATTGTTGTCCTGTTGTCGCTCCTGCAAACGCCGTACGGTGATGTTTCGTACCTCCGAAACGACGGAAATCAAGCAAGCCTTCCGGTGTCCGGTTAAACATAACGCCCATTCTGTCCATCAAGTGGATGATGCCTGGCGCTGCTTCACACATCGCCTTAACTGGAGGCTGGTTCGCGAGGAAGTCGCCGCCATATACCGTATCGTCAAAGTGTACCCAAGGAGAATCTCCCTCACCCTTGGTATTTACCGCACCGTTGATGCCGCCTTGGGCACATACGGAGTGAGATCTTTTAACGGGTACTAGTGAAAATAAATGAACATGGACTCCGGCTTCAGCCGATTTGATCGCCGCCATCAAACCTGCGAGACCGCCGCCCACAATAATTACATTAGATGATGCCATTGTTGTTCACTCCTTTATAAGTCAGCAATTATAGAAGTTGTTCAAAAAGTCCCCTTTTTGAACATGAATTGAAAGCTACTGCCTAGATCAGAACTGATTTAACTGCGTCAATCATCGAAGTTGCAACTTGGAAATCGATGCTACGGAAAGCAAATAATGAAGCAATAAACATGATAGAAACAATACCGAATAAGCTCATGCATACGTAAGAGGATACACGCTGCGCGCGCGGACCAACTGTAATCCCCCAGCTAACGAGGAACGACCACAGGCCATTCGCAAAGTGATATGAAGCCGCAACCACACTGATCATATATATAACAAAGGTTATCGGATTCGTCACAGCATCATGAATGACGCCGCCTATCTCTTCATGTGTTACGTTACCCAACGCAATTTGCACACGCGTCTCCCATACGTGCCAGATTACGAAAACAAACGTAATGACACCACTGACCCGCTGTAATGTGTAGCGCCAGTTACGCTCATTGCCATAACGACCCACATTAGGCTTAGCCTGATAGGCAATATAAAGACCGTAGACACCGTGGAAGAACAACGGTAACCAAATGAGCGTCGCCTCAATAACAATAACAAGAGGTAAGCCATTCAGAAATGCAACGGCATCGTAAAACGCTTCTTTGCCGCCTTCAACTGCCGTGAAGTTCGTCACCAAATGCTCAATGAAGAACAAACTGAGCGGAATGACGCCGAGCAAGGAGTGCAGCTTTCTGGAATAAAACCCTTTCATAAAATGTCGATCCCCTTTCGCTAAATACAACGTTTTCATAAATTAGTTCACTATCACACACAAACCTTTCCTAAGGAAAGGTTCGACAAATTGTTCCGTTTTCGTCAGGTGTGAACAACTTGTGTCACAATTCATGTTACTCTTTTTTTTCTTATAAGGGAATTGCAATATAATTATTAAATGTTATAACCTATAGGTATAAGCATTGAAACATTGGACAAATACCACATACATCATACAAAATCATTTTTCAAGGATATGCATCACGCTTGATACCAAAAGTGCGTGTTCAAAAGGTCGGTTTTCAGTACCGAGAAGATGATGAAGATAGAAATGGAGTAGCGGAGCGTAGGCAAAACTACGTGAGCAACTACATGTTTCCGAAGGAAACAAGCTTCGTAAGCATCCCGCTTATTTCGGCTGAATTCCATCTTCGACGCTGAGATGCCGCTCGCGCACCCTTCGTAATCAAAATTGGACTTTTTGAACAACCTCTAAAAACAGATCTTACCTTCAATATGCACATATAATCGCATTTAAAGACATCTGAAATGGAAGCGAGGTTAGCGTCTATGTTTGAGGATTTAAACGCCTTTGCGGCGGTCGTGGAGCAATCGAGTCTAAACCGGGCATCCAAGCTGCTGAACCTGTCACAGCCCGCCCTATCTCGCAAAATTGCCAAATTGGAGGATGAGCTCGGGGTAGCTCTCTTTCATCGTCGGGGTAAACGGCTTGAATTAACAAGCGTGGGCCAGCTCGCCTATACGTTTGCCGTTGAACAGAAACAGCAGCAACAGAAGTTTCTAAACATGCTCGCCCAGTATAAAGACGAGGAACAGAGCACGATCACCCTGGGAGCCAGCCTGACCACACTTCAAACGACGTTACCCCTCTGGTCAATGCATTTATGGAGAAACATCCGAACGCCGAGCTTAAGCTGTTAACAGGTAAAACCCATGAAATCGTTTCTTTTGTCCGTGATAAAAAAGCAGACGTCGGTATCGTCGCCTCCTCCATTAATGAAGCGGGGTTAAACTGCATTCCGCTCTTTGATGACCATCTGGAGCTTGTTGTACCGCTAACTCACCCGTTGTCAGGGCGTGAAGCAGACATGGAGAATCTACATGAGCTACCGATGATCACTTTTTCCAAAGGCACATGGTATCGCAAACTAACGGACGATCTATTCCATCGTTGTGCGGTTATGCCTGATATTCGTATGGAGATCGACTCCTTCGAAGCCATCATACGTCTATTACCTACATGCAAAGCTGCTGCTCTCCTACCCAAATCGTATCTTCGTCCCCAACTGCTTGCGGATAATGACCTGGTATCCGTTTATCTCCCTGAATTGCAGCAGACTAGGCGAACTACGAGCATGATCTACGGTCATAAGGAAGATCTGAGCAAGACATCGAGACAGTGGATAAAAGAAACCGCTGCGCTGTTCACAGCAAAGGCGCCGCTATCCTCTAAGAGAACAACGACGCCCTAGTTTTCATGATCCTTTTTTGCTTAAATTAATCAATGCCATAGGACGATCTTAGTCCTCTTGGCTGATTACCTCTTCTTCAAAGCGCTCAATATTGTCGTTGGTACCGATAATGACCATAATATCCCCGGTCTGGAGGGAGTCTAGCGCCGTAGGAGCAATTATGACGCCTGCCTCCTTCTGCAACGCAACGATGCTACATCCAAAGCGTACACGCGCATTCAGTGAGGACAGCGTCTTGTTATGCAGACATTCAGGAACTTTCATTTCGACAATACTGTAGTTATTGGATAGCTCGATATAATCCAGCAAATTCGGAGTTACCAGCTGATGGGCAACCCGCACTCCCATATCCCGTTCAGGATACACGACACGGTCAATGCCGAGTTTATCCAGCGCACGGCCGTGAAGAACAGAGATGGCTTTGGCTACCACCGTTTTTACACCAAGCTCTTTTAACAATATCGCAGTCAGGATGCTTGTCTGAATATCGTCCCCAATCGCTACGATGCCACAGTCGAAATTCCGGATGCCGAGGGAGCGCAGCACTTCCTCATCTGTTGCATCAGCTACAACGGCATGAGTGACCAATTCACTGATATCTTCGACAACCTCTTCATTTTTGTCAATACCGAGCACCTCATAGCCAAGTTCCATTAATTCCTGTGCCAAACTGGAGCCAAACCGTCCAAGCCCAATCACTGCAAACTGCTGTTTTTTCATCGTTCTTCACGAACCCCTTATCCAATAATCATTTTGCCTTCCGGGTACCTGTATAACTCTTTACCCTTTTTCTGTCCAAGTGCATACGCTAGCGTAATCGGCCCGAGTCGACCCGCAAACATGGTAAAACAAATTAATAGCTTGCCAAATGTGGTCAGCTTCAGTGTAAGTCCCATAGATAAACCTACGGTGCCAAAGGCCGATGTCGTCTCAAATAAAATCATTAAAAAGCTGCTATCCTCTGTTGTACTCAGTATCATGGTTACCGTTATAATGAGCAGCAGTGCAAGCAATGTGATCGTAAGTGCTTTGAAGATCCGCTCCTGTACTAGCCTGTATCTAAAGAAAACGATATCCTCCCGACCACGCATCATGGCAATAACCGCACCGATCATAATCATAAACGTAGTCGTTTTGATTCCACCCCCTGTCGAACCAGGGGATGCCCCAATGAACATCAGTATAATCATAAAAAATTGCGTAGCTTGCCTCAAGCCGGCTATATCCACCGTATTGGCACCAGCTGTTCGAGGTGTCACCGATTGAAAGAACGAACCGAGAATTTTACCACCCCAATTCAGCCCACCAAGTGTTCGCGGATTGTTGAACTCGAAGACAAAGATCACTAAAGCTCCCAATACAATAAGTAGACCCGTCGTTAACAGCACAACTTTGGAGTGCAGCGAAATCTTACGGGTTTTATGATAATCAATGAGATCGGACAATACGACGAAGCCAATTCCCCCGGAAATAATGAGGAACATCGCCGTGAAGTTTACCAATGGATCATAGACATAACTCGTCAAACTGCGAAAATCGCCAAACATATCAAAGCCTGCGTTATTAAACATCGATATCGCATGCCAGTATCCGTAATACATAGCTTGCCCCAGCGGCATATCAAAAGACCAACGAATCGCGAATAATGTGCCACACACCACTTCAATAATGAGGGAATACGCCACGACTTTGCGAATAAGCCGTACAATACCTTCCATCGTGCTCTGGTTCATCGCTTCTTGTAAAATGAGCCGTTCTCGCAAAGAAATTCTACGTTTAAATGCAATTGCCACGAGTGTAGCCATCGTCATGAAGCCTAGTCCACCAATCTGGATTAAAAAAGCGATGATAACTTGACCAAGCACCGAGAAATGAGTACCTGTGTCTACAACGACCAATCCAGTCACACAAACGGCTGATGTTGCCGTGAATAGTGCATCAATAAAAGAAAGGCTTTCCCCACTCTGACTCGATGCTGGAAGCATTAGCAATAATGTTCCTAGCAGAATAATCCCAGCAAAGCCGAGCACCAGAATCCGAGGCGGGGACAGGTTCAGCCATTGAACATTTAATTTCACTTATGGATCATCCACCTCTACTAAAATGAAAACAACTCCACCATGTGGAGTTTCAACCTAAACGGTATGATTCGTATGGATTTAACGTATACATAAATGTTGAACTATATTGTATTCGTTCCCTTAATACGTTGCAGACATGCGGATTGTTACACATTTGCTTCAAAAATTATAATCGCTGGAACGTTTGCGAACAAAACGATTTTTGATGAAATAGCATCGAATTTCGCCAAAAAGGGAAAAACTCAGATATCGGTATGGATTGATCTGATTATTTCGATCATTTTCATTCATTTTCAAGGATTTACACAGGTTCTCGTTTCGCTATTGGCGTTCAAGGCTTCGCCTGTGATATCTTTACTTTAATATCCATATTAATAAAGGAGGAAACATATTAAATGAATCCCTTAGGGCAGCCTTTAGAACTCAAAGCGAACTTCAAGCGTTTAGGGTTGCTTGCGGCGATCGGCCTGATTCTGTTTTTCGTTTTTCAGATCCTTCCATCTACGTCATCTCAAACGACAGACATCACGTCCACACCCGTTATAAGCAAGGAGCAAGCAACGCAATCAGCAAGATCCTTTGCGGCTTCCGTGGCCGATTATACCCTTCCTAGCAACGAAGAAGAGCCTCTGGTAACGTACCAGACCCATTCAGACATATACGGGTATATGTCCAAAACGAAGCAACTAGATGCTTACAATAAGCAATGGGAAGCTACCTATCCCTATGATGTATACCGCGTACGTTTGGTCGATAACGATCGAGGCGGTTACTTAAATGTCGACGTACATATGAAGACTGGCAAAGTGGTCGGATTCACCCGAGAGCTTCCTTCTTCCCTCTACGCTTCGGCTAATGTTGAAGAAGATCAACAGAAACCCGATGCGACGATTCGTGTGGCTGAAGGAAATATATCTTTAGAACAGAAAGAACGTCTTGCTGCAGGTGTACTTACCGAATTTGGATATGAAATTCCCAAGCTCCAGTTAGATACACAGGATGGAGAAGGTGGACTGAAATATACGGACTTAGATAAGCAAATCGGGGACTCCAACCTGGAGTTAAACTTTACGTTTGAAGGTGGCGCGGTTCGTTCCTTTGAAGCTGTTTTCTCCGTGCCTGACTCCCATACCCAGTATGTAAAAGATCAGACGCGCCAGGCTAACTACATGACATATGGTGGTTACGCATTTTTGACGTTTGTACTCGGCGTATTGGCGATCATCTACAGTATTCTAACAAGAGCGCACACTTCGTTTAAGCGTGGCATCATCTTATCCTTGATTTATTTTGCAGCTTCCGTTATTGGTACGTTGAATATGCTGCCACTCTTAAAATCTCAAGGATTAAACAGCTTCATGCTCAGCTTCCTCATAATATTTCAGATTGGAGTCACGCTCGTCATGAGTGCCACGATCTACCTATCGCTCGTTGCGGGTGATGGGATGTGGAGAAAAATCGGGCTGAACCCTTGGCCACGTGCCAAAGAGCCGGGATACGGTAAATATGTGCTTCACAGTATGTATACAGGTTATCTCTGGGCACTGATCTTGCTTGGTGTGCAATCCATTCTTTTCTTCATCTTAGAGCGTAGTATTGGAACCTGGTCAACAACATCTGCCGATCAATCCACATACAATATGAGCTATGCATGGCTCTTCCCAATCATGGCTTGGATGGCTGGGATCGGGGAAGAGACCGTCTATCGTTTATTCGGTATCCGCATGATGCAGAAGATCGTACGCAACACCTTTATCGCTTGTCTTATTCCGACCATCATCTGGGCATTAGGACATACCTTATATCCAATCTATCCGGTCATTACACGACCAATCGAATTAACTGTGATTGGACTCCTGTTCAGTTTCATTATGCTACGTCATGGCTTTATCGCGGTTGTTTTCAGCCATGTAATATTCAACAGCCTCTTGATGGGTCTGAGCCTTGTCTTCATGGGTGATGCATTCAACGTTTCCGCAGGAATCTTCTGGATTGTACTTCCTGCAATCGTGGGTTATGTCATCTATAAATGTAATCCAAACAAAAAAGAGAAGCCGTATGTCACGACTCCTCATCACGAAGTGCTGCAATAATCTGATTTGCCAGTTTGTCACCAATAGATAGAGGCCGGAAGTCTTCGACGCTGGCCTCTTTTATTTTGCGTAAAGAGCCAAAGTGCTTGAGCAAAAGCTTACGTCTTTTCTCTCCAATGCCCGGAATGGAATCCAAACGTGAAGTTACCATTGATTTGCCACGTTGCTCTCGGTGGAACGAAATGGCGAATCGGTGAACCTCCTCCTGAATCCGTTGCAGCAAATAAAACTCTTGGCTATCTCGCGGTAGCGAAATAACCTCCGGTGGGTTACCAATCATCAGTTGGGATGTTTTGTGTTTGGCATCCTTCACCAGACCACATACAGGAATGAACAAACCTAATTCGTTCTCCAGCACATCCACTGCCGCAGAGATCTGGCCTTTACCTCCGTCCACAACGATCAGATCCGGCTGAGTGAGGTTCTCTTTCAATACACGTTCGTATCTACGACGAATAACCTCTCTCATCGTCTCGTAATCATCGGGGCCTTCAACGGAACGAACCTTGTACTTACGGTACTCTTTCTTATCCGGTTTGCCATCTGTGAACACAATCATAGCCGAAACGGGATTAGTTCCTTGGATGTTCGAGTTATCAAACGCTTCAATTCGGCGTAATTGATCCAGCCCAATCCAGCGCCCTAGACCTTCCGAGGCTTTCGATGTCCGTTCCTCGTTACGCTCAATTAGTCTGAATTTCTCTTCTAACGCCACGCGTGCGTTGTCCACAGCCATCGTAATCATCTGCCGTTTCAAACCGCGCTGCGGAATATGGACCTTGATCTCCAGCCATTCTTGTAACGCAGCGGCTGCCTGGGCTGGCTCTTCCAATCCTGCGGGTTGCGATTCACGCGTTGATGAAGTTGAATCTGGATCGTTATGCTCGGGATCCTCCGTAAGAGCCGTTGATTCCTCTAGAGCTGATGGAGTCTGTGCTGGCTCCATATTAGTTTCATAGGTTACAGACGTTTCGGCCACAAGGGGTTCGTCGGTCTTCACCTGCCACTGCTCTTCCGTCGTCTCCGCGGTTACTGCTGCAGAAACTACTGCTTCTGATTCAGCCTCGTTTTGAATAGTGTCAGCCACTTCCAGCTCTTTAGGCATGTCAGGCAATAAAATCTCTTGCGGCAATGCCGGGTTGTCGCTGTAATACTGAGTCACGTAGGACATGAAATCACTGTACGCTTCGCCGTAAAACGGAAATGTGGATACGTGACGTTCGATCATTTTACCCTGACGCATATATAATATCTGGACACACATCCAGCCTTTATCAATAGCAAAACCAAATACATCACGGTCTCTGGCGTCCGCCATGGTGATCTTCTGTTTTTCCATAATTGCATCAATGGCAATAACCTGATCACGCAGCTCTTTAGCCCGTTCAAAATACAGATCCTCAGCAGCCTCCTGCATTTTGCGCTGTAGATCCTTCTTAATCTCTTCATGCCCACCACTCAGGAAGGAACCAATCTCTTGGGAAATCTCATCGTACTGCTCTTTGTTGACTTCCTCGACACAAGGTGCAAGACATTGACCCATGTGAAAATAGAGACAGACTTCCTTCGGCATCACTCCGCATTTACGTAATGGATACATCCGATCCAGCAGTTTTTTCGTTTGATGAGCCGCATACGAATTGGGATACGGTCCAAAATACTTGGCTTTATCCTTCAGCACCCGCCGGGTTACTTCGAGCCGTGGATGCTTTTCATTCGTGATTTTGAGATAAGGAAAGGTCTTATCATCCTTGAGCAATACGTTATAACGAGGCATATGCTTCTTGATTAGATTACACTCTAGAATAAGTGCTTCCATATTACTGCCCGTCACGATGTATTCGAAATCGCGGATTTCGGATACGAGGCGTTGCGTTTTACCATTATGACTACCCATAAAATAAGACTTAACTCGGTTCTTCAGAACTTTCGCTTTACCTACATAAATAATCGTACCTTCTTTGTTCTTCATCAGGTAACAGCCAGACATATCTGGCAGCAGCGCCAGCTTGTGACGTATATGCTCTAATGCTTTTTCTTGCTCTTGTAAATCTGTCATAAATCCGTCCATCACTCTGTGAATCCTCCTTCCCCGAAAAGGTACACATCAATTGTTCACTTCACACTTCAAGGGGATTAATTATGCCCTCGCCATTTTCATTTATAATACACGTTCAAAAGGGTGGTTTTCAGTGCTTCTTATAATGAATAGTATACTTTATATTGTCCTATATGATAGCATTCGACGCAAAACGCCCCCGGCATATAAACCGGAGGCGAACGTTAAGCCTAGTGTCTTATTGGTGTTTCTCAATAATTCCTTTGAGTGCATCTTTAGAGTTCAGACCAACCACTTTATCAACCGGTTGACCGTCTTTGAAGAAGATCAATGTTGGAATGCTCATTACGCCAAAGCGAGAAGCAGATTCCGGATTTTCGTCCACATTGACTTTTGCAATTTTCACTGCATCGCCAACTTCAGTGGACAGCTCTTCCAGGATTGGAGCGAGCATTTTACAAGGACCGCACCAAGGCGCCCAGAAATCAACAAGAACCGTTCCTTCTCCTTCGACTTCTGCGTTAAAGGATTGATCGGATACGTTAACAATAGCCATGATAATTGTCCTCCTTATATATGCTTACGGTTATTATAACCTGTAACGTCGTGAACGACACTTCCAGTATAACACATGTACTCTTGACTTGTGAAATGAACGGAACAATGTTCATCTATCAAACATCAAATCTTCATAATTATTGATTTCAGGTGTAAATGCAAAATCTTTACAAACGCTTTCTTTTCCAAGTATACTGAACTTACTCCGGGTTTCAGCACCAATAAAGTGCAGGTTCAAAAAGGGTGGTTTTCAGTCCCGAGAAGATGGGATGAAGATAGAAATGGAGTAGCGGAGCGTAGGGAAAACTACGTGAGCAACGGACATTTCGGCTGAATTCCATATTCGATGCTGAGATGCCGTTAGGCATCCATCGTAATCAAAAGTGGACTTTTTGAACTACCTTATATAGGTAGCTGAATATCCCCAAAGGAGGCAATTACATGGATGCAAATGTGCGGATCAGTGACCCGCGTGAACATGTCAACGAAGAACCCCGTAACGATCTATTTGATCTGATTGCAGGTGTAGCTGGCATGGGTGGCCTAATGACCGTGATCTTTTTCGGTATGGTTATCTTCAAATTTCTAACCGAATAGGACAGGACAGTCACACGCAAGATCCAAAAAAGCCTGGCTTTCGCATTGCGAAAACCGGGCTTTTTGCTGAGCATTGTTTAAACTTATTTCAAGCTAGTCGGATCAACGCTTACCCCGCTGATTCTCCCCACGAACGGATACTACATCAACAAATGGACGAATTCGATCCATCAGACGCTGACCCTTGTTCACTTCCTCGCCGTCTTTGCTTGTGAAGCTCAAATGTTTCTCCAGCCCCTCCAAGTTGTAATTCGACGTGTAGAACGTAGGCTTGCGATTCATGCGGTAGTTCAATATGGAACCCATCACATGGTCACGTACCCATGGATTCAGATTCTCAGCTCCAATATCATCAAAGATCAGCAGGTCACAGCTCTTCAGAATATCTGTCGTTTCCTTAACCTTCTGTCCATCCGTAATCATCGATTTCAGATCCTCTACAAAATCAGGCATATAAATGATAACACCGGTATGACCGGCGACCGCCAGTTCGTGCAACAAATAACACATGAGAAACGTCTTGCCTGTTCCAAATGATCCTTCCAGGAACAGTCCATTAGAAGACAACCCATTCTCTTTAGTTTCGTTAATATAACGAAGAACTCGATTTACCGCTGGTGCACGCATCCGATCTTTGCCCATAATTTCCACATCATCATAACCCGCATTTAGGGCACGCTCGTCCACATAGAAACTACGTATTCTTTGTTTAATCAGATGTTCATTCTGCCGAGCAATGTGCTTGGAGCAAGGTGCTTTTTTATCTATAATTTCGGGTTTTCCGTTAAAATGTTCTACTTCCAGCTTGCAAAAATGACCCTGAAAATCGTTAGGACAGTTGTCCAGTCCCGGACAATTCGCACAGTTCTTAGAATCTTTGGCATACTGAAACAGCTTGCTCAGATCAGTCATCATCTGTGTGTCTTTCAGTTCAGGATGACTCGCACGGAACTCTCGTACGTATGGATCATCCATCAATTCTGCCGCGATTCGCCGAGACTGCTCACGAAAGGAAGGGTTAAGCTGCTGAAGCAGTCCTCCCAAGGATTCCATGGCTTCAAGCCCCCTTAATGGTGTCTGTATAGAATGAACAATGAACCGTTACTTATACCATTACGATGGTATAGTAACCTTCAATCGCTTTGTAATTCTACTGTTCATTCTATAGAAAAGCAACCAATAACTCAACTGAAACTGAGCGGATACCTCTGGAAAATAGCATAATCCCTTTGTCACGACACAGATGTCAGATCCTACAAACTAGAAACTTGCACTTATTAAAGCCGAAGACCCACGGTTACAATTTCACATGCTCTCGTCTGCATGATCCATTCTTTACTGGCAAAGGATACGGATGAAGCCCCTTCAATTGGACTAGCCTGTTGCGTTTCTGCCTCTTCCTCCAGTATGTTGCTCTTATACATCGTTTCAAATGACTGTGAATTGGTCTGTGAGGCAGCCAGTCTCAGCGTAGTCGCTTCTGTTGTCATGTTGTACCAGCGAAGCATCAGATCGCCTGAATCCGCATTGACCTTGAGGGATGAAAATGCCACCCCTTCCCCTTGCCACGCAAGTGGGGAATGACTAGGTGTGAGATCGCCTGGATGCACTTCAGTCTGTACCAGCGTCCATGGAACTTGGAACTGATAAGCCTCAATATATGCATCTGCAGATGCAGCACGGCCATGATGCGGGATGATCTCCAGTTGAAACGAATGCTCTCCGATACATTGGGCTTCTGGTGTCGGGAACAATCCCCAGTCTCCGAGTTCACCGACAGCTCGCAGTAAAGTAACGGCAATCGTATTGCGTCCATCCTGAAGGACTTCATACTCGTTCAGACCCAGGTTGGCAACGACTAATCCCACCTGATCCTCACTCACATTCACAAAGCTCTGCTGATGCTGCGTATTGCTAGGATTTTGCCACTCTGTTGCAGGGATATTATCCCTTGTAGTGATTTCGAACATGGAATCCGCATGGTGCACAGCAGTCTTCAGATCCGTTGGGAAAAGAGCCCGCACCCGATGATCCTTCGCTTGATTGTCAAAGGTGGTTTCCATGTGAATTCCTTTTCCACATCGACTGAGCGATAGAACCGTCCGAATCTTTAACGGGATCATTCTCGCAGAACGTTGCGCTTTGCGATATGGATAATAGATCAATTCCCGTTGCTCACGATCCAGTAATTCATCTGCAGACTCAGGAACTTCCCAATGTTGAACAATTTCGTAGGAGACACGATAGGCTGTATCCTCAATGACTCGAATCTCTGCCACAAGATCTTGTGTGGTTCTAGCCACTTCGTTTTCTGGCTGCTTGAACATGTACTCGTTCCCAATATCGCCAACATCCTCGTACATACCAAGATCATGATATGTACGACCTGTTTGTTTATCTGTAAGTGAGAACGAACCGTTGTTTGCAATCACGACCGATAAATGTTCATTTTCCATACCACGCTCTGTATGCCTTAATGCGGCTCCATTGGAGAGCTCTCCTTCATGAACGTCTTCATTAACTCCCCCTTCACTGCGAACCCAGGCAAATGTCTTCAAGCCAAGTGCAGGCACCTTCTCGGCTTCAAAAGTGATTCTGATCCGTCGGCAGCTGTATGGCTGGCGAAAACGGTCATCTGGGAGATCATAGCCGAATTGCAGACCAAGATCATCTACTGTGCATGGAATAGATGTACCATGTTCATCAACCAGAATGCGATTGGATAGGTCAACTTTATTCATCTGAAGAGCCATTTCTTCCAAGGAATAGCCATCACGGAAATATCGGCGCGCAGCATCTAGTTCCATCTGCACAACACCACTACGTTCCCAACCTGTTGTATTGAAGGTAATGAGTGGTCGTGCATCCTCGCCATAGCTGCTAAAAATGGATGTATCCACCATGCTAGCGATCTCGCTGCTGCTCTGCTCAGCCAATGCTTCGGCTACATGACGGCTCTTATCGAATCGCGTGACCATTTCACGATGAACCTCGTCCACACTGCACCCACAGATACTATCATGTGGATGGTTTTGCATTAACGTTTTCCAAGCATATGTCAATTGATCATGCGGATAGGTGTGTCCGAGCAGATACGCATAGGACGCCAGTGGCTCAGCCACTTTTTCCAGCATCGCTTGCCCCAATTGATTCATTTGTTTGAGATACACACGAGCGGAGGCCGTATTCACAAGCGTTCCCCAACCATCCGTACGCTGACTACGCAATTCTCCTTTTACCGTGGATAGCTCATGTTCGGCATTTCCTTTCAGTGCTTCTAGATAATCTGGAAAGTTGGAATGAACAAACTCAATATCGGGGTATAATTGTTCCGCCATCCGAATGGCTTCCGGCAGATCCCGCTGGATCGGCTGATGATCGCAACCGTTCATGTACAACAACTCATTGGTCGAAGCATATTTCTCTGCGTCTGCAAGCTTGGTTTCCCAGAACTTCCGAGCTGAAGCCTCATCCACCGGAACCTCATTCCCGTTCGAGTACCAGTTAGCAAACAAAACACCGAGCACTTTCGATCCATCCGGTCCTTCCCACATCAACTCAGAGAAGCTGGATTCATATCCTTCATCCGATACCGTATTGTTAAAGCCTGTAGGTTTAACGCCCCGACCAAAGAAAACATTATCAATCCCCGATTGCAGCATGAGCTGCGGAGTCTGTCCAACAAGACCAAACGTATCAGGAAAATAACCGATCTTCGACGGTGTGCCATAATGCTTGGCATCCTGATGTCCAACCTGCATATTGCGCACATTGGCTTCCCCGCTCGTCAGGAATGCATCCTGCAAAATGTACCAAGGACCAATCACAATTCTTCCGTTACGGATATGTTTCTCCAGTCGTTCCTTCTGCTCTGGACGAACCTGAAGATAATCCTCAATAATGATCGTCTGCCCATCCAGATAAAAGCTTTTGTAATCCAGTCCCTTATCCAGTTGATCCAACAGCGAATCTACCAGTTGTACTAAACGCATATGATGCTTCTCATACGGCAGGTACCACTCACGATCCCAGTGCGTATGGGAGATAATATGTGCTCTCTTTGATTTTCGAGGTCTGCTTACTGATTCCGTAGTTAGATCTTGGCCTGCTTGTGTGGCTGGTTCTGTATGGTGTTGGGTCATCGTGTTATCCTACCTCTCCGTCTTGTTGTATAATCTCAACCTCATCAGGACGATACACTGCAAGCAACTTGCCATCTGAGTCTGTGGCAAACAGCACGGAACGGTCTTTCTCCAGTTGGAACGTATATGAAACGCCGGTACGTTTATCTCTTACTTGTACTTGATGATTCATTGAAGACTCTGATACAAACACAAATACATTCCCTTTTGGGAAACTAAGCTTCCGCCCGTAGACGCCCGCAATGTCTCCGCCAGATTTCCATTCCAGCTCCTCATGCACACCAGCAATACCCGTCGCATAACGATACAACGCTGCCAGCGGCTCATCCCGTCCGTTTAACTCCAGTGGTAGCGGCGTCCAGATCAATTTACCTTTCCCCCAGGCCCTAACGGTTACCTCATCCGGCTTCCCATAATCCCGACCAGATAACGTCTCCTTCGCCACTTCAGCAATGCGACGCCGTCCATACGTCACACGGTGATTTACTCCATTAAGACTTAACATTTCTTCCCGCTGTACGTTACCCAATGTACGTTTACCCACGATATGATCTGCAAAGTCATTTGGCTTCCAGTAGGCATCCAACCCAAGTGGCCCAGTGATCAGCAGACTTATTCCTTTTTGCTCCGTAAACGCAAACAATTGACGCAATGCATCACGATCCATATTGTGTGCACTCGGTACAATCACTAACTTCGGTGGCTGCTGCTCCAACGCTTCGAGGTGATACTCCGATACGGCGCGAAATGGTAGTTTGAGATCATAGGACATCACACGCGTGAGCTTGGTTGTAGCATCATAAGCCAGGGATCGGTTCGAAAAGTCGTTAGAATAGGGGAATACCACCGCAATCTCCTCAAGCTCCCGATCCTCGAAAAGATCACGAACCTGATCAATAAATCGACCGTAAGCGTACGATACATCCGCCTCCGGTTTCTCCGTACCATCTGCACGAAGCGCTCCAATATGGGACTCATTCGCATTATCCATATAAAAGTTGGTGTTCCATATCCATTGCACCGCTCCTGCACCCCCTGTAGCAAACGCATAAGCGTATTTGCGTTCAAGAATGTGTTGAAGCTCGGCTTCTGTGCGTTTGGCTCTTCCGTCCGGTGTCTCCACATACATAATGCCTGTCTCCTGAATGAGATTTGGCTTATGAGGCGTTTTCGTAAAAATACCATCCCAGATCAGATCATCGTTCAGCCACCAGGAATGTACTGTTGTGTAGTCCACCTCACGTTCATAAAAGAATGGCGAAGGACGCTGTGCGCCAAGGGCCTCGTCCTGTCCAACCGTGACCAGATGATTGGGCACCAGATCCTTAATTGCATGAACAAGCTCTTGAACCCATGCATTGTGCATCTCCATAGAAAAGAGACAATAATCAAGCCAGCGTGTTCCTTTCTTCGCCTTGTGCATATCCTGTACGTCAAAATTAATGTCTTCCGGCTCTGGAATGACTGCGGCTGCAAAATCAGGAAGCTGCTGAGGTGACATGTTCCATGCCTCCTGAAGCACTTCAATCGATTCATGCCGCTGTTGAAGCCACTTCACAAAAGCCTGCTGTTCATGCGAATCCCTAGCAGAACGTGGACCATCTGAGAAAATACGTACTGGATCGAACATGGATGGCTCGTTAATCAGATCCCAATCCACATGGGTCGTATGTTTATGTCGACTGACGATACTGCGGATAAACCGCTTCTGTGCCTCAACACTTTGTGGATCCAAATACGGATTCGTGCCTTCCCATGTCTCGGGTGTAAAGGAGAAGAACGTGAAGGTTACCTGCAAGCCGTGGCGCTTAGCCGTTAACAGGAAGGCATCAATCGCACGTAGCACATCCTCTGCCATATGACCATCCACCTGCATCATATTGCGATAGGCTGTCCAGATTCCTGTTCGAATCCAGTTAATGCCCGCTTTCGCCATCTGTTCCATATCCCGATCCCACACGTCCGCATTCGGCAGGAACAGGAATTTGCGTGCCACATCAGAGGTCATATAGGTCATACCAACCACAGGCAATGGCCGGCCGTCTTTTACAAAATAATCTCTACTGCGGGTGATAACTTCTCCCTCTTCAAGCAATGGAGCATCCTGTCCCCAGAAGCCTTGACGCAGAATTCGCACTTCCCCATCCGCTGCCTGCGCACGACATATGATACGGTATAGTCCAGGCTGCACAGTAATTGGAAGGGGCAGGCGAATGAACTGCTGTTCACCGGAAAGCGTCATCTCAATCTGGTGACTCCATACGTTTTCGGATGTGCCTTTTGCACGATCCTCCCGTTCAATCGTTACATCAAATGTCCACAATTCAGGCGAAATAGATCTGAGTCCTGTACGATTCAAAATCTGGCCTTGGAAGGTCAAAACGGGCTGTTCACCAAGCTCGTAAGTAGCATAATTCGGTTTCAGAGACAGCTCGGTGACACCTCTGGCACAGAACTGTGCCCATCTCAACATCTCCTTCCCACCATCCTGCTCCCAAAAGGAGGTTGTTAGTGGCACATGGACAAACATCCAGCGTGAACCGCTAAACGTACTGCGTGAATTCTCCCATAACACAACAGGAGCTGAGATTTTACGTTCATCCTTACTCCATCCACACAGCAGCGGGTAGATCTGTGTACTCATCGTTCCAGCCGAACCCATCTGGTGAGGCAGATCGCTGTTTTTAGTCGTGTGCGGAACTAGATTCCACGTGTCAGCGATCTGAAACAGTCCCTCTTTGCCAGCAAGAAGAGGAATTTGCTCCGTAGTAGCAATCGTTTGAACTTTGGCAGAAGATACGCTTAATGCCTCATGAATGTATAGTTCTTGATGATATGCCGTTTGCTCCGATTCCACGATCCATACTCCGGCCTCATCTCGCACAGGTCGCTTAAACGGCGCACCTCCGATACTGATCAGACTTCCCCCTGCTGCAGGTAAGCGATAATTGCTGTCCATGCTGACTTTGGAAAATAGGGTGCGTGCAGATTCACCAGACAGCCTCCACCCGCGGTGGAATGTAACAGCTCAGCTAGTTGATGCGCATCTGCAACAACGATTTCTTGTGTCGCTTGCCATGTATCCACAGCCTGCTTGGAAGGGAGAGCACTCTCTACCGGAAAATTGGGGTCAGCAAAAACGATCAGTTTGGGTTTAATCATCTGTGCATTGCTCATAGCAGGCCAGCCTTCATCGATTTATAAACCAACTGGGAGAACAGGCTGTTCGACCATGCAAACCATTTTCGTGTAAAAATAGTTGGATCATCGGCATGAAAGCCTTCATGCATATAACCGGTGTCCGCATCCGTTGCTTCAAGCATGCGAATGATCTCCAGCTTTTCCTCATCTGATTGTGCAGTCAATCCTTGCATTGATAAGCCCATATGCCAGATGTAATTCGGTGGTGTGTGCGGGCTGCCGATGCCTTTGGCAACTTTCCCTTCATAATAGAAAGGATTCTCTTTGCTTAGAGCAAACCGGCGAGTATTTTGATAAATTGGATCATCCGCTGTGACGTAACCGAGATATGGAATAGACATGAGTCCAGGTGTGCCCGCATCGTCCATTAGACAATAGTTTCCGTAGCCATCCGTTTCGTACGCATAGATGGGTCCAAATTCAGGATGTCGATAAATCCCGTACAATTGAATACCATAATCCACATCCTGCTCCAGATCCTTAAGCTCCTGCAACAATGCCATATCTCTGAACACCCATTCCGCAAACTCCTGCATTTGGCGCAATGCAACAACCGCAAACATATTTCCCGGGATGTTGTAGTGGAAATCACACGCATCGTCACTGGAACGGAAGCCTGACCAGATCATTCCCGTATAATTCACAGGCATGCCTTTACCATGATTACGGAGAGAGTCTGTTGGGATGCCGTTATTACGCGTGAAACGATACGGTGATTGCTCCATATGGTGCTGTTCTACTTTGAACAGATCAACAATTTTACGCATCGCCGCCTTGAAGCTGGTATCAAAAATATCCGTCCGTTCGGTTTCCTTCCAATATACATACGCCAATCTCACAACGAAGCATAAGGAGTCGATCTCGAATTTGCGTTCCCATACCCATGGCGACATGTCCGTCTCGTCCGTTGTGTTCCAGTGCCAGTCATTAGCGGTTTCGTTGAAGGCATTGGCATACGGATCAATGTGAACATATTGGATGTGACGTTTAATCAGCCCGCCAATAATGCGTTGCAGCTCCTCGTCTTCCTTCGCAAAGGGAATGTAGTGTATCACCTGTTCAACGGAATCACGCAGCCAGGAAGCTGGAATATCTCCAGTAATCACAAACGTTGTACCATCCTCCATTAACTTCGTTGTTGTCTCAATGGTATTGGGAAAACAGTTCTTGAATAACTGAAGCAGCTTCGGTCGGTGAGCCAGCTTCTGTTCCGCCTCTTCAAGCACCGCCTGAATGGATTGTGGCAAAGCAACAGGTGGCATCGATATTTTGGGTAATCGGAATTGTTCCATAGATAAGTGCGCTCCTTTAAATAAATTGAGTGATGTATATGAAAAGAGAAAAATCGTTCTCGTATAGAAAGTTCAAAAACGTTTAGCGCAGTAGCACCGTTTTAATCTCGTAAGGCTCAAAGGTCAGTGTGATCTGACCATTGGTGATATCCAATGACTCCCCAACCTCTTCCAAAGCGTTTGAGAGGCAGGCTTGCTCACACCCTTGCGACCATTGCAGAGTTACACGTTCCCGTGTACCTGAAGATTCATAGAAACGAAGCACCTGGCCGTAGCCATTCTCCGCCGGTTTAACGGTATCCAGCACGACATGATGACTATCCAACTGGATCCAGCTTCCTCTTGCCGGAAGATCACCTTCGCTCTGTTCCGTATGCTGAACAGTTATTTCATGATTCAGTTCGGCTGCTTGACGGACGATATGTGCTTGTTGCCAATCTCCTTCATGCGGGTACAGAGAATAAGTGAATGTATGCTCTCCAAGGTCAGCCGTTCGGTCAGGCCATTTAGGTGCACGCAGTAGAGATAAACGCATCGTGCTGCCTTGCACGTCATAGCCATATTTGCAATCATTAAGCAGGCTCACGCCGTATCCGTATTCTGATACATCTGCGAAACGGTGCCCACAAACTTCATATTGGGCTTGCTCCCAGCTTGTGTTACGGTGGGTTGGCCGTTCCAATGCGCCAAACGGTATTTCGAATGTAGCCTTGGATGTTACTACATCAATTGGGAAGCTAACTTTCAGCAGCTTGTGTTCTTCATTCCAGTCGACATGGGTCTCAAAGTCGATCCGAGGTGAGTCGTGATAAAAGACAACATCCTGCGTAATCACCGATTGGTGAAGCTTCCATTGGAAGCGTAGTACATCCTTCGTTGTTCCCGCCAGCACCAGCTTTTTCTCCAACAGCTGCACTTCACCAGCGATCTGATCTTCATAACGGTTATCGATATCCCAAGCATCCCAGAGTGTCGGACGGTCATGGAAAAAGTAAAATTGATTGCCTCGTTCACCTGGCTTCAGTATCTCGCGCTCTGCGCGCTTATCCCATAAACGAGTGATCTCTCCGCGTTCGTTAAATTGTACATAGTAAAATGCCGTTTCCCATGTATCGTTAAAGCTCTGTTGTCCCGCGAGGATTGCCGATTCTCGCACATGTGTATCCCTAGTATTTTCCGGTACCAGCCAAATGGTCTTGTATCCAAACGCCGGGATATCTGTCACAAGAACAGACATGCTGTCCTCTTCCAGATCTAATCGCAAACGCTGACCTTCTCCATCTATGGCATATCGATCAAAGCCATCATGGAATGGAAGACGAACGAGTGCATTCCGTTTCCAACCGAGACTGTTAAACACAACGTAGGCTACAGAACCAGCTGGTCCTTGTGTGTCCATTCTCTTGATCAATGCTGTAATTCCTTGATGAAGAGCGGTTGTACCCAGTTCAAATACTTGCCTGTATTCCTCATCTGAGGTCACGTAAGATTCTGTAATGGCCGAGCCTGGAATAATATCGTGGAATTGATTCAGCAAAATCAGCTTCCAGCCATCATGTAGTGTCGAACGCATCTCAGCTTCCGTGTCTGCGCTCATATCCGGAAAAGCGAGAGTGCTCCATAACTCGGCTTCACGATACAGCACTTCTGCTTTGCGGTTATTGCGTTTGTTGCGTGCATGGGTCGTATAAGTTCCTCGGTGCAGCTCCAAATACAGATCGCCATGCCACTTCGGAAGAACTGGATGTTCCTGTTCAATTCCAGCAAAAAAGGCTCCGGCTGTGCTATATCGACTTGCAGGCTGGCCTACCATAAGACTCGCCCGATCCACGTACTCCAGCATCTCGCGCGTTACCCCGCCACCACCATCACCATGTCCGTATAAGAGCATTTGCTCGGGATGTGCTGCTTTCTCCCGGTATGACTGCCAGTGATCGTGGATATCCTTCGGCAAGGTATGTTCATTGACGCCATGATTGAGGTAAGACAAAATCGCTGTGCCGTCGATACCAACCCAGTGAAAGAGATCATAGGGGAACACATTCGTGTCATTCCATCCCAGCTTCGTGGTCATGAAATAATCGACATTGCCATGCTTCAGAATCTGAGGGAGAGAAGCACAGTATCCAAACGTATCCGGCAGCCACTCGATATTCGATGTCTTGCCAAACTCCTCCATGTAGAAACGTTGACCATATAACATCTGGCGAATCAAGGATTCACCACTTGGGATATTCAGATCCGGTTCAACCCACATGCCACCAACTAACTCCCACCGACCCTCCGCAATCCGCTGCTTCACCCGTTCATATAGCTCGGGATCATGCTCTTTCAGGAAGGCATACAGCAAAGGTTGGCTCTGGGAATACACATATTCAGGGTATTCATTCATTAGAGCATCCACGGTAGAGAACGTCCGACTTGTTTTGCGCACCGTCTCGCGTACAGGCCACAGCCAAGCAATATCAATGTGTGACTGTCCCACCATATGCTCCAGCCCTTCCGCATTACCGCCGATCTGATGTACTTGATGCCTCAGGCTCTTCTCAATCTGACAAATGTGTTCTTCCTGCCTGATCTCTTCATTCGTTAAACCAACGAATTGATCCATGGATTGATACAATGCTTCCAGTAACCTTACCCGCCGAAAGTCACTCTCGGGCAGCAATGTCGTCGAATCACGTATAATAATGACCGTGTACATCAAACTACGAACTGCTTCGTTCGGTCTCACCAGCAAGCTGGTAATCGAAGTTATCGGTGGTTGAATAACCGCTTGTTGATTCAAGGGATCTACAGGTTCAGGTACTGGATCAAACATCTCAATCTCAAGTTCAGGTGAGATGCCGACTTGGGACGGATCAAGCGTAACGTAGGTATGATTGCGATCCAGCCCTTGATATGAGCGTCCATTTACCCGTAACAAACCTTCTCCTCCAGTTTCAAAGACCAATCCGTACGGTGCATCCCGCCAAGAGTCAGGAATCTCTAAACGTGTTCTGAAGAAATAGGTTGTTCCCTGCTTGCTCGGAAACCGCTCAAAATCCTGCCCTTCCAGATACACACCCTGATCCTTGTAGTCTCCCGGTACATTATAATAAGCACGATGAATGTCCCAACTGCGCAACTGCAATTGCTCCAGCCACTGCTGCTCGGATAACTCGCGAATAAATCGTCTGATACGTTCCAAGATTTACGCCTCCTCTACGGTCAGCTCGACCATCTGGGTATCGTTTACGTTGCGACCGATATGAATGTGGAATTGTCCTGCTTCAACAACAGGCTTCAGATCGCGTCCAATATATTGAAGCTGCTCTGCCCCAATACCAAATTCAATATTCCGGGTCTCACCCGGCTCTAAATTCACTTTGACAAACCCCTTAAGTTCCTTCGCCGGCCGGGTGATGGAGCTTATGACATCGGAAATGTACAGCTGTACTACCTCGGCTCCTGCACAGGTGCCGGTGTTAGTCACATGCACCGATACGGTGACTGATTCATTCTTAGTCATGGAATTCATGCTAAGCTTTGGCGCGCTGTATTCAAATGACGTGTAACTGAGGCCATATCCGAATGCGTAACGTGGCTGCAGATCCTCTTCTAGATAACGCTTGCCACGAGATCGTTTACCGTTATAGTAGACTGGTAGCTGACCCACATGTTTGGGGATGGAGATTGTCAAACGACCTGATGGATTCACGTCACCAAACAGAATGTCAGCAATCGCATGTCCTCCCTCTTGACCCGGGTACCATGCCTCCAGAATGGCATCGGCATGTTCGTCAACCCACGGTTCTGCAATAGGACGACCATTGATGTAGACCACAACCAGTGTTTTTCCAAGTTGATGAATCTCTTTAATAAGTTCCAGTTGTACACCGGCAAGCCCTAAGGTCATGCGATCAATACCTTCACCGCACTCCATATCATTCCATGTGTTATCAGATACCTTCGAAGCTCCCGTCTTCAGGTCAATCGTGCCCTCTCCAAAATCACGAGCGCTGGAGCCACCCACAACCATAATCACGGTATCTGCTTTACTTGCAACCTCTATAGCCCGCTCAAAACCTTCTCTTGAATCCCCTCTAATCCGACAACCTGGTGCATAGAGCACTTGCTCCGAGGGCTGCACCGTCTCAGAACACATGAACTTGCTTCGAATACCATCCAGTATCGTCTGCACTTTGGACTTCGGTTGGGGCGATGTGTAGTCGCCAAGCTGATTATAAGCATGATCCGCATTGGGTCCGATAACGGCAATCCGTCCCACCATGGCTGTAGATAACGGGAGTGTAGCGGCTTCATTTTTGAGCAACACGACTCCTTCCGCTGCCAATTGATGAGCCAGCTTGATATGCTGCTCATTGCCAATCACTTCGGCCGCTTGATCAGCATCCACATACGGCTGCTCGAATAGCCCTAATCTGAACTTCAATGCCAGTACACGACGGACAGCCTGATCCAGAACTTGTACTTCAAGCTTATCCTCTGCCACAGCCTGCTCCAGATATTGTCCAAACATCTCGCCAGACATTTCCATATCAATACCCGCCTGAATCGCTTGAATCGATGCATGCAATCCGTCGGATGCAACGTCATGCCCACTGGCTAGCATGTTAATTGCACCGCAATCTGTAATGACCACTCCTTCAAAGCCCCAATCTTTACGCAATACGCCATTGAGTAATTCGTTATTTACCGTACAAGGTATACCATCAATTTCGTTGTAAGCCGGCATAATAGAGGCTGCACCAGCCTCCACCGCTTTGCGAAAAGGATATAGATCAACTTCCAGCAGCTCACGCCAGCCCATATGTACAGGCCCTGCATTACGCCCGCCTTCTGAGCTGCCATAACCAACAAAATGCTTCAATGTCGCAGCCACCGCGTCTTCCTGGTCAAGGCTCTCACCCTGAAGACCCTGCACCGAAGCAACGGCCAATTCCCCGATGAGGTACGGATCTTCACCGAAACATTCTTCGGTACGTCCCCAGCGTGGGTCACGCACGACATCCAGTACCGGTGAGTACGTGACTGCACCGCCTTGGGCACGAGTCTCTCGTGCCACCGCCCGACACATCTCTCGATACAGATCTACGTTCCAGGTGCTCCCCAGCAGAAGAGGAACTGGAAAGACGGTTCCATCAATCGCCATATGCCCATGCGAGCATTCTTCACCGATGAGGATGGGAATGCCCAGTCTAGAATGTTCTACAGCATAACGTTGGATGAGATTAACTGCTTCTGCCCCTTCTCTCGCAGATAACCCGTTCTCTAGCGTAACGCCAGTCCAAGGGTCTGCCCGAAGTGCACCATAGAGGGAGCCGATGCCCCCCTGTTCTACTTGCTGCTTGAAGGAATCACTCAGCGTGATGTGACCCTCGTTATTCGTATAGGTCTGCCAACCGAAGGGTTGAACTAGCTGCCCGATCTTTTCCTCAATCGTCATTAGACTCAGCAAGTTCTCCACCCGTTCAGCCACCGATTTACTGGCGTCCTTATAAATCATCATCCTGCATCTCTCCAATCCTATCGAGTGATTCGGTTATTCTTTGACTGCTCCCACTGTCAATCCTTGCACGAAATAACGCTGGAAGAATGGATAAGCGAATATAATCGGCAACGTTGCAAGCACAACCATCGCCATACGGGACGTATCCTGTGGAATGGACTGCATCGCTGCCAGACTCATTGAACTGTTGGCCGAGTTTTGCTGGATAAACTGGATGCTTGATTCAATCCGCATCAGCATCGATTGCAGAGGAACCAGATTAGGGTTATCAATGTACAAGAGCGCATTAAACCAATCGTTCCAGTAACCGAGTGTACTAAACAGTCCAATGGTCGCGAGACCTGGCAAGGACAACGGAATCACGATTTTCATAAACGTATAAAATTCGCCTGCACCATCAATTCTTGCTGACTCAATAACGGCATCCGGCACACTCGTAGAGTAGAATGTACGCAGAATCATAATGTAGAAGGCGTTCATCGCGAGCGGCAGTATGAGTGCCCATACGGTATCCTTTAATTGAAGCAATTGGGATACGACCATATAGGTCGGGATCATCCCGCCGTTAAACAACATCGTCAGGATGGCAAAAATAGAGAAGAATCTCCGATAACGGAAGCTCTTACGGGAAATCGCATAAGCATACAGTGACATTAGAATTAAACTGATGATCGTACCAAGCACGGTTACCAAAATAGTCACACCATAAGCACGTAGCAATGTGTCGCCACTCTGCCAGACAAACTGATAGGCCGCTAGGCTCCACTCTGCTGGAATCAGTCGGTACCCGTCACGAGCCAGCACCTTCTCGTCCGTAAACGAGATAATTACGACAAAAATAAACGGAAATACACAGATTAGAGCGAATAGACCGGCAATGAGGTTCATTATCACATTCCAGCCACTGGATACATGGTGGAAGTCGCGTTTTTTTACAAGTTGAGCTTGAGCCATAATGGTTCACTCCTTTCCCGTGTTCTAGAATAAACTGCTATCTTTATCAATTTTGCGAACGACATAGTTGGAGATGATTACAAGCACAAAGCCCACAACGGATTGATACAATCCTGCTGCTGTACTCATTCCAATCTCCCCGCTTGTTTTCAAGCCACGATAGACATACGTATCAATAACGTTCGTAACCGAGAAAAGTGTACCCGAGTCCCTTGGCACCTGATAGAACAGTCCAAAGTCGGCATAGAAGATGCGGCCTACGGCCAGCAAGGTCATAATGGTAATGATTGGCGACAGCAATGGGATCGTAATGTTGCGAATCTGCTGCCATTTGTTCGCTCCATCAATCATGGCTGCTTCATACAGCGAACGATCAATCCCCAGAATAGATGCCAGATACACGATGCTGTTGTAACCAATGGTTTTCCATAATGCGACAAAAACCAGAATATACGGCCAATACTTAGCCTCGGAGTACCATTGGATCGGCTCCATTCCAAACCAGCCAATAATCTGATTCAACATCCCTCGATCCATACTCAGGAAGCTGAATACGAAGTAACCAACGATAACCCAGGACAGAAAGTAGGGGAGAAACATCCCCGTTTGATATAACTTCGCTAGCCGTTTATTAATGAGCTCCGAGAGTAAAATCGCTAGCCCTACTGCAAAAACCAGCCCTAAAAAAATAATGGCGATATTATAAAAAAGGGTATTTCGCGTAATCAGCCATGCGTCATTGGTGCTGAACAGAAATTTGAAATTATCCCAGCCTACCCACTCACTCTTCATCAGGCTTGCCCAGAAGCCTTCGCGACTGACTCGATATTCCTTGAATGCAGCCACCGTGCCCACGAGTGGCAGATAAGAGAAGAAGAAAAACCAGATGGCACCAGGCAGTACCATGAACAGCATGACTCGGTTTTTAATCAGATTTTTCAAAAATGTAGTCATTGTGGATATCCTCCTTCAAGCTCTGAATAAAAAAAGATCGGACGCGATAAGCAGCCGCCCGATCCTTACGAATTACGTTTACTTGTTTTCCGCTCTCCAGGCGTCCAGTTGGCTTTGGGCTTCAGCCATTACCTTCTCCAGTCCGGCTTGATTGAATTTCTCAATCACTTGATCCAGATTGGTTGCCGGGTCTAGTGTACCTGTCATCAAAGCTGCCCAATATTGCTCTTTCACGTTCTGTACTGCCGTAAGTTCAGCAGATACATTACTTGCATCAAAGTTGAAGCTGAGGATTGGAGAATTCACACCTTCAGCATTAAACTTTTTGAACTCATCCCATTTGTTGTCCGGGTCATTGCTGTTCAGATACAGGAGCATGTTATTCCCGAGGGAGTATGAAGGCATATCGTAGTTTTTCGATTCAGGCAGATTCTCCATGTGGGTGTCATCTACTTTTTTGTAATGCGTGCCCTCGATCCCGGAGTCAACCATATTGCGGAGAACCGGATCTGTATTCAGCAGGTTCAAGAATTCCATCGCTTTCTCTGGATATTCCGAGTTCGCTGAGATCGCCATAATCGATCCTTGTACCGATGTATTCGTAATAATTGCATCACTTGCTGGTGTGGAAACGACAGGATATCCATAGCTTGCAGACCATTGGTTATCTGCCATCGGTTGTGTCTGTGCACGATCTAGGAACCAGTTGCCTGATGTCGTGAGATCATTCGTAGATCCCGTCGTTGCAGCTTCTGGGGACACATAACCTGCCTTATAATATTTATTCATAGTGGTAAGTGCTTCTTTCATCTCAGGTGTTTCTAAGATGTTCACAAGTTTGTAGTCGGTTGTATCCAGTTTGATTGCCATTGGAAGGTTCTGAATAACATAATCGTATGGCACATATGGAACGTAGTTCTTATCCATAGCAAACGGCGTAACACTTGGCTCATTTTCCTTGATCGTTTTGAGCAATGGCTCTAAACTGTCTAGCGTTCGAATGCCGGACATATCCAGCTTGTATTTATCTAGCAAGGTTTGGTTGAAACGCCATACCTCTTGCTGTGGCAACTCTTTGTTGGCTGGAATACCATAATTGTGTCCGTCTACCTTGGAGCCACTAAGGAAGGCCGGATCGATTGTATCCGTCAGCTCCTTACCGTATTCAGGAAGCAGCTCATCTAGCTCCATGAACGCACCTTTTCTCGCATTTAGGACATAATCGAATCCGCCAGAAGCAGTAAACAGAATATCCATCGGTTCACCTGACGCTACGTTCACCTGCATCTTCTGTGGATAATCACCCCAGTCAACCATCTTCATTGTCACTGTGGCATTAATCTTTTCTTTGGTGTACTTGCTAACTTCCTCCATCACTTTATTAACATCCTTTTGCGGTGTACCAATGGTGTACCAGATCAACTCGACCGAGTCGTCTCCCGCTCCTCCGGATTCTGAGGCCTCTTTGCTCCCCCGCATGCACTAAGAACAAGCGTAACAGCCATTAACAATGCAAGAACGAGTGAGAAACGTTTTTTTGATTTACTCATTTTATGACCCTCCCTTTTCGTGTTCCCTTCAGCGCTACAAACTAACTACATTAACCTTATCGAATGAAAGCATTTACAAAAAGAAGATAAACTTAAGGTTTCGAGGTACAAATTAAAGAGAAACAGGTTTAATCATTCAAATTTTTATTATTTTAATAAAACGCTTACACAAAAGAGACATGCCAGGTAACATATTGCCTATGATTCTTTCCATGCCACTGTTTTATCTGAATGTCTTTTTCATCCTGTTACTTCGCAGTCCCATTCGTCGCTAATCCTACATCATCCAAACACTTTAAAATCAGTCGGTGAAATACCTACATACTTGCGGAATTGTTTGTAAAAATATCCTGTCTCCCAATACCCTACATTCCGAGCGATCTCATGCACCTTCAGATTGGAATTACGTAACTGCTCCTTCGCACGTTCAATCCGGTATTTATTGAGGTATTCAGCAAATGTCTCTCCTGTCTCCTTATGAAACAATTGCCCCAGATACACGGGATGCAGATGATAATGGGCGCCTAGCAGCTTCAGGGATAGCTCGTCTGCGTAATGTTTGTCGATATGCTGAAGCACCTGATTCACGATCGGATTTTTCAAATCCTGTAGCAAGGACTGGATGGTCTTTAGACCCACCTCCTGAAGAGCTAACACTAGTTCATCAAAGGTGTTGCTATCTAATACAAGACGAAGCCCCTCCTGATACATCGCCGTTTCATCTGAATGTTTAATGGCCTCTAGCTCCATTTTGAAACGAATAACGACTTCCAATGCGGTATTCTGAAGCTCCCCTGGCGTAAGTCCATCACGGTGTTGTTCAAAATCTGTGCGAATGCGGTTAGCAAGCTGTTCAACATTGCGGGACAGAATAAGCTTGGCATATTCCCTCCAATCAATAAAGAACGTAGCTGCATGATCTTCGCATTTGTCTAACATCGCATAATCAATAATTTTCAGATCGGGATAGATCATGACATACTGAAGTGCTGTCTTGGCATCTGCATAACTGGACGGCGCATGATATAACCCTTGCATCAATCGTCCCATCCCGATCCGCACTGATGGATGTGTTACTGAGATCGCTTCATATAAGTTCTCTAGCCCCTCCATCAATTTCTTTTCCTCATCTGCATGCCCATCCATATTAGCTATGATGACGATATCTCCGTCCATATCATGGAACACGTTGAGATGAGGCTTAACGCCTAGCAGCCGCCCCACTTGTTCAAACATGTCTGAGTTTTGTCCTTGATCTTTATTACGCAAGATGGCGACTGCAACATATGACGCTTCCAGCGAAATGTTCATAAACCGGGCACGTTCCTCAAATTCAGTATCTGCAATCTGTCCTGTTAACCAGCGGTGAAGGATATTGTCCTTCAGAATCTGAATACCATAGGCGTCATTATTTAGTTTAGGTGGAACTGCACGATCTAGCTTGGAAGCTGTATTGGTCAGCGTCGATTCCAATTCTTCCACATTAATGGGTTTGAGCAGATAATTCTCAATGCCAAGTTTCATGCCTTCTTTTAAGTATTCGAATTCATTGAAACCACTTAAAATAATCACTTTAACCTCAGGTTGCAGCCGTCTTGCTTCGCGAATCAGATCTAGGCCATTCATAATGGGCATCGATATATCCGAAATGAGAATATCCACAGATTGAGAAGAAAGTGCTTCAAGCGCTGCTTGCCCATTACCCGCATGATTTACGATCTCCAACCCGAATGAAGACCAGTCCACTATATCGTACAGCCCTTCAATGATGAAAGGCTCATCATCTACAATAAAAACTTTATACATATTACACACCTGTCCTTTCTGTATGTGGATAACGCACCGTGATTGTTGTCCCTTCTCCGAAAGTGCTCTCAATCGTAATTCCGAACTCTGGTCCATATAAGTAGCGCAACCGACTATGGACACTTCGCAATCCAAACATCTGACCTGACTCCTCAGGACGTTCCAACTCTTCCATGATCTCTGTCAGGCGTGAAGGCTCAATGCCCTTTCCGTTATCCCTGACCTCTACCTGTAGGATATCTCCTTTCTCTTGCACAACAATGGATAACCGATTGTCAGAGCGTTCTATGCGAATTCCATGAACGACGTAATTTTCAATAATCGGCTGTAGAGAAAGCTTAACCACGGGATGCTGATAAAAAATAGAATCGATCTGGATCGTATAGACGAATATATCCTTGTAGCGGATGCGGAATAGCTCCAGATATAAACGGCAAGCCTCCATCTCATCCTTCAACGTGTAGTTTTTCTTCTGTTGTACCAAGCTCTTGAACAATACAGATAGACTATAGATCATCTCACCCACATCTCTAGCTCCCTGAGATATAGCCCTCATCCGAATGACTTCGAGCGTATTATACAGAAAGTGCGGGTTAATACGTGCCTGTAGCGCAACGAGTTCGGTCTCCTTCTGTTTGATCTCAGCTTTGTACACTCGCTCAATGTATAGGTTGAGCTCGTCCAGCATATCGTTGAAGCTATGCGAGATTTGCCCAAGCTCATCATCCCTTGCGTCATCAATGCGCGCCTGCAAGTTCCCGTATTTTACTTTTTGGGTAAAGCGAATAATTTTTCGGGTACGCTTCGCAAAGTTGATAATGAAAAATGCCGGAACGAGTACAGCGAACAAAAGACATACGATACTAATGGAAACGATGGTATTTCGAATACCCGCGTAAGCTTCAGCCATTTCTTCCACAGGAACTGTGCCAATGACGACATAGCCTTGATCGGCCGAGACAAACTTATTGACGTACATGTTCTGCTCTTTCTTCATCTCGTCCATATCCGTCTGGTCAAACAGTGAGTCAGCCATATTCACGTAAGGGTACTTCTTCCCGTAATAATTGTTGTTGGAGTCAAATAACACGGTGCCTTTGGCGGATAACACCACGATATCTCCCTTTAGATTGCTGTCATAGTTATCGAGCGCATTACCGATTCCTTTTGAATCATAGAACACAAGAAACTGCCCGAGATTGCGAAGCGTCTGCGTATCATTAATCGGAACACGAATGGCATACAATGCAGGGTCCCATTGATTGATCTCTTTACGAATCCATAGATTCGGTGCACTGATATTAGGCGTTTCCATCGCCATCACGTCAGGAATGTAAGAGTGCGCTGCATTGGTACTTAGCTTGCGGAACGGTTTGTTTTGATTAAAGACAGACAGGTCCTGCTGCTCAGCACTGTATAACATCAGATGATGAATCTCTGAATTGCGATCCATGATATTCTGGAAATGTTTAAGCACATCTGCCGAATAATCATCCTGATTGGCGTAATAACCATTCGTCAAATGTTGAACATACTCCGCATATGTGTGGTTCATCAGATAAGTGATGTTGGCGGATAATGCCTCATTCTGATGCATGTCCCTCACCATATTCTGCACTGCTTCAAATTGCTGATGAATGGTTCGATCCACATGCTCCATCGCGGCTTTCTGAATGGCTAACTCCCTGCGAATAGTCGAGTCGGATACCGATAGAAAGATAAGATAAGACAGCGTTATGATCGTAACAATTGATATCATCGAGAAGATGAACAGCATTTTCATAAACATATTATTTTTGAAGAAATTATTGTAAACGCTAACAATTTTCAAGTCGCGGGTTCCCTCCGATGCTGTTTTTCTGTATTGAATTATATCATTCGCCCCCTGACATAGACCGGACACCTTGAATTTTTCTTTAATTTATACATATGTTTCTTTAATTTCGCCCTATATGAAAACGCTTTTATACACTATCGTTAACCATAAGTTTAGCTTTCTGTAAAAGAAAACCATACATTCATCCCACTTGAAGGAGGAACAGCATGACACGTAAAATCAAACCGAAGGGCTTCATGCCCAAAGTAACGTCCATGGTGCTCACAACCGCACTACTCGGACAGATTCTGGCCTCGTCTGTATATGCGGGAGACACGCTCCCTTATACTGGCGAAAGTGCCAAGGGGATTAATCAGCCCTATCAGCATGGCTACACTGCTGCTCAGATTCTAAACTGGACACCGGAGAGTGATATCTATGGAGACCTACTTCGTGCCCACGTCCCCTTGCAACCGCGTAATGAGGCATTTGCTGCTACACAGGCTTACCCCGAGCTCAGCCCAGAAACTCAACTATTCACCATGAGTGGTGATTATGGTAATGCGTTCTTTGATAGCACGCCATATACCAATGAATTTAGTCAATATCTCTTTAATTATTGGCAATATACGGACTACTACAGCTACTGGCACGGCATGGCGTCTGCTGGAGTTCCTGAAGAGTTATACGACCCCAGCAAGGAATGGACGGAGAAGTATTTTGAATTCGGCATTCTGAACATTCCAAACCCAGCTTACACCAACGCAGCTCACAAGAATGGGGTGAAGTCCATTGCCAACATCTTTTTCTCCGATAATGACCGCGGCCCTCAGACTTATAAACAAATGCTGATCCAAGACGAAAACGGAAACTTCCCTGTAGCTGAGAAGTTAGCCGAGATGGCGGAATACTACAACTATGACGGATATTTCTTCAATCAGGAGGAGGTTGCCCGTGGTGTAGCTCCAGAGGATATCCCATCGTACAAAAAATTCATGAAGTATCTAAGAGATCAAGGATTATATGTGCAATGGTACGATTCCACGGTCAATACAACCGGCAAAATTCAGTATCAGAATGAGTTTAATGGACTCAATAGTCCCTTTGTCCAAGATTCGATTCTGGGCAGAGTCTCTGATTCCATCTTTTTGAATTATGTGTGGAACCACAATATGCTTCGCGATTCGCGCGACCATGCCATCAGCCTAGGACTTGATCCACTGGAAACCGTATTCGCTGGTGTTGAAGGCGGACATGACAAGTTTGGGCGCTGGAAGCAATCCTATGATCTACGAAACAACTTGGATGAGAACGGCCAACCGATGAACAGCATTGCAACTTTAGGTGCGGACTTCACCCATAACGCGCTAGATGAAGAGATGGGCGACGGTAGCACCAATCATCGGGCAGAGGATGAGTACCAATGGATGACCTTTGTTCGTGATCGTGCTTGGTGGTCTGGGCCGAATCAGGATCCTACGAATGCACGGCGCAACGCCACAGCTAACCTATCGGATGTGTATGCATCTGGTGCCAACTGGGATGGTATTGCCGCATACCTTACTGAGCGCTCCGTCATCGAAGGCTCCAACTTTACAACCAGCTTCAATACTGGACACGGCCTACAATATTATCTGAATGGCTCTGTATCCAATGATAAAGAGTGGTCCAACATCAATATTCAAGATATCCCTGTCACCTGGCAATGGTGGATGGATAGTCAAGGTAGCAAACTCAGTGTAGATTTCGATTATGGTCCAACCTATGAAAAAGGCGCTCGATATAACTATGACGCCATTGGCGCATTCAAAGGTGGCAGCTCTCTTGTGGTAAACGGTACACTCAGCGCAGATAACTTCCTTCGCCTGTATAAAACTGATCTGTCCGTCAATGCACAGTCGAAACTGGATCTGACATATAACAAGCCGTCTACTGATGATGCTTCCTCTCTACGCGTAGGACTAATCTTCCAAGACGCACCTGAGAACGTAGTCTACGTTAATGTCCCTAATTCGGGTAAACGTACAGCTGGCTGGGAGACTGTTTCACTGGATTTAAATGCATATCAAGGTAGGACGATTGCCGCTTTTGGACTCTCCTTTGATCCGAACCATACAACCATTGAAAATTATCAGATGAACATTGGTCAGATCCGCATTACAGACGGTTCAGCGATTGTACCCGACGCTCCTACTGAATTCCATATTACCAGAGCATTAACCAATACGGATGAACTGGTCGTCGCATGGGACATGAAGGACTATTCAGAGGTCAAGCAATACAATTTATATGAAAATGGTGCATTTGTCGGCGGTGTGTATGATTCCACGTTTTACATCAAATCCCTTAAACAGCGGTCTGGTGAACTATCCATACGAGCTGTAGGGGCAGATGGTACTGAGAGTGAAGCAGCCGTTCTACCTTATAATTTGAATACAGCAGTGCAAGATATCGACGTAAAATTCAAATCGAATGGTGATGCCATCGTTAGTTGGAAGAAACCTAAGAAATCTAAGGGCAATGATACCATCCAGCTTACGCTTGAGACGGAATATACCAAGGAACCTTTCACCAAGTCACTTCAATTGAAAAATAATAAACCATCCACCATCCTGACGGGACTCCCGACTAATGGTGAACATTACGTATTGAATATCGCCGTCGGCGATCATGCTCCAGTGACCTACACTGGTAAACTGGCAGATCTCCAGATTACTCCATACCCCCAAGATAAGGTTACGGTAAAAGACGGTAAATACACACTTGCCCTGCCTGACTTGGAGGACTGGTACAAAATCTATGTATATGAGAACGGGGTAGCCCGCGAGTTCGGGGTTACTTATGTTACGCAGAAATTCCCGTATATCATCCGGGGCAGAACGAAGCTCAGTGAACTGACCTTCACACCTGCATCCAGTAATAGCACATTGAAGCTGGTTATCGAAGATTATGCAGGGAATCAGGCGACAACCATTCTGAGGTAGGATGATCAGAGAATGTCCGAGATATAGTTCGAGCACCCCTTGCATCAACGTCAGCAAAAAATACAGCCCTTCACTTCCACCAGGAAGTTGAAGGGCTGTATTAGCTGCGCTCGGAGTGTATCAGATCATCTCTATCAAGCGACCCGCCTTTATTATCCTTATCTATTAGAGGTTGTTCAAAAAGTCCGCTTTTGATTACGAAGGATGCGCGAGTGGCATCTCAGCATCGAATATGGGATTCAGCCGAAATATCCGTTGCTCACGTAGCTTGATCTACGCTCCGCTACTCCATTTCTATCTTCATCCCATCTTCTCGGTACTGAAAACCACCCTTTTTGAACACGACTATTAGAGACTAAACACGCGCTGTTATGACGTGCCTTTTTGTTTATTCGCCTGCATCTGCTGAGCGAACCTCATCATCTCTTCGAATTCTTCCTCGGACACGGCATCGCCATCGGCTGTCATGTCCTGTACAATCGGAATTTCCGGCTTGGCTTTGGCTCCTTTGCCGTATGTACGGGTACGGGTTCCAGCTGCACCAGCAGCCTGCTTGCCTTTCACTTTCGATTGATCACGAATGTACTGAACTGCCTTCTCGTACGAATTCACTTGCTTCAGCAGCATGTTGGACGCAATAGCCTCAACAAAATTACGGTTGATCCGTTGCTCACCGCCTGAGACAAGAAGCTGCATCAAGTAATGAATCAGTACATTAATGACTTCTCCTGGCAACTTGTAGCTTAGATCAATTTTCTCAAAAATATCCACTAGATTATCCGGCACGGCTCCCGGAAAGAATGTCTGAAGAAGTCGTGTATAAGGTTCGTTACGTAACATCATATTATATTGGTGAATGTCACATTTGGTTGCGAATTGTGGAGGGACTTCAACGTAATATTCCATCTGTACCACATGCTCTACAGGTGGTTCCTCCGAATCATTCTGCTGTTCTGGCTCATCCATATGCTGGCGAAGGGCAACGACCTTCGCGGCTTGCACGGTCTGCTGTTCCTGACGCTTCTTCGTCTGTCTGAACTGCAAGCTCGCCTTATGCTGAAGATCATCCAGAAGTAGCTGTCCCTGTGGACTGAAGACATCATCTTCATCCAATAAACGGCATACATCCTGCACACTGAGATTAAACTTGTTCACAACATAATTCACAATCCCAAGCTGTTCATGATCGAATCTCAGTTTCTCCACATGACGACGGTTCACGGATTCGCGTGGAAAACGCAAAATAATGTCGGCATAATTCAAGCTATTCTCTTCTGCAGCAAGGGTTGTCCCGCTACGCTGAGCTGAAGTCGATACTTCGGACAGGGCTTGCTCCAGCTCATAATCAATGACATGGGTATTAAGTTCAAATATATCGTAAAAAGGAACGGAAATATTCTCTTTATTCGCTGCCGGATAAGGCGCATCGCCATTCTCTACTGCCGAGAATCCGGAACGTAAGGAAAGCACGGCAAACTTACCAATCTTGTCACGAAGCAACAGTGTCAAATGCTGTGTACGGAAAAATTCCGAGGGCGACAGTGGTGGCTGTAGCTCATATTCATAGATGTAATCATCATTCTCCGGAATATATAAACGCGAGGTCTGAAGTAGACCTACCGCTTCTAGCTTCGAAGCTTGTTCGATCAAATATTTACGCCCCTTCTCGCTAGGCTCAAGACCGAGCGTCATGAACAATCTTCGTTGTTGTTCAAGCGGGGAATAACCTACCTGTTCGCCGGGAAGATGCTGAAATAACAGCCGATACAAGCCAACCGCAAAGGCACCTACCATAGGCTGGTATGCTCCGGTAAGCATACGGTCATCCAGGGCACTTAGTCCAAACTCCCTGTATACGCAGTAGCGGTGATGTTCAGTATAATGCAGCAAGTTCTTCATGCGCATGGCTTGATCTCCTTCTCCCCAAAAATCATGTTAAAATATGTGTTCAAAAGCGAATCTTTTGAACAGCCTCCAAAAGTGTGTTTATCTATTCTATCACAAATATAGAATCCTCAAATGTTCAAAAACAGGTAAAAAACGAACCCGTTCTCGCTCCGTTTCGTCCTACGTCGACATCATTCACGTTTTCGTAGAGTTGCTAGAATACTATAAAAATAAAATGCTGACAACATGAATCCATTTCAAAATACCTTAAGCAAACACAAGTGAACATCTTGAGAACGTGCTCTTCCATATATATGGAGTTGTCTCCCCTCACTATTCCATATCTTTAGAGGTTGTTCAAAAAGTCCGCTTTTGATTACGAAGGATGCGCGAGCGGCATCTCAGCGTCGATTATGGGATTCAGCCGAAATAAGCGGGATGCTTACGAAGCTTGTTTCCTTCGGAAACATGTAGTTGCTCACGTAGCTCCATCTACGCTCCGCTACTCCATTTCTACCTTCATCCCATCTTCTCGGTAATGAAAACCGACCTTTTTGAACAGGATCTTTAGTCAAGCCAAAAAGCCCTTCCTGTCCCCCACGTAAGCGGTTACGACAAAGGCAAGAGCTTTTTATTCACATCCGTATTTAACGCTACTTAACCATCTCATAGAACAACATCTCTTAGAACATCTTGTACCCGCCTAGACGGAGCTTACGTATGGTCCAACCGCTAATCACTGCCCCAGCAAGTCCAGCCACGCCTGTAAGATAATCTACGATCTGAAACGATCCTAGATGTGACGTAAGCGGCACAGTCTGATCCCATAACGAATACACAACTACAGGTAGGATCACGATCACAAACAAGTATGAGGGAAACCAGGTTGTCTTCATCAACATATTCAGAATGAAACCGATCCCGAACATCATTACGAAAAATAATACCATTAATACCAGCACAGGTATAAACTGCATCGGGTGACGTTCACCTCATCTTTCAACCGACTCGTGTTACGTTCTAGCTCGTAGTTAGTTTACCGTAAAAAATGTGGCGAAGCAACGAACTTTCTGGACAAATTCCCCTGTCTTCACGCTCTGTTCATTTGCCCTTCTGCTTCTTGTTGGGATACAATGTAAACGATTAAGAACTTAACCATCCCTTATTTTGCGTCTTCAAAACAAACTTTTGAACAACCTCATATAGGGATTTGGAAATATATTCTGCAGGAGGAAAAATACCGATGAACGAAGCAGCATCAACTCTAGAGGGCTGGTACGCCTTGCATGATTTCAGATCTATTAATTGGGCCGCCTGGAAAGCAGCCGACGACGAGGAACGCGCTGTCGCACTGGACGAGCTTCAAGAATTCTGGAAAGAATGGAAAGAGGTCGAAGATACATCCAAAGGAAGCACAGTCGTCTATACCGTTGTTGGTCAAAAAGCCGACCTGGTCATGATGCACCTGCGTGAGACGTTGGAAGACCTGAAGGCCGTTGAGAATGCGTTCAACAAAACGATGTTCGCTCAATACACGACCAAATCCTATTCCTATGTCAGCGTAGTTGAGCTCAGTAACTACCTTGGCAAGGAAGGCGAAGATCCGATGCAAAACCCAGAGATCATCGCTCGCCTGAAACCTGTTCTACCACAACGACAATACATCTGCTTCTATCCGATGAACAAAAAACGCGAGTTGAATGACAACTGGTATATGCTGTCTATGGACGAGCGCCGTACGATGATGCGCAGTCACGGCATGATTGGCCGCAGCTATGCGGGCAAAGTGAAACAAATTATTACCGGTTCCGTCGGATTCGACGATTGGGAATGGGGCGTTACCCTGTTTGCGGACGATGCATTGCAATTCAAAAAGCTCGTTTACGAGATGCGTTTTGATGAAGTAAGTGCCCGTTATGGTGAATTCGGCTCCTTCTACGTTGGTAGTTTGCTGAATGAATCTTCATTGGAAGATATGTTGAAACTGTAAAATGCACAAAGCACCGCGAAGCCATCCTTTACCAGAATGGAACGCGGTGCTTTTATTTATTACTTGTAATGGTTGTAAACTATACTATTCAATCCTCTTCATCAACCGCTTTCAATGACTCCAAAAACTCAGCCGTTGCCCGATCACGGTCACGACCCTTCTCCTTAAGGCGCTCAATTGCAGGCAGAATAAGAATGTCTACTTCTTTTTGCACGACATAGGCTAGATCATACTGATTTTGATCCTCCAGGTAACCCCCAACCTGCATCAGGGCGTTATATCGATCTAACTCATCTCGTGTTAATAACCCTCGAACTTGAACACTGCAATGTCTCATCCAAAGAACCGCCCTTTCTTCAGAACCAGGGGAATGCCACCAATAATAAACAAATACCGGAGATCGACCAGCTTCTTCAGCTGTGCTGCCTTCCAGCCTTTATATTTCTTATCGCCTACAACCGCGATTGCTTCACCTTTTCCTAGCGAAGCCACCGTACCTTTACTCGTAAATACAAAAGGCTGCCGCTCTTTTTTGCGAATGGCTGCAACGACATTGATCGCACAGTTCACTCCCTGCTGCATCGCAATCTGAGCTGTCGGAGGATAAGGACGTCCTTCCTTGTTGAATACAAGCGAGTTGTCTCCAATCACATATACATCCTCATGACCAGGTGCACGCAGATATTCATCCACCTTCACCCGTCCACGCATAACTTCTAGACCTGCCTGCTCCAATAACGCGTTACCACGAATCCCACCCGTCCAAACGACGGTAGCGGCATCAATCTTCTCGCCTTCGCCGACAATAACTCCATCCGGCAGACACTGTTTAATGGGAACGCCGATTTTAAAGGTAACTCCTTTTTTCTTCAGCACGTTCATCGCATGTTCGACAAGTTCCGGATCGAAGCCCGGAAGAGCCGAAGGTGCCGCCTCTACATTATATATGTGGACATTTTTGGGATTCACGTCGAATTCTTTGCATAACTTAGGAATACGATCCGCAAGCTCAGCGACGAATTCGACACCACTAAAGCCTGCCCCACCTACAACGAAATTGATTCGATTGCGTTTATTGTCATTTTTGTACATGGCAAATTGATACTCAATGTGCTCACGGATCAATCTGACCGAGTTAATGCTGCGAATAGTCATTGCATGATCCAGCATCCCTGGAATGCCAAACGTCTCCGGTTCACCACCTAGACCAATAATGAGGTAATCGTAGGATAATGTACCGTCCTCTAAAATGATTTTACGATCCTGTAAACGAATCTCTTTCACGTTAGATTTGACCAAATCAATTTTGAATTCATCAATCAGCTTCGAAATGGAAACCCTTGCGTGTTCAATTGTATCTGTACCGGCTGCCGGCATATGTAGATGTGTAGTTATATAGTGATAATCATGCCGATTCACTAATGTGACGTCGGCCTCGTTATAATTTAATTCTTTCTGAAGCCTCTGGGCTGTCAGGATTCCGCCATAACCCGCGCCAAGGATGACGATTTTGGGAATACTGCTCATGTCTTTACCCCTTCCGGTTTCGCTCGCATCAGCCATTCGTGTGGATCATTACAACATGCATTTAATTAAAAATATGGATGAGGTCTTATCCATTATGACGACAAATGTTAACTTCGCGAATTTATTTGAATTTTTACTTCAGCATTTTACAACAATTTATATGGTCATGCGAAAATTGCATTTTTAAGAGGTTGTACAAAAAGTCCCTTTTTGATTACAAAGGATACTTAGAGACATCAAAATTGTGAAATTATACACAAGATTCGCTAACTCACACCTATTCCTCGACACACTAAAAAAGAAGAATTGTATTAGACAAAAAAACACATAGTACAGGTCAAGGATATCTGTATTTCTGGCAAAGATCAAGGATTTTTTTGTTATTTTTCATAACCTTTCATTTCCAATTTCACCCTATTCTCATGTGATCTTCATCATTTCTTCTCAGATTAGTGATGCAGCTAACTTTGCAACCCAGAATACACCGTTTATAATAGGAAAGACAGTTCGGTACCTACGCTGGTTACAATATGTATCGTGCATATTTCTTCCTGCTAACTACCTATTAAAATACGAAAGGTGTTGTTGATTGTTGACTGCACAAACTAACGGTCATGAAATGACTGATTTACTTATTATTGGTGGCGGCCCTGCAGGACTATTCGCCGCATTTTATGGTGGAATGCGTCAAGCTTCCGTTACCCTGGTTGAAAGTATGCCTCAGCTGGGTGGACAACTTGCAGCTTTGTACCCGGAAAAGTACATCTATGATGTAGCTGGGTTCCCGAAAGTCACTGCTCAAGAACTCGTAAACAACCTGATTGAGCAAATGAGTCACTTCAACCCGAATATCCGCCTTGAAGAAAAAGTGGTATCCGTGGAGAAAAAAGAAGAACAGCATTTCATCGTAAAGACAGATGAGAATGAATATCATGCCAAAGCTGTTATCATTACAGCAGGTGTAGGTGCATTTGAACCACGTCGTCTGGAACTTGAAGGCGCAGCGAAGTTTGAAAAAACGAACCTGCACTACTTCATCAGCGATCTGAACGCCTTTGCTGGCAAAAAAGTACTCATCAGTGGTGGCGGAGACTCCGCTGTAGACTGGGCACTTATGCTGGAGCCTATCGCAGAGCAAGTGACTCTGATCCATCGTCGTGATAAATTCCGTGCACACGAGCACAGTGTAGAGAACCTCATGAACTCTAAGGTTAATGTGGTTACACCTACCGAGATCACTGAACTTCATGGTGATGAAACGATCACTAAGGTTACACTTGCTCACGTCAAAACGAAGGAAACTCAAGAGATCGAAGTCGATGACGTTATCGTTAACTTCGGATTTGTGTCCTCTCTCGGCCCTATTGCAGAGTGGGGTATTGAGATCGATAGCAATTCCATCGTGGTTGACTCACGGATGGAAACATCGATCCCAGGTATCTTCGCTGCTGGTGACATCACAACATACCCTGGTAAGCTTAAACTGATTGCCGTAGGATTCGGTGAAGCACCGACAGCAGTCAACAACGCGAAGGTATACTTCGACCCAGATGCTAAATTGTCCCCAGGACACAGCAGTAACATGAAACGCTAATTCCATTCGGACAAGCCAAATAGATTAAGTTCAAAGAGGATCGTTTATCCTCACTCAGAAGAATAATAGGATGATTGCTGACTTTTTGAATAACATAAAAGCTACAAAAAAGGGTATCTTACTCCTGAACACTACAATTCAGGAGGGATACCCTTGTCTTATATATGCCCGCTATGTAACGGTCTGGTTGTACCGGAGCAGGCTTGTCCCCACTGCCTTCAGGGACTATCAGAATGCGGCAAATTGAACGACTACACCGGACCATATAGTCCTTATGCGACTTCGATCACTTCCAGTACTTCAGATGAAGAAGGAAGCAGTTGCATTCATCTCATGTATTGTCACCACTGTCAGACAGGCACTTTACAGCCTGTCGCAATGTGGGACATGTCCGGAAACTTGTAAACATTGCCTGCAATGAGGATCTCTAGTGAAGAATGGCAGATACGTCGGTACCCAGTTTGCGCTTATGAATTTCTGCCAAAAGCAGCGCGATGAAATCTCTCTCGAGATCAAGTTCAATCGCCTTATGGTAGGAATCCAACAACATCTCATCGGATAACATAGCCATTTCCCGCCACAACCTTTCCTTTATTTTCCTCAAAACTATCATATCAGAGATTCATATAGAGAACAAGCGTTCTGTTATCCACAAGAGTTTGTGGAAATCCTGTGCATAGTTTGTTGATAAATGGTAAAAATGTTGATTAAACAACGTGGATAATGTGGACAGAATTTATACACAGGATTCATCCGTTTCTACCAGAACGTTTAACATCGAATTTTTTTGGCAACAATTCATAGTTTCAGGAGTAGTTGCGTGTAATTTACCCGAAGTGATCTCATTTCAAACGTCTTTCATATGGTTTTATCTATTAAATATTATCGGATTCACATTTGGATTTATTTAGTGTTTTTCACAATTCATTGGGGTCTGGTATTTACTTCGAGAATCCATATCTTTCCGCTGTAATCTATACCATAATCAAACCCAAGCTGCCCTACACCTGGAAATTGAACTTCCATGATGCGTGTACATGTGAGGGTCAAAGCACGCATTTCACGACGTTTATGTCTGCTCGAGATATGAGGAAGTGAGAGCTGCAGTGCTCTTCTGCCAGACAGCATGGTTCCACCCTTGCTTAGATTGGTAATGCACAGCCCTGGACGGGCCAAACGCCCCACTAATGCTCGGAACACCCAGCCTCGTTCCGTCTTAACTACCTTCACCCTGTAATCCACAGGTCTACCTTGAATTGTAGCTAAGTGGATGCCTTGTTGAATCAAGTATCTGCGTTTGGCTTTTACTCGCATTAGAGAACGATACATCTGACTGTAGTTGGTAAATGTCCGGGTTACTTTCATATGGGTATAACGATAGCTCCCACCGCTTGTGGATACTTTGATTACACCGTAACCCCCTCCACCCACAATCGGTTTAATATATACCATGCCATAACGGCCAAGCATAAGCTGCAGATTTCTTGCATTGAACGCCATCGTCTGTGGAATATGAACGGCTGCTACCGGATATTTCAATAAGGCTGCTGTCTTTCGCCACTTGCTCGCAAGTTGTCTCGACATCCGTTAATCTCCTTTCCTGTGCCATGGTTCTTCTTTATACATACTCAACAGGAGTTCATTTTTCTTGGATGTCTGTCCAAGGCTAAGGCCCCTTTTGTAGTGAAAAAGTCCAAAGGCTTGTTCAAATGAATGTTCAAAAAGGACGGTTTTCAGTACCGAGAAGATGGGATGAAGATAGAAATGGAGTAGCGGAGCGTAGGCAGGACTACGTGAGCAACTACATGTTTCCGAAGGAAACAAGCTTCGTAAGCATCCCGCTTATTTCGGCTGAATTCCATATTCGATGCTGAGATGCCGTCAGGCATTCTTCGTAATCAAAAGCGGACTTTTTGAACAACCTCTTCAAGGAAACTGACATATGCCCGGTTTGCTTTTCAAACGCTTCAATCTGTCGTATGCTACTAAAGAATGGTTTAGCAAGGCTTAAATATGTGGGTTTAAGGAGCGTTCAGAAGAAATGGAGTCATTTTTCAAATCACTATATGGCGTAGCTTATGTTGCAATGTCCATCGTTCTGGTAGCTGTCACTATACTACTGTTTGTAACAGGCATTCGACTGTTTATGAAGAAACGTAACCGCGGCTTTGCCCTAAGCTGTATTCTATTTGCTTGTTTTATCGTCTTCATCATTGTAGTCATGCTTACTACGCCCTTCTCCGCCACGCCTCCAGGTTCACCGGAAGCAATGGCTGCCCTGCTTCATTTCGGGTAGATCACCTCTAATAGAAGGAGATGCATATGAAACAAAACGAAACGCTTGGCATTATTGATATTGGCTCGAACTCGATCCGTCTCGTCATCTACGAACTGGATCAAAATGGAGCATACCGGAATATCCATGAAGATAAATATGCTGCTCGCCTAAGCAATGCAGTTGAAGCAAACGGACAAATTCTTCGTCCTTCATTGGACAAGGCTATAACCGTCTTGAAGCAATTCAAGGCTAAATGTGAAGCATTCCAAACCCATCGTATTCGTGCTGCGGCTACGGCAGCTATTCGTAATGCTACGAATGCTCAAGAGATTATCGGTTGGCTCGAACAGGAAACAGGACTCGAAGTTGAATGTGTATCCGGGGATCAAGAGGCCTATTATGGTTTCCTTGGCGTTATCCAGTCCATTGATCTGGCTGACGGATACGTCGTGGATATTGGCGGAGGTAGTACGGAGATCACCGTGTTTCGAGACAGAAAAAGACTACATAGCATCTCCCTTCCCATCGGTGCTGTAAATTCCTATGCACGGTATGGTGGCGAGGATACTTGGTCAAACGATCATATTGAGGCACTATGTAATCAAGTTGCTGAGGCACTACGCGAACATGATTGGGTAAGACAGCATCCCGGACTTCCCTTGATCGGTCTTGGCGGCACCATGCGTACCTTGGCCAAAATTGAGCAAAAAAGAACGCAATATTCGTTGCCCGTAACCCATCACTATGAGATTAGCGCTGCTTCCATGGATAACATGTGTAAATCTCTGCCTCATCTCACTTCAGCACAGCGCAAAAAGGTACCGGGCCTAGCCAAGGATCGGGCAGATATCATCGTTCCAGGTATCCTTATTCTACGTACGGTCTTCGATATGATCCAAGGAGATCATTATGTGGTTAGTGGCGCAGGCCTGCGTGATGGAATCCTTCGGGATCTGATGTCACCGCTCTGCCCTGAAGCACCCAATGCACTGGAGATCAGCGTACGTAATTTCATTCATTTTGGCCCTCCAGTTCCTGAGCAACATCTGAAACGTGTGCATCAGGATGCGGTTGTTCTATACCGCGCCTTAATGGGCGAAGCTCCTGAACCAGCGGATGCGCGAATTCTATATACAGCCGCCATGCTGCACGGCGCAGGTAAACAGATTAATTATTTCCGCTATACCCAGCATTCTTCGTACTGGATTATGAATGCAGGGATATACGGACTTTCTCACCGGGAGACGGTACTGACTGCCATCGCAGCCGATTACCATCCCAAAAAAAGAACGCCCCAATTGCTGAATAAGCATAGGGACATTCTAAAAGATTCAGATGAGCGCCATGCCCATCGACTCGGCTCCATTTTACGTGCATCGGAAGCCATCAATCGGTCAGAGAGTATCTCTGCTGTAATGGCAACGACAAAAAACGGCTCGCTGCAGATGCATTTCATCTGTACAGCAGAGCCGTTAATGGAACTCAGTGGGCTGGAAGACGCCCTCAAAGATTTGGAAGACGCTTGGGAAGTTAAGTCAGTATACTCCATTCAGCAGGCTTCCAAGGAATAATACCCATCGCCTCCGTCTGACTTCTCAGCGGGGGTTTTTCGTTTTTTACAAAGACATAGTTGCCTCCAGGCATCAGCTCTCTTGCCTTGACGTTATCGTTAAGAGATAAGTTCAGAATGTCGACCAGCATTCGCTTCAGCTCAGGATCAAACACCGGGCACATCAATTCAATTCTACGTTGCAGATTCCGTGTCATCCAATCCGCACTGGAGATAAATACATCCGGGTTGCCGCCGTTCTCAAAATAGAACAACCGTGAGTGCTCCAGAAACCGGTCCACAATACTGATCACTCGAATATTCTCACTCAGTCCCTCTACTCCAGGACGCAAACAACATACGCCGCGTACAATAAGATCAATCTGTACACCAGCTTGAGAAGCAATATACAGCTCATCAATCATATCCTGGTGAGATAGCGAGTTGATTTTGGCGATGATTCGAGCCTTGCGCCCCTGCTGAGCGTGTTCTGTTTCCCGGCGGATCAGTGCAAAAAGTTCATCCTTCATACCATCCGGAGCAACTCGGAACGCTTGTAATGCCTTCGGTCCAGAATATCCCGTAATCTCATTAAACAGTCCTGAGGCATCCTCACCGATAATCGGATTGGATGTGAACAGCCCTACATCTGTATATACCTTGGCAGTACTCTCGTTATAGTTACCTGTTCCAACGTGAACATAACGTCGTACGCCATGTTGTTCTCTTCGCACGACAAGAATAATTTTGGCATGAGTCTTCAAACCAACCAGTCCATAGACCACGTGACACCCTGCCTTCTCCAGCTTCCGAGCCCAAGCAATGTTACGTTCTTCATCGAAGCGAGCCTTCAACTCCACAACGACCGTAACCTGCTTACCACTCTCTGCCGCGAGAGCCAGCGCTGGTATCAAGCGCGAATCACCGTTAACCCGATATAAGGTCATTTTGATCGCCATTACTTTGGGATCTTCTGAAGCTTCCAATATAAAGTCGGTAACCGGCTCAAATGATTCGTAAGGATGGTGAACGAGAACATCCCGTCTTCTCAATAATTCAAAATGACTTTCACGTGGAACGAACTCTGGCGGATACACCGGTTTAACCGGGCTGTATTTCAGATGCGTAAATCCTTCCAAACTATCCACAAATCCAGCCAGAAAACTCAGATCCAGTGGTCCATCAATCTCATATACCGGATCTTGGATCTCGAATTCTTCCTGCAGTTCGTCGAGAGCATCTTGTCTAAAGTCTTTGCAGACTTCCAGTCGCACCGGTGCTCCCCGGCGTCTACGACGCAGCTCTTTCTCAATCGCTTCAAGTAAATCTTCAGCCTCTTCTTCATTAATGGATAAATCCGCATTACGGGTTACCCGAAATTCTTGTACAGCAAGCGGTACATATCCACTGAAGAGTGTATGAATATGATGCTTGATCAGGTCTTCGATCAGGATGAACGTTTTCTTTTTACTATTGGCTCGAAGTGGAATAGGCACAACCCGTGGCAAATTAGAAGGCACCTGAACAATCGCCAAGAACGGCTCGTCCTCTTGCTCCCCTTCCTTCTGCAACATCACGGACAGATATACCGATTTATTGTGTACCAATGGAAACGGACGACTCTGGTCAATCGCCATCGGTGTTAGTACAGGAAAAATAATCTCGTGATAATACTGATCCATCGCACGCTGTTGCGTCGCATTCAGATCCATATATTCTTGTAAAACGACACCTTTTTTGGCGAGGAGACGAATGAGCTCCCGATAAGTTTTATACTGCTCGGTAACCATAGCTCCTGTGCGTTTAATCAATCTTCGATATAAACCAGACGGGGTATACCCCGAGAAATCCTTTTGCGTAAAACCCGCCTTAATCTTTTCTTTGGTCTCCGCTACCCTTACACTCATGAACTCGTCAAGATTGCTGGCGACAATACCGAGAAACCTTAACCGTTCCAATAAAGGAGTTGTCTGATCCTGAGCCTCTTGAAGTACACGTCGATTAAATTCAACCCAACTTAAATCACGGTTAACATAGTTGCCTGTTTTGATATCTCTATGCATGAATGCCCCTCCGAATATGTTGCATATCAATCCTTGGTTAGTGTTCTTCACTAATTGTACTATCCGTGATTGGATATAAGCGTCAGCGTAATGTAAATGCAGTGTAAAATTTGTGTAAATGATACCTGATTGTCCGAACTTTTTCCATCCCTTTACAAAGATCAGCAGACAGAGTAAAGTGATGTACAGTGTGAAATAGGTCGGCTATTGTCCTCTTATAAATAAGCATATCTTAAAGGAGCATATAATGAAATCGAACAAACCTAGAACATTGCAAAAAAATATAGAATTTTTCACTGCTGCCCTCTCCCAATGTATCGTAACAGCATGGCAGGAGGATCCAGCAGGCGTATACTGTGAAGTTGGCCGAGGCATAGTTGAACGGATCAGTGAAGATAGCGTGCGCATTCGCAATGATAATGGTACGAAGAGTCACTATGCGCGCGATATTACGATGTTCCAAACGGAGAAATAAGGAATTGTTCACTCTTCATTGGGCTGAGTAACCACTTTACTTCTGTTAGTGCCATGAGGCACTTCGTGAATCATAGCAGATATTTGGAATATTCCCTAAAAAAAGATTGAAAAAAGACTAGCTTTCCGAAACAAGGTGTTGTATACTCTTGCCACAAGGAAAGGAGGTGCGTCAACATTTCTAATCACATGTTGAACGTGTCCCTTACCCGATCCACTAGCTCAAAATAAAAGAGACTGGTTGGAGGCGCGGGATACGGATCAATGTTTTAAAAAGCGCCACGGGTAGAAAAGCCGTCTTTGGACGGCTTTTTGTTTGCCTTTTTTTTGTAGAGAAGTTGAGAAAACAACCAAAATATTGGAAATAAACCCTATAGTTCAGCAATCCTTGCCCACTATAATTAGGACGTATCTTAAATACTCAATACAAGGAGGGATTCTGTAATGTTTAAATTTGTAAGGGGTTTCAAAACATCCATCGCTTTGGCTTTTGTGCTATTGTTCACCTCCATTATGCTGCCTGCTGGTCAGCAAGTTAGCGCAGCACCTAGTTTCGCCAAGGGCGCAGATATTAGCTGGGTTCCCGGGATGGAAGCCCAAGGATACAAATGGAAAGATAAGAACGGTGTTCAGCGAGACATCATTGATATTTTGAAAAAAGATTATCAGATCAACTCGGTTCGTATCCGCGTATTCGTTAATCCTTCGAATGATTATGGTAACGGTTACATGAACAAGGATCGTGCTGCTGCTCTGGCGCAACGTGCCAAAAATGCAGGTATGAGCGTGATGTTGACGCTACATTACAGTGACTCTTGGGCAGACCCAGGCCAACAGACCAAACCGGCTGCATGGAAAAACTACACCTTCCAACAGCTGATGGACGCCGTCTGGAATCATACACGCGATGTAATGACTACGATGCAAAGCAAAGGCGTAACCCTGACTGGGTGCAGATTGGCAACGAAACGAATAACGGTATGTTATGGGAGGATGGTAAAGCCTCCAACAATATGAAGAACTATGCATGGCTTGTGAATACAGGTCATAACGCTGTAAAGTCCATTAGCAGCGGGACCAAAACGTTGGTTCATCTCGCCAATGGAAACGACAATAATCTGTATGTCTGGAATATTGGAGGTCTGATCAGCAACGGTGCTAATTTTGATATGGTCGCTATGTCCCTGTACCCTTCTCCTTCCGGATGGAATTCGGCCGTAACCAGTACGATAAACAATGCCAAAGATCTCATTAATAGATACGGGAAAGAAATCATGATCTCAGAGATCGGTATGGATAACAACCAACCGGCGATCGGAAAGAGTTTCGTAGCATCGATGAAAAATCAAATTCGCAATTTGCCGAATGGCAAAGGTAAAGGTGTGTTCTACTGGGAGCCTCAGGCTACACCAGGTTATAACAGTGGCTATGGCAAAGGCGCTTGGCAGGCCAATGGTGTGCCAACCATCATCATGGAAGGGTTTATCGACTAAGCCACGGGAGCAGAAGTAGGGGGTTGGAGCAGCTGGTGGTCGTTCCGGGGATGGATCGTTCTTCCGATCGCTGGTTGTCCTCGGATTTCTTGGATTCCCCTCTTAAGGGGAAAATCCGCGGACAAACGCGAGCGCTTCGCTTCTCCAGAATCGATTCCTTCCCCTCCACTACCTAGCTGCTCATGGCTAACTTCTGCAATCCATGTTAAGTCGATTATTGGAGTAATAGGGTAGATCCGGAGCAGCTGGTGGGCGTTCCGGGGATGGATCGTTCTTCCGATCGCTGGTTGTCCTCGGATTTCTTGGATTCCCCTCTTAAGGGGAAAATCCGCGGACAAACGCGAGCGCTTCGCTTCTCCAGAATCGATTCCTTCCCCTCCACTACGTCGCTGCTCATGGCTACTTCTTCAATCCATGTTAAGTCGATTATTGGAGTAGTAGGGTAGATCCGGAGCAGCTAGTGGGCGTTTCGGGGACGGATCATTCTTCTGATCGCTGGTTGTCCCCGGATTTCTTGGATTCCCCTCTTAAGGGGAAAATCCAGGGACAAACGCGAGCGCTTCACTTCTCCAGAATCGATTCCTTCCCCTCCACTACTCGGCTGCTCATGGCTACTCCTGCAATTCAGAGCATTTTTTTCATTTCATAGTATTCTGCTTTTTTCTCATCGCCGCGTTCGCTATAAAACTGAATTAAGACATTCAATGCGTTGTCGAACCTTACCTCGTAAGGCTGCTGTATGCTTAACGTCCATGAATACGGCTTATTTTCAAGTAACATGCCTGTGTATAGTTCCACCATTTGTTCGAGCATTTCCATCTTACTCTTATCTTCATTATAACGTTCACTGAAATGATCGAACTCAAGCAAATCCAATTTCATGTCTTCGAGGCTCAGACTAATATTCCCTAGTCTGCTCTTAAGCATATGTTGGATTCCAAATGTGTCGAGTCGCTTCTTTAAGTAGTATTGCGTCGTATATAAGTTTGCATAGCCCTTTTCCATCACCAATTCCGGCCATAAGTCATTGATGATTCGTTCTCTAGACACGGATTTGCCGTTCATGCATAACAAATAGGCGAACAGCTCTTCCGTTTTTTTAGTTCTCCAATGATCGTCAATCAATTTCCCATCAATCGTTACGGCAAAATCGCCAAAGCACTTGACCTCAATTTTGTGTCCATCGCTGCTTTTGGTTCTAATCTTCTTTATTTTTTCCAGTGTGACATAAAGCTGTTCGAACTTCACCGGCTTCACGAGGAAATCCAACGCTTTTGTCTCAAGCGTTTCGGTTACATAAGCATGATAAGCAGATGTAAAGACAAAATCCATATCTGGTCTTTTTTTAAACATCATCCCGAGCAAGGTTATGCCATCGGTCTCCGGCATTTCAATATCCAGAAAAGCTAGGTCAGGCCGTGTTATACTCAACTCATCCAAGGCTATGGCTGGATCTTCATACATTGCAACAACTTCGACACCCGCAATTTTCTCCAACTTGGTTTTCAAGTTCCGCAGCGCATAATATTCGTCGTCTATAATAATAATCTTCATGGCTGCTCCTTAATGGGTACAATAAAACGAACTGCCGTTCCTTTACCCTTCTCACTGACGATTTGAAGTTGTGTTCCATACTCGGCCATAAGCCGTGCGTTTATACTGGCAAGCCCAATGCCTTTGCCCGCCGAATACTCAAGCAGTTTATCTTTGTCCACCTCTTCAATGCCAACACCGTCATCTTCTACCGCTATCAAGTAACCCTGTTCAAGCTCATTGACCCTAATCGTGACTGTACCTGCGATTTTCCGTTTGCGTATACCATGTTTAATCGCATTTTCCACCAAGGGTTGGATGACCATACGTGGCACCCTTAACTGAATGCCTGAGTCAATTTCATAGTTGACCATGACTTTATTCGGAAATCTAGCTTGCTCAATGCGAACATAAAACTTGACGGCATCCAGCTCCTCATCGATAGAAATATATCTTTCCGAGTTGCTGTAATCGAATATATTTCTTAGATAATGGGATAAATCATTAACCAGGTTTCCCGCTTTTTCTTGATTCACAGCAATAACGCCTTCGATCACGTTCAAGGTATTGTGAATAAAATGTGGATCCATCTGTGCGCGTATAAAAGCAAGCTCAAACTGCTTAGATTGAATCTCCGAGTTTACATATAAAATATGATTGTGGTGCTTCTCTTCATTAAGAGCATTAATGATCTCTGCGACAGAAAGGGCAAATGCAATCGCCGACACACAAGAAAGAAAAAATAAGTAATAATTCATGATGTAACTTTGAGGCAACGCACCAAGAACCATCATATAAAATATAAGCACCGACACCAAACATAAGAGCCATGCTGTAATGAGATGCGGCGAACGAATGGTTTTGCTCCTTATTCCTTTAAACATAATGATAAAATACAATACATACATCAAAGTAGATGCACCCGCACCAAATGCTCCCAACTCTTTACTAACGAAAAGAAACAGCAATAACGTGATGGGGTAGAAACCAATGAGCAGCTTCAAACAAAAATCGATCCTGGGAAACCTGGTTTGGGTCTGAAAAATGGCTCTCATGAAAATCGCGATGGCAAGGGACATGAAAATACCGATGCCCGTCGAATATTCCGCAAGCCAGTAGGCGTACTTGAAGCCGGTGATGTTCACAAGCCCTGTCATAGCTGCATTCCATAACAAGGTCGTGGATACATAAAAGCAGGATTTTATAAACGTTTTGTTTCTAATAGCAACGCCCATGAATAAGTTATAAAAAAACAAGGCTACGGCAATGCCGACCAAGATGCCTCCTGCCCACACATTGATCATACTATTCTTTCTAAATAAATCCTCATTCAAGATCCCTACAACAAAGTTTTGTCCATATAGCGATTTGCTTGTCATATATATGTACTGATTATGATCAAAATTAGATGGAATTTTGATTGCAGGGTAAACATAGTTGATCTCATCGGAATTGCCCTTATATGCGTATCCAAAATGCTTTGTTATGTAGTCATTACTTGTCGGGAGATATATCGTTACATCTTCAAAAAGAGGGTTGTTTATCGTGAGGTAATTAACTTCATCCCCATTATACCGGTTTAATTTTATTTTGAACCATAATTGAACCGGGGAGTAGCCAACCTTAGAATAGTTGCTCGGTAAAGCTTTGAATTGCTCACTAACTTTAACATCGGACAAGGTCATGTTTCCTGATTGGTCTCGTAATATTTCCATACTGATCGTATCTTTGGATTGGTTCAAATCCTGAAAGTAAATGACGAAAACAAAAGCAGTGCAAAGTGATATAGTTATAAAAATGGTCATTACTTTCACTAAAAATGCAGTGGATTCGGATCTCATAAACAACTCCCCAGTAAACTCGAACGATGTCGACTCATGGGGTAATTTTACCATGGTTCTGTCTATCCTACAAAAGGATTTGTTATAACGTTTTGTGGGAGCTAATGCTTTGTCACGCCTGAAATATTTAACTAAACTATAAAGAAACGGACGTCGATCTGTGGAGATCAGCGTCCGTTTATGCTTAATCTATGGGTGCATCAAAATTACTTCGCTTCGCCAACTACAGTAAAGCGTTCGTTTTTGTGTTGCGGTTTCTCGATCTCATCTACCAATGCGATTGCATAGTCTGCATAGCTAATGTAGCTATTGCCTTCGCTATTAACAAGAATAACATCATTACCTGCTTGATACTTACCTGTGCGAACGCCTTCTGGGTTGAAGAATCCAGCTGGGCTCAGGAATGTCCATTGAATACCAGAAGATGCTTGCAGATCTTGCAAGTTTTGGCCTTGGTTCGTAGCAGTTGCTTTGTATGCATCAGGGAAACCTGGTGATTCGAATACGCGCAATGTTTTGGATTCGTCTGTGAACAGACTTCCTGCACCACCTACAACGATTAGACGCGTATTAGGCGCATCCTTCAAAATATTGATCAACGCTTGTCCTGCTTCAACATGGCGATGTTCTTGTCCTGGCGCTGCGCCAAATGCGTTAACGATAACGTCAAATGCTTTGATATCCTCAGCTGTAAGATCAAAAACCTCTTTTTCCAAAACGTTAAGGGACTTGTCTTCCACTTTCGCTGCATTACGAACGATTGCTGTTACTTCATGCCCTCTGTCTACCGCTTCTTTCAAAATTACACTTCCTGCTTTACCCGTTGCACCAATAATTCCAATTTTCATGATAATCTCTCCTTCGGCTATGTGTTGTTTTCCTAAAATCTATAATGTAACTATAATTGTTACAACTAAACTTGTCAATACCTTTAATCTCATGTTCTGATAAAAGTTATTTCTTTCCTCACACCCTTGAAGTGTTGCTTTCCGTGCATCATGGCAGGGATTATGTTTAGTATGTCGAATATACGTGTCTGTGATTACTATTTAATTGAACTTACGTCCAGCAATAGCCCATTGAGAAGGAGCTGAGTGATATGAGCTTTGAAGATCAAGTCGCCATGATATTAAGACAAGCGAATCGTTCCGCTATTTCCACTGAAGCACTTTTTCAAAAAATAGACTCAGCCCTCCATCATTTGATTGAGCGGTTAATTCAGACGGGTACTCAAGCAACGGTTGACCGCAGAGAAGAAACTTCGCCTCACACCTGGGAGATCACAGTCGAAGGCTTCTCGTTCGTATTATTTTCAACAGATATTTTGGAGACCGCTGAAGAGAATGAAGATTATATTGAGGCGGTTGTCGAGGAGCTTTTTATCCAAGAGCTTGAGCACGCTGTTTCTGGCGAGTGAAAAATTAGTATACACGTAGGTATGCAGATGTCCCTAAAAAGGGCATCTTTTTTTGCACAAAAAAACCTCCACAACGCAGTTGAACTACGCCGTAGAGGTATGATTAAACTAAATCTTAGCAATCTTTATCCGGTACGCCCGCTTCTTCCTTTGTACGGAAAGAAGATCCGCAGCCACATGTTGCTACTGCATTCGGGTTATGAATAGTGAATCCGCCGGTCATGCCGGACTCTTCAAAATCAATTTCGAGACCATTCAGATACTTCAGGTTCTCCTTCTCCACGACAACCTTCATATCCTGAATATCCATATAGAGATCCTCATCGGATTCTTTATCATCAAAGCCCATGGCGTACGAAAATCCGGTACAACCCCCGGTGTTACGCCAAGACGCAGGAACATGCCAGGTGTCTCTTGCTGTGCAAGCATTTCTTTCAATCGGTCAGCAGCCGTTTCGCTGATGTTAATCATGCCAGGTCACTCTCCTTTTTCATATATAATCATGTTCAAAAAAGCATCCTTCGTAATCAAAAGCGGACTTTTTGAACAACTTTACATTAACTCTTCCTAAATTATACTCCACCCCGTCAAGGGCCTCAAGTGAAGTTTGCCCGTTTCCGCGTTCCTCCTGAACTCCTTTTTCTTCCCAGTGTATTGAACCACCGGGACACGAGGTTTATAATGGATAGGTGGTCGCTCTGAAATGTCGATATTTTGTCATGACTTATTCAGATGATGGTCATAATTGGAGTTGTAATTTTTTTCACATTTCGAGACTGCAACGCAGTCCCCAATGCATATAGAGTCATTAGACTCCTTTTTCTCGAACAAATAAGTCATAGCACAATGCAGCATATGCTGCACCGGGTAAATAAAAGTTAGTTTAACTATAGAAGGCGGTGTTGACCGCATTTTTTTCTATGTGAGCTTTTGCATCCATCCAGTTAGCTGTTTTTTAAGCTTCACCATACTGATGTAGCTCTGCAAACAGGCCTATACTACTTAATCCGGTTAAGAACAGGAGGAATAACAAATGTCTACATTAGTTACACCATTTACAGACAAAAGAATGGCTGAGATCGTCGAGAAGGTTCAGAATGGCGTAAGATTGAGCGTGGAAGACGGTGTCTATCTGTATGAGACAGATGACTTGCTCACACTGGGCCAACTGGCTAACGAAGCCAACCTGCGGAAGAACGGTAAGAAAGTATATTTCATCGAAAACATGAGCCTTTATTTCACCAACGTATGTGAAGCTCGCTGCGCGTTTTGTAATTTCCGCAAAGACCAAGGTGAAGAAGGCTCTTATACGTTGTCTGGTCAGGAAATGATTGATTATGTGGAAGAACATATTCACCCAGGCGTCCGTGAGTTTCATATCGTAGGTGGGCATAATAATCATGTTCCTTTTCAATATTATGTCGACTCTTTGCGTGCTTTAAACGAAAAATATCCTGATGTCACGCTCAAAGCTTACACAGCTGCTGAGATTGATTTCTTCACTCGTATTAGCGGTTTGAGCATTAAGGAAGTTCTGCAAGAGCTGCAAAAAGCAGGTCTGAAATCTCTGACTGGCGGCGGCGCGGAAATTCTGTCTGATGAGTATCGCAAAAAAATGCGCGTAGACAAAGCCAATGTTGATCGCTATCTCGAAGTACACCGCACTGCTCACAACCTGGGCATGCGTACGCATACAACCATGCTGTACGGATCCATTGAATCCTACGAGGATCGTGTGAATCACATGGTTCAAATTCGTGAGCTTCAAGATGAGACAAATGGTTTTATGGTGTTTATCCCGCTCTCCATGCAGCCTAAGAGCAAAAGTGCAAGCATTATGCGTCGTAACTCTGCTTACGAGGATCTCAAAACCATTGCGATCAGCCGCCTGATGCTCGATAACATCGACCATGTTAAAGCGTACTTCATTAATATTGGTCCACAATTAACACAAGTTGCTCTGAGCTTCGGCGCTTCCGATGTTCATGGCACCATTGTACGTGAAAAAATCAGTCATGCTGCAGGTGCACTTACACCAGAAGGATTAACTCGTAAAGAATTGATCTGGTTAGTTAAAGGTGCTGGGCGCATTCCTGTAGAGCGTGATACTTTCTATAACGAAATTCAAGTATACGAGTAACATCTGCTTTTATATTTCCCAGCCACATCCAAGTAATGAATCGGATTCAGGCAAGATATAGCTCGGCTGCTTCTTCTCAACAATTCATTGTAAGGTTAGCACTTTCGACTATATCTTCACCCCTGAAGTCACCTCCAGGGTTGTACCATGGTACAACCGTGCTACACGATATCTGTAATTTGAAATGCATATTTTCTGAATATCAAAATAAAAACAAATTGGAGCAGCTATGGAAGCATAGCTGCTCCAAAGGTTGCAGCCCCGCTTAACGGGACTGATGCAGAAAGGAAGCCGAGTCATGAAAAATTTCGTCGTTCTCGGAGGCGGTTACGGTGGCCTCACGATTATCAAAGAACTTCTTGAAGGTAAAATTCCAGCAGACACACAAATCGTACTGGTGGATCGCAGCCCTTTTCAAGGATTAAAGACTGAATATTACGCACTCGCAGCAGGCACCGTATCTGATTACGACCTGCGCATCCAATTTCCAGTTCATGAAAAAGTTACGTATCGGTATGGAGAAGTGACGGCGATTGATCTGGAACAGCGTCAGATTGAATTTGAAGGCCAAGATCCGTTGGAATATGACAAACTGGTGATTGGATTAGGTTGTACCGATCGTTTCCATAACACACCAGGAGCAGAGGAATATAGCTGCACCATTCAGAGCTTCAGCAAAACAAGAGAAACGTATCTTCGTCTTAGTGAAGTAAAAGCTTATGGACAAGTACACATCGTTGGTGGCGGTCTAAGTGGTGTAGAGATGGCCGCAGAGCTTCGTGAGAGCAGACCTGATCTTAATATCAGCATCCTGGATCGTGGGGAACGTGTATTGTCTGCCTTCCCACAACGTCTATCCGCATATGTTCATGAATGGTTTGGTGAACATCAGGTCGAGACACGTGGACATATTGCCATTTCCCGTCTGGAAGCAGATGGAATTTATAATCAGGATGAGGAAATTTTGACGGACGCCGTAGTATGGACTGCTGGAATCCAGCCGGTCAAAGTCGTACAGGACTTGGATGTCACCAAAGATCCCCAAGGCCGTGTTGTCCTTAACGAATATTATCAAATTCCTGAATATACAGATGTCTATGTTGTCGGTGACTGCGCTAGCGTGCCTTACGCTCCAAGTGGTCAAGCAGCAGAAGTACAGGGTGAACAGATCGCTCATATTCAGCATGCCCTTTGGAAAGGTGAAAAACCCAATCCACACCCTCTTAAGTTACGCGGCACGTTAGGTGCGCTTGGTAAGAAGGCTGGTTTTGGGCTAATGGGCAAAACGTCCATGATGGGACGTGTGCCTCGTATTTTGAAAAGCGGCGTGCTCTGGATGTCCAAGCGTCATCTCGGTTAGTCGAGATCCAGTTCACTCCAGGCATCGGCTTCAGCAATTTTGGCTAAGATGGCGTTGTATAGATCTTCAACTTTGTCGGTAATGACTAATTCGCCATTCACTAGTGCAAAAGGAGTCATGTAACATTGGCCACAATTGCTGAGGCAGCCGTATTCAATAACATCATAATCTGGATTCTCATCCAGTTGATCCATGATTTCATCTGTGCCAAAGTGCATGTTATTCGCACAAAATTCAATAATTGGTCTCATGTAGGTTCACCTGCTTTGTTTGACCATTTTAATTTATGGTCATTTGTAATATAATATATAGAGGAAAGGAGTTGAAAAAAATGAGCGAAAACGCACAAAGCACCATGATGTATGATGAGGTATCCGATGTGCTTGACAAACTTCGTCCGTTCCTGCAACGCGATGGCGGTGACGTGGAATTGGTTGACGTAGAAGATGGCATCGTTAAGCTGAAACTGGTCGGTGCCTGCGGCAGTTGCCCAAGCTCCACCATTACCTTAAAAGCCGGGATTGAACGCGCCCTTCTTGAAGAAGTTGACGGTGTCGAAGAAGTCGTACAAGTATTCTAATCAATCCTTCACGAAATAAACCTCAAGAGCCTTTCGCTTCAATGAAGCGGAGGGCTCTTTTTTGTGCCTATTTCATTTTAACATAGTTCACATATCCTTCGCCCTACCGTTTCGCATTCTGCTACGTCTAAATTGTTGGACGAATTGGATCAAGTCCTCCAGACACATCCATAATGTTACCTGTAATAAAATCGGAATGGTCTAGACAGAGATACGTAATGACACGTGCAATATCTTCACCGCTGCCAGGACGCCCTCTTGGTGTTTCCTCGTCCGTTATCCCAGCAATTTCATCTATCGTTTTCTCTTTATTAGTGCCGCGGATATCCCCAGGACATACCATATTCACTGTTATGCCGTTAGACGCTTCTTCTACAGCTAATGTTTTGGTAAAAGAAACCAAACCCACCTTCGCAGCTGCATATACAGCTCGATGAGGCCATGATCTAGCTTCTCCGGCATGACTGAATCCAAAGTGGATGATACGCCCCCACTGCTTACGCCGCATCTCTGGCAGCACATACTGATCAAGCAGCATAGGCCCAAGCAAATTACCCTGTACTAACATTTGTATTTCCGCTTCTGCATATTCGGCAAACAAACGGCGCTCTCGGACAAAGGGGCCAGCATTATTCACAAGAATATCGATGCTCCCGAGCTGTTCTTCCACCTGTTTCACCAAAAATGTAATCTCCTCGGTCTTCGAAATGTCAGCCTGGATCGCAATACAATTTACGCCTTTGGCTATGATCTGAGCTTGAAGCTCCTCCGCTTCGAGTCGGCTATTCACATAATTCAGGGCAATATGGCATCCCTGATCCGCCAGACTGAGGGCTGTCATTTTTCCAAGGCCTTTGGCACTTCCCGTTATGAGGGCAATCTTCCCCTTCACGTCCATCCCCCTCTTCAATGAGCAGTCATTCATTAGTATAAAAGATTTATCATCCCCTCACAACTTGCATATTTTATAGGGATTTTATCTCTTTAATTCCAGATATATCTTGCCAGTGATAACTAGCTATGTTAGTGTCGGTGATATCGTGCGAAAGAAACTTATTATGAAAGGGCTGTGTGATGAACATTTTTAAAAGAAGATGGAAAACATTTATGCTGTTAATATTCATTAGTTTCTTAGCTTTCTCAGATGCTCCTCAAGTAACCGCAACAACCGATGAAGAGCAATCTCCTGATGCGTATAACTGGATTGCTGGGCCGGCTACTGTAGATTTAGATAGCAAAGCCACTTTAGAAATCCCTGAAGGCTATTTTTTTCTGGATAAAGCCAACACACAACGTTCAATGCTCAATGCAGGTGGAAAACCTAACGGTAATGAAATAGGTAGCTTGTACAATAATAGCGATTCAGGTTCATGGTATGTCGTGTTTGAATACGTGAGAACCGGTCATATCCGAGATGATGATCAGAAGCTGGATGCGAACGAACTTTTAAGCAGTTATATTCGTGGTACAGAAGCGGGGAACCGAGAAGCGGAGTTTGAAGATCGAACTTACGTAACAGGTTGGGAAATTGAACCTACATATGATAGCAGCAAACATCAATTAATTTATTCTCTGGGTTTCAAGGATGCTTTTGAACAGGCCATGGTCAATTACAATGTACATATACTAACACGTGAAGGGTATGTATCTGCGATTTTGGTTACAGATCTGGCTAATTTTCAACAGAACAATAAAACATTTGAGGAAGCTGTTCTTAACCAATTGAGTATCAGTGCAGGATATACCTATGAAGAATACGATGCCTCGACAGACAAAACCTCAACGATCGGACTCAAAAGTTTAATTTGGGGCGGTATCGGTTATACAGGCAGTCCCACGAACAACTTATTGCTTTTTCTCAAGAAGTCATGGTTTATAATTTTAATTGTAGTCGTTGGGCTGATTGCTTGGATTAGATTCAAACGATCAAAAGGTGATGAAGAACAGCTCTCTCCTACGGAGCGAATGGTTCTGCAGGAGGCAGATGAACAGCAGAATGCCGATCAAAATGAATTATCATATTATCGCAATTCTGGGCAGCCGCCTCATCAATAATTGCAGTTAATAGCAGCATAAAGGCCGTATATCTCTCCTATGGGGGTACACGGTCTTTGTGTTGTACTTTAGCTCAACCGCCTCATTTGCAAAAAAGTGTAAGCCTCGGACTAAATACTTATATTCCCATCCTTTACTTTGTTATCAATTAGGTCTTTAGAAGGAAAATACCACCTAAATAACCATATATACCTTGTCTGGTAGGGGTGTCTATGGTAATGTCGATAAGTCGTTACTTCCTGTGAAAGTAATGACACAATACATATGGTCATGTAAATATAATCATTACATGGCAACGCTGAAAGGATTTATAGCAAATGATGAAAAAATGTGTAGCATCCCTGATCGCCATACTGCTTGTACTTACATTACAAGCCCCCTTCTCCATCACAGCTTCTGCAGAAAGTAACAGTAGCACCACTGAGGATTATCAATGGATAGACGGACCACAAGATGTCATGCTCGACAGCAAAGCCTCCTTGAAAGTAGTTGAAGGACTTACCTTTTTAGATGAAGCCAACACAAAACGTTTCATGGAAGACACCGAATCCTTCCCGAACGGAACAGAGATCGGTAGTATCTATGGAGCGGGTGAGAACTCCAACTGGTACGTGATCTTCGAGTACAATGACACTGGACATATTGACGACAGTGACAAGGATGACCTCGATGCTGAAGAGCTCCTGGACAGCTACAAACGAGGTACAGAGGAACAGAATGAGAAAACGACTCCTGATAACCAACTGTTTATTACTGGCTGGGACATTGAACCGAACTATGATAGCGCCAAACACCATTTGCTTTATTCCATTGGTCTCAAAGACGCTCAGCAGGAAGCCCTCGTTAATTACAATGTGAACGTTCTGACACGTCAGGGCTATATCGGCGTTATTCTCGTTACAGACAGTGCTAATTTTGAGGAGAACCGAAGACAGTTTGAGGACAACGTTCTCTCCAATCTTACCGTCACTGCGGGTAACAAGTATGAGGAGTTTGACGCTTCGATCGACAGAAAATCAGAACTCGGCTTAACCAGTCTCATCCTTGGTGGTGCAGGAGTGGCTGTTGCCAAAAAAGTAGGATTGTTGTTATTGCTCAAAAAAGGATGGTTTGTCATTGTAGCTCTAGTCGTTGGAGCATTCGGATGGCTACGTAATAAGCTGACTGGACGCAAAAAAAATGATGCTGATCATCCTACGGATGAGAACTCTCTTTCTCCTGCTGAACAGGCATATCAACAGCATGCAGCTGGACAGGAATCCATCGAGCACACCCATTCATCCACTGGTGATCATTCAGAGAATGACCCGAACAAGCGCTAACAGCTTCAATCACGAATAATCAACACACAAAAGCCCTACATCCTTGTTCAAAAGGTGTAGGGCTTTTTTTGCATCGATACAGCGCTCCGTATCATCAATAATAAGCGGAATCGACTTTTTATGTTCGTTAAGCTATTACTTAAAATGCAGGTTCAACTGCACCTTGGTAACGATCTTTAATAAATGTTTTTACTGCTTCGGAATTCAGGGCTGCTGCCAGTTTCTTGATTGCATCTGAATCTTTGTTATCTTCACGAGCTACAAGAATGTTAGCATACGGGTTACCTTGCAGATCTTCGATTAGAAGAGCATCTTTTTCTGGATTCAGATTCGCTTCCAGTGCAAAGTTTGCATTAATGAATACCAGGTCTGCTTCATCCAACTGACGCGGCATCATCGCTGCATCCAACTCAATAATCTCCAGGTTTTTCGGATTTTCAGTAATGTCTTGCAGAGTTGACGAGATGTTTGTGTTGTCTTTGAGCGTAATCAGACCTTCTTTTGCAAGCAACAACAATGCACGGCCACCATTGGATGGGTCATTCGGGATCGCAACTTTTGCGCCGTCTTTCAATTCATCCAATGATTTGATCTTTTTGGAATAGCCACCAAAAGGCTCTACGTGTACAGGAGTTACAGTTACAAGGTTAAAACCACGTGCTGCATTTTCTGCATCTAGATAAGGTTGGTGTTGGAAGAAGTTAGCGTCCAATTGTTTGTCAGCCAATTGCTGATTCGGTTGAACATAATCATTAAATGTTACAACTTGCAAACGAATACCTTCTGCTTCAAGTTCAGGCTTGATACTTTCCAGAATTTCAGCATGAGGTGTAGGAGATGCTCCCACTTTCAGTTCAACGGTACGTGGTGCACCAGCAGAATTGTCTGCTCCGCTATCCGCATCCTTGTTGTTACCGCAAGCAGCTAGTACTGCAATCAGCAAAATACTTAGTAGAGCAAATGACCATTTTTTCATGTGTAAAACCCCTTCTCCAATCAATTTTTGTTGCATTAGCTGAGCCTGATCAATTTGATCATGCGTCAGACATGCTGTCTATGTGTTATTTCCTGGTGAACCATTTAACCAAGCGATCTCCAGACATCTGAAGGACTTGTACCAAAATGACGATTAATACTACCGCTACAAGCATGACCTCGGTCTGGTAACGATAATAACCATAGTTGATCGCCAGCGTCCCAAGTCCACCGCCGCCAACCATCCCCGCCATTGCCGTATAGGAAACCAACGTAACAATGGTGATCGTTATACCTGCCAGCAAACCAGGTAATGCCTCTGGTAACAGAACACGTCTTACAATCTGCCCTGTCGAGGCTCCCATCGCTTGTGCAGCTTCTATGACTCCACGATCCACCTCACGCAATGTCGTCTCCACAATCCTAGCGAAGTACGGCGCTGCTGCAATGACAAGTGGTGGAATTGTACCCAACACACCTGTAGCCGTTCCAACAAGCGCACGGGTAACTGGAAGTAGAGCAACAATTAAGATGATGAATGGAACAGATCGCAATATATTCACAATCACCGACAGAATCGAATAAACGAGAACCGATTTTGCCGATGAGGATCTTGCCGTCATGAATAGCAGCACACCCAATGGTAAGCCAATAATTACAGTAAACAGACCGGATACAAGAAGAATCTGCAACGTCTCAATAGACGCCTTGCCAACCTCTTCCCAGCGTACAGTTGAAAAATCCATGTTAACGAAGCACCTCCACATCAAGCCCCTGCTCGATTAATTCACGGGTAGTTGAGTTAATCGCCGCAGAGGATCCCTCGAAACGAACGATAAGTTGTCCATAAGGGACTTGTTTGATCGTAGAGATTGTTCCTTGCAGAATCGCGAAATCAACGCCGGTACGGCGAACGGTTCTTGACAGAATGGCTTCATATGTCTTCTGTCCCAAGAACGAAATTTTCACCAACTGAGATTGTTCGCCGTTCTCACGGTTGTTCTCTGAGCTTGATAGACCTTCCTCTTGAAGTAACAACAACTCGGTCGCCTGACCTTGCTGCATGAAATCACGTGTGATAGCATGCTTTGGCTTGAGGAACACTTCTGTGACTGGCCCCTGTTCAACGATGCCTCCCTGATGAATGACTGCAACCTGATCACAGATACTCTGGATCACATGCATCTCATGAGTAATCAGCACAATCGTTAACTCATACTTCTCGTTAATATCCAGCAGAAGCTTCAGAATAGAACTTGTTGTCTGTGGATCAAGAGCAGAAGTGGCTTCATCACAGAGCAGCACATCCGGATCACTGGCGAGTGCACGAGCAATACCCACCCGTTGCTTCTGTCCTCCTGACAATTGTGCAGGATACTTGTTGCTATGCTGTTCAAGTCCGACCAAGGTGAGCATTTCCTTTACCTTACGATCGATCTCCGCTTTGGACGTATTGACCAACTTCAGTGGAAATGCAACATTGTCGTAGACCGTAGCGGATGAGAGCAGATTGAAATGCTGAAAGATCATACCGATCTTGCCTCTTTGCTTCTGCAATTCCGACTTGCTCAGACTGGTTAAGTCCACTCCATTCACCCAAACTTCACCTTCTGTAGGTCGCTCCAGTAGATTTATACATCGAATCAATGTACTTTTACCGGCGCCTGAATGCCCAATGACTCCAAAATCTCGCCTTTGCTAACATTCAGATTCAGATCCGCAAGCGCAGTTGTTGCCTTTGCGCCTCTACCATATGTTTTGGTTATTCCTTTTAATTCAATCAAATAATACTCTCCTTCCCACTGCCTACACCTATCTTTACCCGAAAGAGAGGAAAACTCCCATTCATGCAATAAAAAAAGAACCCTTTGCAGAAACTGAAAGGGTTCTTCGCTTGAAAGAATATACCTTCTCATCTGCCAAAATCGCGCTTAACGCCATTTTGTAGGAATTAGCACCTAACATCTATAAAGAATGACACGTTTGCCATTGTCGTTATAAATCGGTTGCCGGGCTTCATCGGGCCTGTCCCTCCGCCGCTCTCGATAAGAAATATGATATTGTAAGTTTGTATAAGTTCGTGTAATTCAACAGTTATACTGTTCAGATAATTCATGTTGTAACATATTACATTTAATGTCCTATTAGGAACTCAGTATAATCCAAGTATTCCGATTTGTCAAAGGTAAATATTATGATTTTATCCCTTTACTACGCTCTCTAAAGCCTTGTTGATGCCACATTTTATTCATGTAACCATACGATGCCTTCAACGTTGCACACACCATATCTAATCCTTGACGCAATTCGTTCAGATGTTGATCCAAGTCCTCCAGCTTCACTTTCCCCTGCAATGTCTGGTGCAGTTGCCACAGATCGTCCTGCATTTCAGAATTCATGTAATGAATCTCCATGTTCCTGCGTTTACGTAATCTGCTCATGGGCTCTCGGTATGCATCCTTGATTTCGATCAGCTTAGCCGCTAGTTCCCCATGCATCTTGGCGTATCCAAACTGTCGCAACACGGTAAAATAAGAGAAATGCGTTTTTACTTTGGTTGTATTGAGCTGAAACAGTTCATTCAATACAGTACCTGTCTTGTCCAAAATGGCAAAGCAACGAATGAATCCATCCTTGTAAAAATAAACGTACCGGGCATATTCCGCCTTTTCCTCGCTCGTCATGTCTTCTGTAGAGCCTGCTTTTACCTTCTTGCGAAAGTGAGATGCAGCAAAGCAGCTCTGCTCCAGTTCATCTAACGAGGAGATTAACCCCTGCGTCCAAACATACAGCTTACGATAATCATGCGTTGGGTCTTGGTTCTTCTCCAGTTGGCGTTGCAGTAACTCCAAAGTCTCCACCATTGAATCAATAGCTTCCTCCAACATACCCTCATTTTGGCGTGGCGGTTCGCCTAGCAACGTTCGCAGCATATACAGCCTCCTCTTTGCACTCTGCTGATCATGGGATGCTTAATCATGTTAAACAAAATCGGGATCAGAGTAAATGCATGAATGCTGCTTCGCTTAGGTTGCCCTGCCATGCCTAACATCAAACAAAGTCCACCTCTCCAATGATCTACATCATTGAAAGGCAGACTCCGTAAGTTGTCGCAATATAACTTCGTATAACTTAAATCTGTATACTTGATCTAGAAACGATTAACTGGACGATGCAGTTTGTATACAAGGAAACTCATGTATGTTAGAACTCCGAACAATATGGCAATATCCAACATATGAGCAAGCGCAACGAACATGTACACTTCTGGACGACCAATCGTAAGCATCATCACGAAACCAATGAAGACTTGGAGCAGAATGAGCACTACAGCGATCACACCTAATCTCCGAAGTTCGGTATTATCAGGATGTTTGCGGTATGCATAATGACCCAAAATCGCGATGACAATAACCAAGGATAATGCAGCCAAACGGTGAGCAAATGCTACAGCTACCCCTCCGGACAACTCTGGAACAATCTGTCCATTACATAATGGGAAACCTGAGCAGCCTCCCGCTGAGTCGGTATGGCTTACAAACGCACCTGTGTACACAACAAGATACGTGTAAACCGTGGAAAACCAGACCAGATTACGGAACCCTTTAGTTACCCGAGGGTAATTATTCAATCTTTCCAGTCCTCCGTGACGCGCCTCCTGCCTTATTCCCAGCGCCATCATTAGAGAACTCGCGAACGCTATGATCGAGAATCCAAAGTGCAGCGCCATGACGGCAGAAGATTGGGAGAACACCACGGCAAAGGCTCCCATGATTCCCTGGACAATAACAAATATGAGCGTTAGTAATGAGAACAATTGTAGATCTCGACGAGACTTACCGAACCGCAAAAATGCTACAAAAGAGGCAATCGACAGCAGACCTGCCAATGCGCTTACGGCACGATGTGAATATTCAATTAGGGATGCTACCGTATGTGCTGGAACAAGCTTTCCGTTACACAAAGGCCACTCTGTGCCACAACCTAATCCGGATTCTGTCTTGGTAACAATGCCCCCACCGAACGTTGCCAGGAACATCACAAGACAAGTTAATACGGTTAACCATTTAAACAAGGTTAAATGCTTCAATTTTTTCTCACCTGCTGTTGGTTTAAGATGGCGAAAAACATCGTTTCTCGCTTGATTCAGTACTTTGACACGTAATTCACAACTAAACTCATTATACCGGATAAAAGTGTCATTGACGCCGCGCTTTGTGACAAAATGTTAACGTCTATTGAAAAAATGACCGAAAGGTCATTTCAATTCAAATTTTAGACACAAGGTGTTCATTCTATGCTTCCGCAATTTAAATGAATACGATAAGATTGCCCCACTCAACTGACCTTTTCCTATTGATGAAATCCCGTTGCTCATCGATTTTCGAGAGCTCAAACGGTATGTATAGGCTCATACCCACATCTTGATAGTGTCTCCTGAACTTTAACGAACATACCAACAGCCACTTCTCCGATGATGGAAAAATGGCTGTTAACATATGTAACCTTTAAAATTGATTGTGTTTATTTGTGGATCGTTTTGTACACTTCGACAGCACGATCAAGGAACTGCTCAATCTCTTCTCTAGATTTACGAAGCTTGTTCACATAACGAACCAATTCACGTCCATCCGTATACGCTACAAAACTCGGTATGCCGAGGATATTTTGTTCTTCACTCACTGTGCCCACTTGATCGACATCAACCTCAATCAATGTCAGCTCACGAGCATACTTGTCCTCTACTTCAGGCATAAATGGATCGATGTACTTGCAGTCTCCACACCAATCAGCCTTAAATACGGCTACGGTCAGTCTGGGAGATTGAATGGCTACATCAAATTCGGGTTTGGAAGTTATTTGTTCCATGATCACATCTTCCTTTCTTTACCTTGTCTTAACCTAAGTGAAGCAAATTGCCGAGTGGAAGTCAAATATTCAGTACATACTGAGGGTAGAGCAATTATGAGAAAGGATGACGAGCAATGCATACTCACAAAACAGATTCGCCTCCACTGGAGTCCTTTTTTCAGATTGTGCGCTCCATTCCTGGTGCGGCGAGGGAAGTCTGGCGTGGCAAACAGGCAGCGTGGCAAGCCTCCAATCAACTACGTCATCCTTTACGTGATCTCGCTTGGCAATCCGATGTCGCGCACTCCTTGCAAGAAGAAGTTGAACGGTTATTGCCTGGAACGGAGTCGGCCGCCACTAGACATGCCCGGAGCGCGATTGTATGTGAAGAGGACTGCAATATTTTAGAAGAAATCCATAGACTGACGTCAGAGCATAATCGAAGTAATATCACCCGCACAGCAGCTTATTTGGAATGTTATGAACAGTATCCGGAGCTTCATTGGGCACTGCTGGCTCATATGGTATCACGCAACGGTGGATATCATATGACAGATCTACAGAGTGGTCTGATGCACAACCTGCAAAATCAAACCGATCGAGAACACATGTATCGCATGCTGGAGCGTTGTAATGCGCTTATCTTCCAAGATGCCTACCCCCAATTGTTGTTGTACATGAATAGCCGTAAACTGGGACGGAGTTGTTTCCACCTGCTCCCCCACTTCCATATCTCCGCCTTTATGACGCCCTTTTGGGAACGATTTTGGCTCGAACGATGCAGCTCGTTGCTTAGTGTGGCATTAATTATTAATGAGCAGAACTATATTGAGAGCCGTGTTGTGCAACATCCTTATTTCAAAAAAGAAGTGCTATCCAAGCCTGCCTTTCATCTGCATAACCTGGCCGGGCTCAATCATATTGTATTTCCTCTGGGACGTGGAAAAGGTCTTGCGGGCCGAGTCATTGAACATTTTGGCAAGCTGGATGAACGTATTATGTTTGGAAAAAGTCTGTATGCCATGCTGTTCGGTACCCAGCAAGTGTTCACGCAAGTGCTGGAATTCGCCCGCTCCGTACCCCACCGCGGATCGCGTGCCGAATATTGGCCAGGCTTGTTCACTGCCCATGAGGAGCATGCTGGAAAAAATGAGTTTTATAGCAAAGAATTAATGGAGCAGGAATGGCTGCCAGAGGGTGATCGACTGTATAGTCCTGAATTGCTGGCTGTGTGGCAGGACACACCCTATGAGCCAATTACAAGACAGGACTGGCTTCAGAGCAGAGATTGTCTCGGCCATCTAACCACACCCCGTAGACCCTGGTTATTCGAAATGAGTCATGAACACCGATATGGACTGCTGAAAACATCAGTCGCGCATGACGCCAAAGCTTTATTACATTAAGTATCATCACATAAAAAGCCTGTCCACTGAATAAATACAGCGAACAGGCTTATATGCAATGCTTGGATAGCTATTATAGGCAAGACATTAAGTTTAGGGCATATGAATGTTTACCAACGACTACCCTTGTTGCTCTACTCCACGTTGCAGACGCATCAGTGGACGTAAAACCTTTTGCAAAATACGTGGATAACTTCCGAGTTCATCCTTACGCAGCACACGCAGCACAATCAGGAGCACGAGATAGATAACAACGACCAGTGCACCAACAACGAGACAGGTCATCAGGAACGATACGCGGGATGGCAGGAATGAGCCAAAGACCACATTTCCTAACCAGTTTGTCCCGAAGCCGGCACCTGCAGCAAGCAGTACGGTCAACAGGAACCCTTTCCAACGATCACCCATGATCGAGAAGGTAACGATTTTTCTCAATACTCGAAGATTCAGATACGTAATCACTAAGAAGCAAAGCGCTGTAGCGATAATGATGCCATAAATGCCAAAGAACGGAGCAAGGATCAGACTCGCCACCAATTTGACGACTACACCTATAGCCACACTGACCATCGTAATCCGCGGTTTACCCACACCCAGCAAGATGGAGTTTGTCGTCATCATCGTAATCTGGAAAATGGTACCGAAGGTTAACAACGCAATGATCGGTGTTCCATCCAATGAAGTAAATAATAGTCCGTTCACGGAATACGCAGCAGTACAGAGCGCAATAACAATAGGCATACCTGTCAGAATTGAAATGCGCAACGCCAGCGTAATCTGATTCTTCAGATGAGTCTCATCCTTACGAGCGAATGCTGCCGAAATAATAGGCACGAGTGATTGACTCAGAGCAATGGCTAGAATCGGTGGAATACCGGCAATACTTTGCGCCTTCGCTCCCAGGATCGCAAGAACGGCTGTCGCCTCTTCCAGTCCAATACGACCACTCAGCAATGGCACGACAAGTGATGAGTCAATGAAGTTAATTGCAGGAACCGCGAGCGATGATAGCACAATCGGAATGGACAGCTTGAAAATATCTGCATATATACCGCGCATCGGCAATTGCTGAGCTCGTTCCATCTCAAACTGAGCTTCACGGTCTTTGCGACGTAGTTTCAAGGTGAAGTACAACATAACAGAAAATGCGCCAATACTTCCGAATACACCACCGAAGGAAGCACCCGCTGCGATCGTCTGATCATCATAATTCCATTGAAGCATAATGTAGGCCACAATAATTGCAGTGCCTACACGAGCAAATTGCTCAACAATCTGTGAAATACCACCGGCCGTCATATTACCTCGACCTTGGAAATACCCACGCATCATGGCGATCGCAGGGAAGAGCAGCAAGGCTGGAGCCAGAGCCCGAATGGCGCTAGCAGATTCCGGTACCTTCGAGATATGGGTCGCATAGAACGGTGCAGCAAACCACAGCAGTGTCGACATAACAACACCAGCAACAGCAGCAAAGATCAGGGCTGCTCGGTAGATCTGCTGTGCTTCACCTGCTCGTCCTAGTGCGTAGCGTTCGGATACCATTTTACTCAGCGTACTTGGTATACCTGCCGTAGCAACCGTTAACAGCATTAAATATACCGTATTGGAAATGGTAAACGATGCATTACCGATATCGCCGAGGATATGCTCAAGCGGCACACGTTGCACAAGACCAAGCACCCTTGCAATGAGAGCTGCTGCCGCCAGAATGAGCGTCCCCTTAATAAATGTTTCCTTCTTAGACAAACCAATTCCCCTTCTTTCCTCCACACGGACGTGCACCTAGATGACGCTCGCACTCACTAACGTCTATGCGAAACGAACCACCCAGATAATAAAGAGCACAATCATGACGATTTGCAAAATGATTTTCATCACCGTACTAGTAAACAGTCCCACCACGGAACCAAAACCAACTTTGGTCGCTTTGGAAGGTGATGATCCTCCGATAAGCTCCCCAATAAAAGCACCGAGGAATGGACCCAGTACAAGCCCGAACGCCGGGATGACAAATGGACCAATGATTACACCGATTGTACTTAACGTGGTGGATAGCTTGGAACCGCCGAATTTCTTAACGCCCCAGGCACTAACGACATAATCCGCCACGAATAGTACAACAACAATCAAAATCTGTGTAATCCAGAACCATACACCAAACGGGTCAAAACTAAAGAACCAACCATAGACCAGAAATGCGAAGAATATCGCTACAGCACCCGGTAAGATTGGATAGACGGTTCCCGCCATGCCTACTGCAAACAGAAGTACAATTAAAATCCAACCAACGGTTGCGAGCAAAGGTTACTCCCCCTTTAGAATATGTTCACGAATGACTTCAACGATGCCATCTTCGTTATTGCTCGCTACAATGAGATCTGCCGCTTCTTTCACTTGCTCCTGGGCGTTACCATAGCCACACCTAGACCTACAGCTTCAATAACTGCTAGATCGTTCAAGCTATCGCCAACAGCGACTACCTCGGACATCTCAATGCCAAGCAACTTACACACTTCAGCTACACCGCTCGCTTTGGATATGCCCACAGGGTTAATCTCAATATTAACAGGTGAAGAATTCGTCATTTGCAGACCGCCAAGTTCCTGTAGTTCCAGCATGATCTGGTGACGCACTTCATCAATCTCGGTGGTATATCCGAACTTCAGCCATTCCAAGCCTTCGATATTGTCTGTCCAGCGGTCACGGTTGAACAGCTCTTCCACGGAGTATGCCCAGTACCAGCTGTTATATTTCTCCCCGATCTGTTGCAGCTTGCGGATTAATGCCGGATCCATCAGATGGCGAAAATGTAGATCATTCGGAGCTTTCCACACTTCACTACCGTTCACGGTAATCATCGGCGTCTCTAGACCAAGCTGCACGGCGTAAGGCATCGCATGAAATACCGCTCTTCCTGTAGATAAACATACATGTACGCCGCGGCGCATCGCAATCTTAATCCATTTGGTCGTTTCCTGTGTAATCTCGTGATTATCGTTAAGCAATGTTCCATCCATATCGAGTGCTAGCAGTTTGTATTTCAGTTCGCTCATGTCGTATTCCTCCTCAGTTGTCTCTCTTTAGTCCCATCCAACATACTTTCACACAAAGATCGCCCGGTATCCGCACAAGCGGACGCCCCGGACGTCACAGCTAACGACATTTTACCACAGATCATCCATATGCAACAAAATAACCAATATGAATCAACGTAAACATCATCGTGTTTGTGTTGAGTCAGATGATCAGTTAAATCTCGTTTCCTTAGCAAAGAAAAAACGCCTGCAATTAGCAGACGTTTGAACTCTTTTCATCCGATGTCATTTTCCTCATTAACGTGTAGCAAATTTACGGCGAGCATAGCGGAGGATAATCCCGTGCTTCGGAGACAACAGCAGCGCGAGTACAAATAAAATACCAGCAACCGCCACCATGCACCCTGCAATGGAAGCATCCAACATGTAAGCCATGATATAGCCTCCAACTGAGGAAGCAGCTCCAACCAGCACGCTGTACAGAATCATTTTGCCAAGTCGATCAGTTAACAGATACGCTGTTGCCGCGGGTACAATCAACATACCTACAACAAGAATGGAGCCTACACTTTCAAATGAAGCCACTGACGTCATGGATACAAGTCCCATGAGCAAGTAATGGAACAACACGACCGGAATTCCGCAGGCTGCCGCCAATGCTGGATCGAAGGCGCATAGCTTGAACTGTTTATAGAACAGCCCAATAACCACCAGGATGACCAATAACGTAATTCCCAGCATCCATACTGCCCTTGGCCCAACATCCGTACCACCAATCATTAGGGTATCCCACTGCACATAGGCAATCTCACCAAACAGGACGCAGTCCAGATCCAAGTCAATATGCTGTGCATTCAGACTGATCAAGATGACCCCTACCGCGAATAGCGCCGTAAATACAATCCCAATGGATGCATCAGAGGATAGCCCCCAGCCTGCAAGCTTTGGATCAGAAACACTGTCAATAGACCAAAGATCGTTGCACCAAGCAGCATCCACAACGAATCTCGGGAACCACTCCATAAGAAAGCAATGGCAATCCCGGGTAGTACAGCGTGGCTAATGGCGTCACCCACTAATGCCATCCGGCGCAAAATTAGAAAACAGCCCAGAATTGCACAAGCTGACGAGACAAGTACTGCCGTTAAAATAATCCAAAAGGTTGCCATTACATCTCACCCCGTTCTTGCTGCCCATTTCGCTGCGCAGAGAGTGTCTGAACGGCGGCATGTTCTTCTCTCAAGTAAGCCGACTTGGCTTGAATGCTTCGTAAGCGCCTAGCCAGTAAGCCCCTGCGCGGAGCAAGCAGCGCTGAACCTGCGAACAGGACAGTTGCTGCTAGCACAGTGACAGGGCCTGTTGGTAAATTCGGAACCATCGTGCTGAACAACGTACCTGTTGCACCACTCATGGCACCAAATATACCTGAGAGTAGCACCATAAGTGCGAGTGAATCCGTCCAGCACCGTGCTGCAGCTGCTGGCGTGACCAGCAGGGCAGCAACGAGAACTACACCTACCGCCTGAATGCCTGCAACGACCGCAATAACGGTCAATAGCAGAATGAGCTGTTCCAGCATAGCAACAGGCAATCCCATGCCTCTTGCGAATCCTGGATCGAAGCTCACCAGCTTGAATTCCTTGAACCACATGAGGCAAGCGATGAGCAGCACGAGACAGACGCCGCCCATGACATACACATCGGTCATAACCATGGAAGCCGCCTGACCAAACAAATACTTGTCGAGTCCGCTCTGGCTTCCACTTGCACTATGCTGAATGCGTGTCAACATCACTACGCCAATGCCGAAGAACACCGTTAACACAATTCCCATTGCAGCATCCTGCTTAATACGTGAATGTCGTGTGATCCACGAAATCCCGAAGGTGGCTACAATGCCAGCAACGAGCGCACCAAACAAGAAGAATCCCACGGATTTGGTCTCGGTTAGCATAAATGCAATACAGATTCCGGGTAACGCTGCATGTGCAAGCGTATCGCCCATAAGGCTCTGACGTCGTAGAAAGGTAAATGAGCCGATGATCCCACTACTGAATCCAAGTAATAAACATCCGAGAAGAATCCAGCGCGTATTCGGGTCAGACAGAATGGAAAGTACCCAGTTCCACATGCATTACACCTGACCTTTCTCCGTCCGGCTTCCAATCATCGCAATCCGGCCTCCGTATGTCTCTTGTAGTGTGTCAGGTACAAATACCTCATGAGTAGGTCCACCTGCTACAAGTCGTCCGTTTAACAACAACACATGGCCAAAATATTCCTCCACCGTTGCCAAATCATGATGCACAACTAGCACGGTTTTGCCTTGTTGCTTCAACTGCTCCAGCAAGGATATAATCGCCTTTTCTGTTGTTGCATCAACCCCGGCAAACGGTTCATCCATGAAATATAGATCCGCATCCTGAACTAATGCGCGTGCTAGAAATACCCGCTGCTGTTGACCGCCGGAGAGCTGGCTGATCTGACGGTACATGTAGTCGCCCATGCCGACCTGCTCTAAACAATGCGCTGCCAGCTCACGTTCCTTTTTGCCTGGGCGACGGAACCACCCCAGATGACCATAACGCCCCATCGTCACCACATCCAGCGCATGGGTAGGAAAATCCCAATCCACCGACTCCCTTTGCGGAACATACCCAATCCGTCTCCGTTGTTCACGATAGGATTGCCCGAAAATACGTACATCGCCATGCATTTTGGGAACCAGCCCGAGCACTGCTTTGATTAGGGTTGATTTGCCTGCTCCATTCGGACCTAATATGCCGATAAGCTGCCCTTCTGGAATATCGAAGGATACTCCGCTTAGAACAGGTTTCTTGTGGTAAGCCACCGCCAAATCTCTCACACTGAGAGGAGATGTTGCAGATTGCTTTTCCTGTTGAGCATGATTGTTCGTCATGCCTTGAAGAGAATTTTTAGAAGATGTTAACTTGTTCATTCACGTTCCACTCCTCTCTTGATGTTTCTTTCATTACTTCGATCACTTCAATGCCCCGACAATGGTCTGAATGTTATGCCGGATCATACCGATATATGTGCCTTCCTCCGTACCTTCAGCTCCCATGGCATCCGAGAACAATTCGCCGCCAATGGTGACCGTATGTCCTTTTTCCGCCGCGCCAGCAATAATGGCTTCCATCGCTTTTGCAGGCACACTCGACTCTACAAACACAGCTTTGATCTGATTCTCTACAAGATAATCACGCAGCTCACTGACATCCTTCGCACCATATTCCGCTGCTGTACTAATTCCTTGCAGTCCCATGACGTTCATGCCGTAAGCCTGCCCGAAGTATCCAAAAGCATCATGGGCGGTGACGAGCACTCGACTTGCCTCTGGAATTTCTTGAATCTGCTGACGAACTTCTTCGTCTAATGCTTGCAGTTTGCCGAGGTATTGTTCCGCTTGTGCTTTATATTTTTCCTCATGCGCTGGATCTGCCTTAATCAGCGTATCTCGAATCGACTCTGTCGCATGAATCCAATGACCAACATCGAACCAGACGTGAGGATCGTATTCTGTACCACCGGTGTCTTTACCAGAACGTAATTCTTCAACAGGAATATTTTCCGTTACAGCTGTGACGATTTTGCTCTTGGACATCTTCTCCAAAATATCTGTCATCTTGCCTTCCAGATGCAGTCCGTTATACAAAATCACACTCGCTTGCTCCAGCTTGCGTATGTCTCCTTGAGACGCTTTGTACAGATGGGGGTCTACGCCGGGTCCCATTAATCCGGTAACGTCAACATATGCTCCGCCTACCTCACGTGCGACATCTGCAATCATTCCTGTCGTAGCTGTTACTTGCACTTTCCCATTACTTCCGGTCTGTGCCTCGCTCGAACAAGCGGTAAGCACCACAATAATTGCCAAAGCCGCAAGCGTCATAAATCCTCGATGAATACTCCTCATCTTCACCAACAACAATTCAAGCAACCCCTTTCCTTCTCCTAAAATATTTGTCCATACCTAATTTTGTTGTACAAGGTATTAAAATTTAATCTAAGCTAATAATGTTTCCCTTGTGCAAATTTTATCCGATGAAAAATAAAAAGGCAAGGGAAAATTTCCCCTGCCTGTCCTAAATCAATCGTGAGCCGTCGATTTAGGCTCATGATCTCGAATGTATTTTACAAAATTAAATATTCCAGAATCTTATTGTTGCTCTGCATTCTTCTTGCCTTTTGGAACACCATTTAGACCATATACTTCGTCGTAAGCATCAAAGATTTTCCGGGCAACTGGAGCGGCACTAACCGAACCAAATCCCCCTTCGGGTACAACGACTGCTACCGCTAGTTTCGGATTATCCCGCGGTGCAAAAGCGATAAACACACCATTTTCCTTCTTATTAGGCCCTGTACCTTGCTCCGAGGTTCCTGTTTTTCGAGCAAAATCATAGGCGAAACCATCAAATGAGCTTACTTTTGTCACCATCCCGCGGTGTACCTCATTCCAATACGCATCCGCAAATTCGACCTCATTTAATACTTTGGGTTGGATCTTCTTGACCACATTACCATCAGCATCACGGATCTCCTTCACCAAATGTGGCTCCATCCGTTTACCTTTGTTGGCAAGCATCGTTGTATATTGTGCAAGCTGAAGGGTTGTGTACTTCGCTTGTTGGCCGAATGATGCAAAAGCCAAACGCGTCAGTCCAGATTCATGTTCCTCCTTGTATTCCAATCGTCCCAAGAACTCACCAGGAAGATCTACACCCGTAGATACGCCAAGGCCAAAATCCTTCATATATTCATCCCACTTATTAATACCTTCTACCGAACCATACTTATTCAGTAGTCGTTTACCTACCATATCAATCATGAAGGCATTCGATGATTTCTCAATTGCTCGCCTCGCCGTAATGTGTCCGTTATATGCGGAATGCGAGTTTTTCACTTGTCTGCCGTCTTTACCTAAGATCGCATAACCCTGATCATGATAGGTCTGTCCAGCTGTAAACAGCCCTTCCTTCAAGCCGATCAGTACACTGAGCGGTTTGATAACCGATCCAAGTAGCACAACGGATTCTGCTTTCTTTCTCGAATCGTCCGGTGGGAAAGAGGCCATCGTTCCGTTACGATACACAAACTTAATTTTGTCATAATCCCAATCGTTTGGATCATAGTCTGGCATGCTCGCCATGGCTACGACATTCCCCGTGTCCACTTCCATCCCTACTGCATAACCGGTAACCGCTTTAGGCAGTCTACGCAGTTCATCGGTGATAGCCTCTTGTGCTGCCAGCTGAACTTCTTTATTAATTGTGGAGACCAGGCTATATCCCTTCTGCGGCGGCGTCTGCTCCATTGCACCCTCCGGCAAATTACGGGCATTGATATCGATCGACTGATAACCACTGCGTCCGCGAAGCTCTTCCTGATATTGAAATTCCAGACCGTCTACCCCAACATTCTCCTGCTGGGTATAGCGAAGCCCAGGGTCACGCTCCGTCGATTCAGCCTCACCAATTTTTTTATACTTTTCTGAGTTTTGCTGTTGTCCCTTGAACTCTCTCGTATATCCAATGGCTTGAACGGCAACACCATCAGGATCATATCTCCGTACGTTCTCCTCCAGTACCATCGCACCTGGGTACTCTGCTTTTTTCTCCATGAAATAAGCAATTTCTTGCGTATTCAGATCCGACTTTACAAGCCTTGGCGTATAGCCATGCGCTTTCTGAGATTCAAGATCCAAGCGTTTAATAATCTCTTCTGCATCCGGTTGCTCCGGATCTCCTGGGTTAAACTGCTGGAACACTCCTGCCAGATCATCAGCTAACTCCCGCGCTTCTTCTTGCCTCGCTCCTCGGCTGTAGTCCTCGTATAACATGACATACAGAGACTGTACAGGAACGGAATATGCCAGCGCCACCTCTCCGGTCGCATCGTATATTGGTCCACGTACGGGTGCAAGTGGAATATCCTTCGTGTTACGGCTCGTTTCCATGTAGGTGAGCTCAGGTCCCTCAACAAATTGCACAAAGGCTAACCGGAAAATCAGTATGCTAAATATGACAAAGGCTGCGAAAAAAAACATATTAAGCCTTGCGCTCGATAGCTTATTAACAGGTGGATCTTCCGTAACAATTTTGCTCTTTTTCCAACGGTTAAACATGTATTTAGCTCTCCGTTCCTAAGTTCATATTCGCTGTTCTTCTATGAGTTTATCAAAGGTAATCCACGATGTCCCCCAAATATTGGTTACATTTTCGTCATAGGTAAATAGATCATTATAAATGGTAATACACCAAATAACTAACAACATGAACCATGCCAAAATAAAAGAGGTTCCCTAGAGGGAACCCCTTATATACTAACTGATACGTTATTGCTGCGTATTCGTTTCATCATTTTGATTTTTCTTCGGAACTCCGTCCAGTCCAAACTCCTCATCATACGCATCGAAGATTGCACGCGCAACAGGTGCCGCACTGCTCGAACCGAAGCCACCTTCAGGAATGACTACGGCTACCGCAAGCTTCGGATTGTTGCGAGGAGCATAAGCAATAAATACCCCGTTATCGACATTTTTACCGCCGACGACCTGTGTAGATGTCCCTGTTTTTCTCGCAAAATCATATGGGAAGCTGCTAAAGGCCGAAACCTCTGTTGCCATACCACGCTGCACTTCATTCCAATATGCATCATTGAAATCTACAGTACTCAACACTTTCGGCTTGATCTTCTCTACAATGTTACCTTCGGAATCCCGGATCTCGCTCACTAATTGAGGCTCCATCCGTTTTCCTTTGTTAGCTAGCATCGTTGTATATTGAGCAAGCTGCATGGCTGTATATTTACCCTGTTGTCCAAAGGAAGCATATACAAGTCGAGTAAGCGAACTTTCGGCATCATTGTTGTAATCCTTAAGACCGGCATATTCGCTCGGTAGGTCAACGCCCGTTTTTACGCCTAGTCCGAATTGTTCCATGTACCCATTCCACACATCAATACCTTTAGCGCCATAACGGCTATATAAGTTTTTACCGATCTCATCAATCATAAATGTGTTAGAGGAGTGACGAATGGCATCACGAGGACGCAACAGACCATACACGTGACCGCCTGAGTTCTGCACTCTACGATTATCTCCACCAAACGTCGTTGAACCTCTGTCCGGGTAGACTGTGTTTGTTGTAATAAATCCCTCTTTCAAACCGATCAGCACACTGAGTGGTTTAATCGTGGAACCGAGCAATACAACGGATTCCGCACGCTTTCTGGAATCATCAGGCGCGAATCCCCGAATCGTACCATTTAGATAGATATACTTAATACTATCGTACTGCTCGTTCGTAATACTTCCGGTTCTCCATACGTTGGTATCGTAATCCGGCATACTGGCGGCAGCAACAACTTTTCCCGTGTCTACTTCCATCGCAACCGCAAAACCTGTTTTTGCATTAGGATGTAATTTACCTGATACTGGATTCCGATGAAGCCAATTGAGCTGATCCATGATCGCCTGCTCTGTCTTCACTTGCACGTTTTTGTTAATGCTGGCAATCAGATCATAGCCCTTCTCAGGAGGGGTCGTCCCCGCTACACCTTCTGGCAAATTCCGCAAGTCTACGTCCACCGAGTTATATCCGCTCTTACCACGCAGAGCGTCCTGGTACTGAAACTCCAATCCATCGAAGCCGACAAACTCATTCTCTGTGTATACAAGACCTGGATCCTTCTGTGTTTTATTCGCCTCGTCAATCGCTTGATATTTGTCGAGGGATTTGGAACTTTTGAATTTCTTCAAATAACCAATGGTCTGAACAGCTACGGTATCTGGGTCATAGTACCGTACACTTTCCTCCACAATCTGGATACCCTTGAACTCATCCTTATGCTGGAGAAAATAAGCGACTTCCTCTTCGGACAGATCACTCTTAATCAGACGTGGCATGAAACCATTGGCTTTGCGCGAATTCAAATCCATCTCTTCGATGATATTTTCCACGGTAAGTGATTCAGAGTCTTTTAATTTGTATTTCTCAAACACATCATGAAGCCGAGTAGCGATATCTTCCGCTTCTGGCATATACGGACTAGGTTTTCCACCTACATCGCCATAGTTTTTATACAGCGTCAGGTAAAGGGACTGAATGGGCTTGGAATAAGCCAGCTTCACCTCACCTGTGGAATCGTAGATCGTACCTCTCACCGGAGCAAGCGGAACATCCTTCGTAATGTTGCTGGCTTCTTCTTGACTGAGCTCTGGCCCCTCAACAAATTGCAAAAACGCCAAACGTACAATAATTACGCTAAAAATAACAAAGGAAACGAAGAAAAATACGTTAATACGATAACTAAAACGCCGTTTATCCGTAAATTCATCCTTCTCTTTTGAATGATTGTTCATTCATCCTACCTCTTTCATGACTTGGTGCATACCGCTTAATATTCATTCACGGCATGATAACATGGCAACGTCGTCATATCCGGACCCATGCCCGGTGTATTGTTATGTTGTCTGATCTTTCAGATGGGTATCGGCAAAATTCGGAGGATTGAACCAGTCGCCACTCACTGCCCATGTCGGGTCCAGTGGAATCCAGCTCTGGGAATCACTCAAAAAAATCTCGTTCCATGCATGCGGGCCATAACCGCCCTGCCCATTGTAGCCGAGACCTGTTACAACCTTAACCTCAAGCCCTTGTGATCGAGCCATCACCGCATATAAGCGGGCATAGTCGATGCACACACCCATACGCGTATCAAATGTATTTTGCGGCGTTTGCTCATGCCAAATGCCTTTCTGTTCATAATCGTCTACTTTGCCGTAATCATACTCAATTCGTGAACCTACCCAATCATAGAGCGCCCGCGCCTTTTCTTCCTCCGTGGACTTACCCTGCACAATTTCCTGTGCCGCAGACTCGATATCAGCCGGGATATTATGGTCAATAACATCATACTTCCGCTGTAGAATACCGCCCAGTTCTTTCTGCACAGCCTGGGTAAACACAGGAAGCTTGTCCTTGATCAGATTACCCGACAATGGCTCAATCACGGATTTGGCTCCTTGCATGTAGATGGGTGAAGCCTCCACGTAACGACTGAACATGCTGCCTGGATAGAGACTTACGATCATGAATAAAATGGCAATCACAATCATTCCACGCGCAGAGCCGATAATTGCACCAATGATTGCTCCGGTTAAACGGCTAAAGAAACCTTTAGGCCAGCTCTCCTGATCCGCTGAATCATTCCTTTTATAGAAAAAGGACGATAGGAATCCGAGAATCAACCGGATGAACCCATAGCTAATGACAAATAACACAGCGAACCGCATCAACGGAAAATCAGCAATAGCTGTAACTAATGTATAATACATCTGCTCCCAGCGATTCAAATCTCGATTAGGGATCGTCCCGGCATACGTAGACAGCCATTGTTGAACATATGGCGCCAGCCATAACGTCAGGCCGACAGACAGCAGAATACTAATGACCACCATAATACCATCCATTAGGAAGCCAAACAGTCTGCCTGCAGAACGCGATGCTCCTCTAGACCACCCTTGCAGCAATGAAGCTGCCACAATTAACAACAGCACAATGGTGATACCGTTGAATTCCTTCAGGCTGTCCAGCCAACTTTGCAGCACGAATTCATTCCCCCTTTACTAAGAAGCTGGTATTCAAAAAGGACGGTGTTCAGTACCGAGAAGATGGAATAAAGCTAGAAATGGAGTAGCGGAGCGTAGATCAAGCTACGTGAGCAACGGACATTTCGGCTGAATTCCATATTCGACGCTGAGATGCCGCAAGGCATCCCTCGTAATCAACATCGGACTTTTTGAACAACCTCTAAGAAGCTGGTGCTGTTACGTTTCCTTTGGCTTTATCAACAAAGACACGTATCGTTTCGTTATCCAAATTCCATTCACCTAGCGAGATCCCGCGAAGCGTGACATTGACTTTGTCCGCGCCTGCCGTGCCTTTAATCTCTACATTGGGGCTTGTAATAGTGAACTCTCCATTTTGTCCTTTCGCATAGGTCGCTTTAGACGCTTCGTTCACCATAAGATTCGTTGCTTCCTTTTTCAATGTGTCCATTGTACTGCTTTGAACATCCGTTACCGTCTGTTTGATCTGGTCAATGGAGATACCACTGTATATCAGTAGAGCCGCAATAATGATGATGGCAATCGCCCATTTCAATACCGTTTTGACGACATTCAGAACGAAGAACAAAATGATCAAGGCAACAACGATCACAAGCCAGTTCTGCATCACAAACTCTTTAATTACTTCTATGTCCATGACTACACCTTCCGAATTAGAGTTGAGTACACACTTCCCGAATATTATACATGATTTCCGAACCTGCTGTCAGCTAAGCCTATAAGTGCAAAAATAAAGGGTCTAAGTTCGTCCCTCCGGGCGTACAAGTAGTACCATGAGGTTCTGCGTGATAAACGCGTATACCCGATACACCACCGATGAACATGCATCGTTTAACAAGGAGGGGCTTTTGTGAAAACGGCCATATGGCTCTATTTATTTTTGTTTCTTGCTGTTTTTGATCTGCATGCCCAGTATCCAATACTGACGCCATTCGCTATTTCGCTTGGGGCGGCTCCAACATTCATTGGTTGGATGATGGGCATCTACTCCTTGACTCATTTACCTGGTAATCTCATTGCTGGTACGCAAATCGACAGACACGGCAGCCGCCGCTACATTGTGTTCAGCCTGTTAGGCGCGGGCATCATTCTGCTCATCCAAGCCCAGATCCACACCCCATGGCAGCTGCTCGCACTTCGCTCCATTAGCGGGTTTGTTCTCGCCTTTTTATCTCCTGCCTGTCTAGCCCTGCTAGCTCAGTTGTCCCGTGATCCCGTTACCCAGGGCAAGTATATGTCTGGTCATGGTGTAGTTCATACACTCGCATCCGTTGTATCTCCTGCGGCAGGAGCACTCATCGTAGGTAGTTTAGGATTTTCGGCAACCTTTGCGAGCCTTGGTTACTTGCTCATTCTGACAGGTGTTATTGCCTTCTTCTCCATGCCTAAGGGATTAATCGAGCCACAGCATGAAAAGGTCACTGAGCCTGCCCAGCCAAGCCCTCTACCTGACAGCAAAAAGGTGTTCCTGCCCGTATCCTGGCGTTATTTCGCGCTGCCACTTGTCATAGCCTGTGCCCAAGGCATTCTTTTCTTTGAACTACCTCTTCGAGGTGGAGGTCATTCCTCCATCATGTCTACAGGCCTTCTATTTTCCATCATTAGTATTGGAGCCTTATTTACATTGAGTATGCTATTCCTTAATCGATATTCACCTAAGCTACGTTTAACCGCAGGTGTATTATTGATGTCCCTTTGCTTCTTCGCCTTAGCAGCGATTCCTCAGTTGCCTTTGCCTACTGTCCTGTTTGTACTCGGGATGTCCAAGGGCATCACATTTCCTGCAATGGCAACCTTATTTATCAGGCTAAGCGGTGGCAACAAGCTGGGTCGGATTTTCTCCCTACAATCCATCGCGACATCCATCGGCTCCTTCATTGGCCCAATCGCAGCCGGACAGATTCGTGTGGGAGTCTCTCCTTATTTTATCGGATTCATCTTACTGATGGTTGGTATTCTTCTGCTTCCATATTTTAATTCCAGACAAGAAGCTTCATTATCAGCTTCTGACCCCAAAAGTATTCTGGGTTAATATGATAATAGACGTTCCTTGTGCCTCTATCCCTGCAAGAGTTTGTTTTTTTTGCTAGTCCTTTGCATCATTCCCCTATTTACAGCTACACTATATATGATCCGTCGATTTCCGCGACAACATTTCCCGGGGAATGTCGACACAAGCTCTCGAACAAGAGGTGAATATGATGCCTATTCATGTCATCGTGGAAGGTAAAAATGATCGTAGCAAACTCAAACGACTGGTTGGGCCTGAGATCAACATTTTGTGTACGTTTGGAACACTGAATTCCTTGAAGCTTGAGACGCTGAAAAAGCAGGTTGGTTATGATGAGGTCTATCTATTTATGGATAATGACAGCTCTGGCAAGAAAATTAGAGGCGTTCTGCGCGATGCTTTTCCGGATGCGGAGCAGATGTACACGAGACGTGGTTATGCGGGGGTAGAAGGAACACCGGATGAATACATCATTGCCCAGTTAGAAAAAGCAGGATTAGAGGCATATATTCAATATCCGGAACAGCCGTCATTTTAAATACGGCCAATACAAAGAGGCACCGACTCAGATCTTTGTCCGATCTGGGCAGTGCCTTTGATTGTTATACATTACTGTTATACGGATCATGAGATACGCTCCGTACCCCACCATTTCGTTGTTTACTCCTTAATCAGGTTGCGAATATCTTCTGCGATTACTGCTGGATCAACATCATTTGTAGCTCCTGCACTGTATATCTTACGCAGTTGATTGTTGCGATCCACCAAACCAATCAGGTTCATATGGGCAAAATCATCTTTAGTCTCACCCTCAATCAGAATCTGGAAGGATTCTCTGGCGAATTTCTTCGTCTCTTCCATATCCCCGCGAAGGAAATACCACCCATTATAATCAGCATGGAAACGATCGGCAAATTCCTTAATCTTCTCCTTCGTGTCCACCTCTGGATCAAAGGAAATCGATACAAACGAAGCATCATTGCCAAATGTGTCATCCTCTTTCAACAGATCCTGCACTTGAGAAAGTGTGAATGTCGTTATAGGGCATACATCTGGACAACTGGTGAAATAAAAGTAGAATAAACGGACTTTGCCTTGAGTATCCTCAAGCGACACGGTATTCCCATCTACATTTTCCATCGAAAAGGATTGGATCTCCCGGATTTCGGGTAATTTCTCCTTGCTAGCAAATACATTTCCCCACATGAGATATACAGCCATAGCAAGGGCTAGTGCGAGCAATATCCATGTCCACATATACTTTTTGAGCATTAATCCTCTTCCTTTCTCCCATGTCATTACAATGAATACGCATACATACGATGAAAAACCTAAAAGCTTAGTTTTTGCCTACTCCCACAAATAATCACGATCATAAATGACGGTCTTATTGCTAAATTATGTATGACGAGAAGATTCATCTATTGCAGAGCACTCTACTATTGTACCTGTTCTTCAGCATCATGCCTACGAAACTTTTTGAACATGCCGTTTGAAACGGTAAAGCCAGTCCCCTTTATATCCGATATAAAGTTTATCACAGAAAATCCCAAAAGAGTGGAACAATGCTTGTACAAATATCGAACAAAAAATGGGACTGATCTAACCTTTGTTGGGCTGGTGACCTGTTTTGCTTCTAGTCAGACGGATAATATACACTATAGATGGGTATCACCTAGATAGAGAATGATTAGAGGTTTAGTATGATGAGAACGATCTACACAACAAAGGAGACTTCTATGGATACTTCTACACATTTTGTCATGGGCATTGGTTTGGCTGGGCTAGCTTATGTTGATCCTGTTGTAGCCTCAAGCCCTATGCTTGCGGCAGCGGTAATGGTCGGTACGATCGCTGGCTCACAAGCTCCTGATATCGATACTGCGCTGCGTCTCAAGAGTAATTCCCTGTATATTCGAAATCATCGAGGGATGTCCCATTCCCTGCCATTTCTCCTGTTATGGACATTGCTCATTACAGGTGTAATCGCATTGATCTTCCCTGGTGTCGCTATTGCACATGTTGCTATATGGACGGCTGTTGCGGTGTGTGTACACGTATTTACGGATCTATTCAATACGTATGGCACTCAAGCGGCAAGACCATTTACGGATAAGTGGATCGCGTGGAATATCATTCATATTTTTGATCCGTTTCTATTCAGTTCCCATGCTGCGGCAATCCTACTCTGGGCTTTTGATGTTGTAGCACCTGCTCCATTGTTCGTCACGCTGTATATCATCATCGGCTTGTATTACATCTGGCGAATTATTGCTCATGCTCAGGCTGTTGCTAAGGTGAAACGAATGGATTACAGCACAGATGCCATTCGTTATGTCGTTATTCCCACGATATCCTGGAATCGATGGCATGTAGTGAAGCGTTATGCAGATGATCGGTATGAGATTGGAAAATTAGATGGTTCCGACCTGACTTGGAATTTGCAAGCTTCCTCCTCTACTCATGCAGCTGTAGCAGCTTCTCGTCAGTCACCTGAGGTGCAGGCTTTCCTATACTTTACGTCATATGCTGTAGCTGAGGTCGAGGAATTGCCTGTTGGATATAAAGTCCGCTGGGCGGATGTCCGTTATCGACACCGCAAACAATATCCATTTGTCGCTGTCGTTGTCATGGATCGAAATTTCGAAACGATCGACACGTATGTGGGCTGGTTAAGTGACGAAAAAATGGATAAAAAACTTTTGACGGCACGCTCTTGACGAAAGTGTGCCAAGAAGGGCACAATCAACATAGGAACTAAACCGCGCGAAAGCCCGGAGCATTCCGCTCCGGGCCTTCTGTGTTGTTGCCGTTTGGTTATAATAAATTATTTGCCAGACCCAGCCAGAGACTGCTCAGCGATTTGTACCAGACGTTTGGTAATATATCCACCCAGAGATCCTGTCTCACGGGAAGTGTAGTTACCATAGTAACCGTCTTGTGGAATAGTTACACCCAGTTCCTGTGCAGCTTCCATTTTCAATTGTTGCAATGCTGCAGTTGCTTGAGGTACCACCAAGTTGTTAGAAGAACGAGATCCTTGAGCCATATTTTAAATCTCCTTTCAATCTGTGTCTGTAATGTAATGCAAGCTTGCAAGATTATTATGTCTCGCACGCTTCAGGTTATACGGAGATTCATTAAATTTATGATGGAGGTTTTTTCCAATGAGCAAAGGTCTATCCTTATGGTTTGCATTCTCTTCCATTGCTTTGTTAACGGTTACAGCCATTACAATGTCATACTCTGGCTGGCTAGCTGCATTAGGATTCATTTTGTCGATTGGTAACATCGGTTGGGGGTTTGTCATTCGTGCCAAAAAAGAGCGTCGCGAACTTCAAACATCTACGGGTTCAGCTTCTTAATTCTGTGTTCTGAAGCGACGCTTCTACACTAGCCAAACAACAAAAGAGGAGCCTATGGCTCCTCTTTTTGCTATATCTAAAACTCATTGCTCTATATAATTGAATTCAAATACGACTTACTATCGTGTACGTCTTGGTACAAAGCCCATACGTTCCTTCACATCATTAAGTGTTTTGGAAGCCACTTCTTCCGCACGACGAGCCGAAGCATCCAAAATATCAGCCAATTCACCAGATTCGCGGATCTCATGATACCGTTGTTGCAATGGCTCAATGACGGAAACGACTGCTTCTGCCAAGCCTTTTTTGAATGGACCATACATCTGACCTTCATACTGATCTGCAACCTGTTGCAGAGTCATACCTGCACATTCCGCATAGATGCTCATGAGGTTACTCACTTCCGGTTTGTTCGCTGGATCATACACAACTTCACGGCCTGAATCTGTTGTGGCACGGCTGATTTTCTTGCGAATCTCTGCCGGTGTGTCCAGCAATGCGATATAGCTGCCTGCATTCGGATTACTTTTACTCATCTTCGAAGAAGCATCATCCAAAGACATCACACGCGCACCCACTTGCGGAATGTACGGGTCTGGAATGGTGAAATACTCTCCATAACGGTGGTTGAAGCGACCAGCGAGATCACGCGTGAGCTCCAAATGCTGCTTCTGGTCCTCCCCTACAGGAACGAGATCAGCATTGTATAGCAGAATGTCGGCTGCCATCAGAGATGGATATACAAACAGTCCTGCTCCAACGGAATCTTTGCCTGAAGACTTATCTTTGAATTGAGTCATACGCTCAAGTTCACCCATGGAAGTGAGTGTTGTCATCAACCATCCCAGCTCAGCGTGCTGAGGCACATGGGACTGCAAAAATACGTTTGATTTGGTCGGATCAATGCCAGCGGCGATGAACAATGCAGCTACCGCCTCGGATTGCTCACGGAGTGCAGCAGGCTCCTGAGGGACAGTTATGGCATGAAGATCCACCACCATGAAGTGACATTGATAATCATGCTGTAGCTTCACAAAATTTTTGATCGCACCAATGTAGTTACCAAGCGTAAGTTTACCACTCGGCTGAATGCCAGATAATACTGTTTTCATAAACGTAATGCCTCCTCGAATTTGACTCTGACTTGGGTTAATCCTGGTAAAACATCTATTCTCCGCGGACGCAAAAAGATCCCACGCCCGCAAGGGACGTGAGACCGTGGTGCCACCCTTATTCGTGTCCCTTGATAAGTAGATTCTCTGTACTTACGCACATCGATTCATCAACAAGGAAACACCTTCATTGTTCCGTAACGTGGAATATACGTCAGAATCTACTGCGGGATCAAGCCAATATCAGCTACCCGGTTCAACACTGCACTCAAGGGCCCATTCGGCAAAGAGTTCACACCGGTTCACATCACCCACCGGCTTTCTGAAGAGAGTGCCCTCCACTTACTTGTCCCTATCATCGCTTTAAGAAGTTGTTCAAAAAGTCCGATTTTGATTACGAAATGTACTGAAAACCGACCTTTTAAACACGTATTTTTAAGTTATTCAACTCGTGAATACGCCTATATCTGAATACCATCTTAATGCGATCCACACGGATTGTCAAAATTTAAGAACGAGCTTTTTTTACCCACTCCACTGAAATCTGTTATGATGGAAATGGAATGGCTTAACCCCTATTCCACGCATTCATGTGGAATGCTTACAGATTTGCTGGCATGTACACAATGACACGCTTGCAGCGGAAAATTATGATAGCCGCTTGCAGACAGATTTCAAGTGGGAAAAGGAGCATCGATATGAAACAAGTGACCAAAGGCCAATGGAATGGTTACGACACGTATATCCTACATAGCCGTGAATTGGAGATTACCCTGCTACCGCGTCTTGGAAATAATATCATCTCGATTCGCGATCTCGTGCAGGAACGCGATGTCGTCCGCAGTCCAGAAGAAGATGAGCTTGCATTTTATCTGCAGAAACCGTATCACTTCGGTGTTCCGCTTCTCATTCCACCTGGTCGAATTCATCGCGGACAATTCGAATATGAGGGCGTCCATTACCAGTTCGATCAGAACACAGCCAACGACAACCACATCCATGGTCTCCATCGCACGCAATCCTGGTGTGTCAGTGACATTGAAGAGGATGAAGATGGTTGTGCCATCACTACGGAATTACTTACCGAGAACGAAGAGCACTGGATGGAGCAATTTCCTATTCCACTCAAGCTAGAGATGACGTTTAGGCTGCAAAATGCCGTCCTGAGTCAGCATCTGCGCGTGACCAATTTGAGTTCAACTCCTGCTCCGTTTGGAATGGGATATCATACATGGTTCCTCCTTGACGGCGCACCTGCCGAATGGACACTTCAACTGCCTGTATCAGGTTTATATTCACAGAATGAGGAACAGCTACCTACAGGTGATATTGCTGAGTTAGGTGAATGGTCTGCCTTGAACGAAGGTGTTAATATGCAAGGACGGAATTGGGATACACTTCTCAAGGCTGACGAGCATCAACCAGCCATCGCCAAGCTCCGTCGTCAGGATGGGTATCTGCTGAATTATTCTGCAGATGAACGATACTTCAAACATTGGGTTCTCTATACCAAAGGTGAATCCGATCAATTCCTGTGCATTGAGCCCTACACTTGGCTCTCCGATGCCCCGAATCTGCCTTTATCAGATCAGCAAACAGGATTAATTCGACTGGAACCACAGCAGCCAGTAGAGCTGGTTACACGGATTGAAGTTGTTCCTCCAGTAGAATAATGTAACGAAGAAATAACTCTATCATGACTTCATCATACCTCACAGAGGTACGTTCTTTATTTTACCTATACAGCAAGAAGGCCGATCCATATTGGATCGGCTTTTTGCATATATCCTTCACATCATTAACCCCTAAAATTTCCCTTTCGCCATATCATGTATATTTCTGCATTCTCTAACCATACTAACATCACCAACCCATAAGGAGGTGACACACATGTACGGAGGCCAAAACCAAGGTAATAGAAACAGCTCTAACAATCTGGTTGTTCCCCAAGCAACAGCAGCTTTGCAACAATTGAAAATCGAAGCAGCGCAAGAGCTGGGTGTAACCATTCCACAAGATGGATACTACGGTAACTACACTTCCCGTGAGACAGGATCTCTGGGAGGTTACATTACTAAACGTCTGGTACAAATCGCTGAGCAGCAATTATCGGGTCGTTCTTAAGAACTCGAACGCATGCTTAAGTTGATAAAGCTAAAAGCGGCCTTCTTCAGAAGTGCCGCTTTTGGTTATGCTGGCGCTTAGGAAGTTGATTCCATTCCTGAATCCTTGTATGTATTAGTCCTAGGATAACGAATCATTAAGTTAGCCATATTGTAATTGGATTCCATCGTTGCATCTACCAGAATCATGCCTTGTCTTACTGTAAAATCGTAAGAAATTTCTCCATGCGTCCAGTTCTTCTTGAATTTCAATGTTTCTAATGCCATAACCCGGAAAGAAGATCGCTGAGCTTCATTCAATCCCTCATTTTCCACTTCCAACTGTCCATTCCGTCCAGTTATCGGATTATGTCGAATTCCAAATTTCCCAATTACGTTATTTCGTATTTGCACAAAAACTACACCTGAATCTAACCCTGCCAACTCATTATCTAGCTCTTTGAACACCAGATCTAACTGTCGTGCTAATGAAAGCTGGTCAATTTTTACCATATTGCTCCTCCTTTATGCACTTCATCCCTTCGTAACAAGGACTTACGACTCATTATATGACAATATATATGGTCATTCAACAACATCAAACAAACTTGGGTATTTATTACTATGGTTTGCACAATTAATTGCCATTCTTCCGCTTAAAACTGAGTTTTTTCTCTGTATTGCGACAAAATAATCGCATCTGTCATGTCAGAAAAAAAGACTGCCACCCCATCATATTTCATTGGGCTAGCAGTCTTATAACGTTATATAAATCGCAATTTCATATCGGTAAATATCAACCATAGTCTATACATGCATGTTCAAAAGGGCTTAATCAAAAGTGGGCTTGTTGAACAACCTTTATGGTGCTTATTGGTGATTTTCCGTCATCTCAAGGAACTGTTCAATATCAGCAACAACTAAATTGGCGGCATTTTGCCAGAATTCAGGCTGGGTTAGGTCTGTTCCCAGATGTTTATGTGCCAACTGTTCTACCGTCATCCGACCCGTATCTCTCAGCAAGTCATCATATTTATCCGCAAAGGCTGTTCCCTCTTGCTGTGCTCTAGCATAAATTCCTGCACTGAACATATAACCAAACGTGTACGGGAAGTTATAGAAAGGTACACCTGTCAGATAGAAATGCAGCTTCGATGCCCAGAAATGCGGATGATCGGATGCCAACACACCACAGAATGCTTCTTGCTGAGCATCAACCATTAATTTGGACAGTTCATCAGCACTAACAAGTCCCTTTTTACGTTGCTCGTAAAAACGATTTTCGAATAAGAAGCGAGCGTGAATATTCATAAAGAAGGCTACACTGCGTTGAATTTTATCTTCCAGCAAAGCCAACTTCTCTTGCTCATCCGTCGCCGCCTGAACAAGTGCATCTGCAACGATCAACTCAGCAAAAGTAGACGCCGTCTCCGCTACATTCATCGCGTAACGCTGATTCAGCGCAGGCAACTCTTCCATGATGTGCTGGTGGTATCCATGTCCTAACTCGTGAGCGAGTGTCGAAACATTTGATGGAGTCCCAGAGAATGTCATGAAGATCCGCGTCGCTTTGCTCAGCGGCAGAGATGTACAGAAGCCACCTGGACGCTTACCAGGACGGTCTTCAGCTTCGATCCAGCGCTTCTCAAACGCCATTTCAGCAAATTTTGAAAGCTTGGGACTGAACTTCGCGAACTGTTCGACAATATTAATCGCAGCTTCATCATACGTCACTTTGCCACCCGATTTTCCAACAGGAGCATCGACATCACTCCAACTCAGCTTTTCTACACCAAGAAGCTTCGCTTTGCGCTCCAAATACCGAACCAATGCAGGTTTGGCTCCGTTAATAACATTCCACATCGTATCGAGTGTCTGACGCGACATGCGGTTAATGGCCAAAGGTTCTTTGAGGATATCATCCCAGCCACGCTTCTCATATAACTTCAGACGGAAGCCGGCAAGGTGATTCAGCGTATCCGCACAAAAATCCTCGACGTCAGTCCAAGCTTCTTCCCATTGTGCAAAAACCTTTTCGCGTACAGTACGATCACTGTCACTAAGCTTGTTGGAAGCCTGCCCTGCTGACAGCATGACCGTTTCTCCATTTTGCTCAAAAGGAATGTTAATCTTTCCTACAATGGTGTTATAGAATTTGCCCCAGCCATGATAACCATCCACACCTAAATCAAGGGCAAGACCTTCGAGTTCAGGTGACAGCTTCTCACGAGCTTGTGTGCGACTTTCGTTCAGGACAAAAGATAGTGGCTCAATGTCATCCCGAGCAATCCATGCTTCCCATACGTGGTCTTCTGTTTCACTGAGTTTGTTATCAAACTGGGACTTACTGCTGTTCAGCATCGCTGCAAGGGAACTAATCGCTCCTTGAAGCTGTGTAGCCTTCTTGTCCTTCTGATTCTGTGAAGAAAGACATGATACAAAAGCTGATCCTTCGGAAGTCCGAATGTAACAGCTCTGCAACAATTCCAAAATCGGATCAAATGTTTTCGTTTCTTCCAGATTGCTTGGTACTGGTGTTTCTCTCAGTAGTTGCTGAAGGTTGCGAACATCCTGCTCAAGCTCAACGAGGTATGCAGCAAATGACTCGGAGGAAGAACCTCCACTAAAGATGGACTCCAGATCCCATACGGGATGTAATGGTGTTTTCATTAATTAGGCACCTCTCTCTACAGATTGAATAACAAATGACGAAACAATGAACCCTATGAAGGCTGTGATTCCATTTTTCATTCAACACAAATGTAATTACCTGAATAAAGACTGGTTTTATGAAGACTGTATCTCTATACTAGAGGAATAGTTTAAGCTATTCTTTAGGAGGTAAACGTGATGAAACCTTTACAAGTATCGGCTGACACAGCCGTAAAATTAGCGGAATCCCTTGGTGTGCCACTGGAACACTTGATGCATATGCCCCAGCATATCCTGCTGCAGAAAATTGCCGAATTAGCCAAAGCTGAAGCGTCCAAGCCAACTGCATCCGAAAAAGCCTCGGAAGGCGAACAGGAATGATTCCTTTTGAGAACAGTTGGCCTTATGACATTGTGATGGGGGACATCTATGTACAGCAATGCCCGTTCTGCCATGCAAGCAATGTGCTGCTGCCCCTTAAACCGAAAGAGCTAGTACGCATCCGTGAAGGCAAGAAGAAATTGCTGGTCTTTCCTTGTTGTAACGGGAGTATGACGGTGATTGACAACGATAGTGACTACCTGCTGTCCAGCCGTCCTATTCGCAATTAATTGAATTTAGTTACGATTGATGCTTAGATGGGGCTACGCTTAGTAGCCCCTTTTTCGGTTTCAATCATCTCTTCAGGCAGCTCCATTTTGCCAGAAATCATCTGTTCCCGCAGTAAGGCCCATTGTTCTCTTGAAGCACGAATCATGGCTGCGTCTGTAATACGCTTGTCCTGAATGACTCTTCCAAACCATTTGACCGCCTCATGGAAGCGACCTATCCTACGATTTAATTCCCCCAGCAAATAGAGCAATCTGGCTTCATTTCCACCTGTGCCTTCCCGCTCAAACACCCTCACATACGAGTCTAAACTAAACTCAAGAAATCGACGTTCCTGCTCATGATCCTCTCGGTAGCGGTACAACCAGGCAATATGATGAAGTAAACCTGCAACGACACGATCCTTCTCTTGGATCACTTGCGCACACAACAACCCAAGCTTATACGTTGCAAGTGCTTGATCAATCGTCCGTGCCCCGCTATAATCTCGTTTTTCCCAACGATTACCGATTTGATTTTTGAAGTTTTGCCGCTGTGTATCACTTAGTCGTTCCGTTGAATTCTCTGTCGAAGCAAATCCACATTCAGGACAGATGCGCACAACGTAAAAGTCCGGGTTCTCTAGTTTGTAATAGGCGCAGAAGTCGGAATCGGTTCGGTAAGGTCTCTTCAAACTAGGTCTTACCCGTGAAGTTTCAAACTCATTTTCACAATAATGACATGTTATTTTCACCTTATACAGCGGTTCTAGTTCCACTCATTCCATCCCTCTCCCGTTTGCTTGCTTGTATATCGGAACTAAGGCGTATTCACAAAGTGATGTGCCGGTCCCGATAAACGCTGCAAGATAAACGAATGCAACGGTTCTTCAACACCGATCTGTGTCAACGCTTGATTCATACATGAGAGCCATGCTTCAGCTCGTTCAACCGTCACTTCAAAATGCATGTGGCGGGCGCGCATCATCGGATGACCATAGGCCTCAGAGAACAAGGCAGGTCCCCCGAAAAATTGAGATAAAAACATGTACTGTTTATCCATCACTGGCTGAATATCTTCAGGAAACAATGGCGCTAACTGCTCATTCTGCATAACAATCGGGTAAAAGGCTTCTACCAAAGCGCGTACACCTTGTTCCCCGCCGAGATTTTCATAAATACTTAGCGTAGGTTTCATTGATTTGCCCCCACACTAGTTGTGTCGAATTTTGGCATATATTACACTCCTATGCTTAATTGTGAACTAAAATTATAGACAAGGCTACATACACCCTAATCCTCATTCTATCAAAAAAAAACCAAAAGTCCTATCTAACATCACACAAGATATGGATTATTATTTAACAATTTTGCGGATGACAACCTAATATGGACTTGCTCGCGACTAGATCATAACAACAAAAAAAGCGCCAAACCTAAGGTTCAGCGCATCATTTATTCATTAATAGCTTCGCCAGTCCTCTTCTTCAGAGCGTACAAGCGACGCACGTATAACGTATACAAAAGCACAGACTAGGACTCCGGTGACAAGACTCATAATCATCACTCCATCCGAATTGAATTCACCCGTTAGCAGATTGAGGTGACGTTCAGGCGTTTTTTTCATTTTAGCATACATCATTTAAAAATACAGCCATTTTTGCAAGCGCTTTCTATTGCTCATAGGTATTCATTTGTACTGTTTGTCCGCTTAAGCTCATATATTGATCGCACAAGACCTTATTCTGTCAAAAAGCCATTTTGCTAAAAAGGAGAGGGATCATGTCTGCTCTAGGTAAGCTGCAAAAACTGACCCATGTCATGTTTATATTTGCTCTCCTCGTCCTCTGCATGCTCATGATTCTGTTTCCGGCAGAAACGTGGCAAGCGGGTGTACGCGGACTTGCCATCTGGTGGGACGTGTTATTCCCCTCCCTTTTCCCATTTTTAGTTTTGTCAGAGCTGCTCATCGGGTTTGGAATTGTTCATTTCCTCGGTACGTTACTTAACCCACTTATGCGTCCACTTTTTCGTGTACCGGGTAGTGGCGGGTTCGTATTCGCCGTCAGTTGCGCATCCGGTTATCCTACAGGAGCCAAGCTGACTGCACAGTTGTGGGAACAGAAGTTGGTTACCCGAGAGGAAGGAGAACGCCTCGTTGCCTTCACCACCTCATCTGATCCCATTTTCATGATTGGTGCCGTATCTGTCGGCTTCTTCCATAATGTCGCAATTGCACCCGTGTTGGTTGCTTCACATTATGCAGCCGCATTTATCGTTGGACTACTGATGCGTTTCCATGGCAGAAGACCAGGACACTCCAATAAGCACTCAAATAACGAATCCACAGTTTACCCGTCACATCCAAAAAACATACATAAAAATAAGCTGAAGCTCGCCATTGAGGCAATGCATCAGGCACGTATGGCGGATGGTCGGGCTTTTGGCGAATTGTTGCGCCAGGCGATTGCCTCATCCCTTCGACTTATTATTATCGTTGGAGGGCTAGTTGTATTCTTTTCCGTCATCATGGAACTATTGGTACAAACAGGCTGGCTGGGTCTGTTATACCAATGGACGGAATCAGTTTTAATTCATGCTGGGCTGCCCCCAGCTCTGTCCCAGAGCCTTGTAGGCGGGTTATTTGAAGTGACTTTGGGAGCCAAAGAAGCCGGAGCGGCAGGAGCAAGCATCCCCTTGATGTATAAGGCGGCAGCAGCAGCATTTGTATTGTCTTGGGGCGGACTCTCGGTTCACGCACAGATTATGAGCATACTGAGCAACACACCTATGCGTTATGGGCCTTTCCTATTGGCTAGAGTCATCCATGCACTCATCGCACCACTACTTGTGTTATTGTTGTGGGTACCGATCATGGGAACTTCTATGGATTTGCCTGCTTTTGCTCCGACTGTCCCTGATTTCTTACCATTTACATACACCCCGCACTGGGGGACGATTGTTATAACAGGTCTAATCACCCTCGGGATCGTGATGCTCTTGCTGCTGCTCTGCTCCTTAATGATTTCTCTATTTTCAGACAGACCTGTAAAAAGATAACCCGTTTCTCCATCTTTATTGGCAGGAATATCAATCCAACGTTGTGTTCTTCTCCGGAATTGATTATCATCGGTAGTATAATGACCACAAAGGAGCTTTCATCTTGAGATACTATGTTCAAGACCGCGGAGACCAGTTATCGATTGATCTCAGTCAGCAATTTCACGCGCTGGCCAAAGAGGAAGGATTCAAGCTGGATGCAGAATCACCCGAAATTGTTGTCTCTATCGGAGGCGATGGTACGATGCTGCAGGCGTTTCATAACTTCATCGACCGGATCCCGGACATTGCTTTTGTTGGGGTTCACACAGGGCATCTCGGATTTTACGCCGACTGGAAGAAGGAAGAATTAAGAGAACTGGTAAGACTGATGAGCGGAAAAGGGGATTCGGATCATCTCAAACCCCGGATTGTGCAATATCCGTTACTGGAGCTGGAGATTCATAAAAAGTCAGGCAATTCCTCTTATATTGCGTTAAACGAATTTACGTTAAAAGGGGTAGATGGTACCGTCGTTGCTCAGGTTGATATTAATGACGTTACTTTCGAAATGTTTCGTGGGGATGGCATCTGTGTATCGACGCCTTCGGGTAGTACGGCATACAACAAGGCACTTGGTGGTGCCATGGTGCATCCTACAATTGATGCAATCCAGATCGCTGAGATTGCTTCCATTAACAATCGCGTTTATCGAACGCTGGGTTCACCGGTTATTTTGCCGAAGCACCATCACTGTGATATCTTCTCACGGAAGGATCAGCGTCTATTGATGACGATTGATCACGTTAACGTTATGGTTGAGGATCTTATCTCTGTACGTTGCCAAGTATCTAGTCATAAAGTTAGTTTTGCGCGGTATCGCCCTTACCCGTTCTGGAATCGAGTGCGCACAGCCTTTCTGGACTAGCTTCATCACTTGCCATGCCAATGAGAATTATTCCATAGTAAAAAGCAACAAAAAAGCGGCTCTTCTAAGAGCCGCTTTTTGCTTTGGCTGGTGGCTGCTCTTTGCTCTTTTGTAGAACAAAGTACGCACAACCAAAGTTGCAATATTCATTAATATAGTCCACCAAACTGGCAATCGTTGAATCCTTCGTAGCTTTGGGATGATTGTCCCGATAAAAGCCCTTCAGACGTAACTGACTATAACCCCAGTCTCCGATAATATAATCGTACCGTTCCAATACCTCACTGTATCGATCACGGAAAACCTCAGCGTTCCATCCTTCTTTGTGGTTCTGTACGATTTCGTAATTTTTCCCACCAACTTGAACGATGATCTTTTCTTGAGGTTTGTCTTGTGAATTTTGTTGGGCGTTATCCTCCGGTTTATCTTGCACCGTGTCTTGAACCTGTTCTATACTTCCTTCTTGCACTTCTATATCATCCATCATGTATCCTCCATCATGCGTGTGTTGCCGCCTGTTCCGCATGTTTGGTAGCTGACTTCACCTGTTCATGCGCATGGTAGGAACTACGCACCATCGGTCCGGATTCCACGTGGCTGAATCCACGTTTCAAGCCTTCCTGTTTCAGTGCAGCAAATTCCTCTGGCGGATAATACTTTTCAACAAACAGATGTTTCTCGGAAGGCTGCAAGTATTGACCAATCGTCATAATATCGCAATCTACCGCCCGAAGATCATCCATCGTTGCCAGAATTTCATTATATTCCTCTCCAACACCCAGCATAATACTTGATTTTGTTGGGATGTTCGGCTGCATTTCTTTGGCACGAGCAAGCAGTTCCAGAGAACGTTTATACTTCGCCTTCGCACGTACTTTATCTGACAGACGCTCTACTGTCTCAATGTTGTGGTTCAAAATATCCGGTTTGGCATCCATAACAATCTGCAACGATTCACGATCGCCCAAGAAGTCTGGAATGAGCACTTCAACACTACAGAGAGGTAGACGTCTACGCACAGCCTTCACCGTCTCTGCGAAGATTGTAGCCCCGCCGTCCTTCAGATCATCACGAGCTACGCTGGTAATAACACAGTGCTGCAGATTCATCTGTTCCGCTGCCTCTGCTACCCGTTCTGGTTCTTGTAAATCTAGTTCCGTTGGCAAGCCGGTATTGACTGCACAAAAACGGCATGCCCGTGTGCAAATATCGCCCAAAATCATAAAAGTTGCCGTTCGATTGGCCCAGCATTCATAAATGTTGGGACAGCGTGCTTCCTCACATACTGTATGCAGCGTTTTGGAACGCATCATCTCTTTCATTTCCTGATAATTATCGCCGGTGGTCAACTTGATCCGAATCCAATCCGGTTTCGGTTCTTTAACACGTTTAGCCAATGCGTAAACCTTCTTTCTACTGAAGTTAGGCTGTTGCTCGGAACATATTATACCATGAAAGCGTTGGAAAAACTCCCATTTGTCTCATCTTGTGCATGACAACTCTTATATGCAAAATCCTTACATGGATAAAATCACGACTTTTGAAGAACCTAGGATATAGCTTATTTCACTCGGCAGTTGTGTTCATCATCTACGGAAAGGGGCTGCTTCCCTGTGCAAGATCGCTTCACATTGCGGTTTACCTACACTTTCTGGATTAAAACGATTCTCGCAGGCACCTTGCTTCTCCCACTCTTGCCTGTAGATGTCCATGGTAAACCCTCCATAACCACATCACAAGCCCAGAACCAGGTTGCAGAACAAAAGCCTGCTGAAATCTTCGCTGCACGCCGCAATTTATATGAAAGTATCGGGCAGGTATCCGGAATTCCTTGGTACAGATTAGCTGCGATTGATCAATATGAACGAACCATTACACGTGCGCATCCGAAGGATCGCAAGCATCCCGAACGGCTGACAGGCATCTACATGACGTCTCCAGCGTGGAGAGGCTGGTTAAACCCGGATGAAACAGATCAGCAGCCGGCATCGATTCTATTTTTTAATGGGTATGGTCGAGATGGTTCAGGAGACGGCATTGCAGACCCCAACAACGATCAGGATTTGCTCTACAGCATTGCTAGTGTCATTCAGAAGTATGGAAACCGTCAAGAAGATTTTAACATCGCTTTATGGGAGTATTATCACAACTCCAGATCGGTACAACGCATTCAGCAATTTGCTAAGTTATACGAGCATTTCGATAATCTTGATCTATTTGGACATGCTTTTCCCGTCCCGTTAGGTACCAATTACTCTTATCGTAGCACATGGGGCACGAAACGAAGCTGGGGTGGCTACAGAATTCATGAAGGTACAGATATCTTCGCACCACACGGTCTTCCTGTTCGCAGCACCTGCTATGGCGTTGTGGAGATCAAAGGCTGGAATCCATTCGGCGGTTGGCGGATTGGTATTCGGGACTTGAATAATCACTACCACTATTACGCACATCTATCTGGCTTTGACAAGAACGCCCATATCGGCGAAGTCGTAACGCCAGGTCAAGTCGTCGGTTGGGTAGGCAGTTCCGGTTACGGAAAACCAGGAACCCAAGGCAAGTTTCCTCCACATCTCCATTACGGTATTTATCGGGATAGTGGTCTGACGGAATGGTCGTTCGACCCCTATCCCTCGTTATCTCATTGGGAGCGAGAAGAGCGTAAACAAAAGAAAAATAAAAGTAAATAGAGTTATGATTACCACGCCAAACGTCAAATGTTGAAACAATACAAGTCAAACCCAAAAGAGCCTTATGTTAAGGCTCCTTTGGGTTTGATTCTTTTCTTTTAGACTTAATGATTTCCATTCATATTAGGCTGTGTACCATCAATCTCTGGCATCTCATGCTCCAGGTCAAACACGCCTCCCTGTGAGCCTCCAGATGGGGTCTGCTGTTGCGAAGGAGCTGAAGGGTTCGTGGATGGACTACTTCCCGGATTGGATGTAACCCCTCCCCCGCTTGATACCCCTGAATGACCTGATGGGAGTGCAATAGCTGGAGCCTGACTGCCATTGCTGCCTACTGGCTTGCCTTGATTATCATAGTAGTACATCGGTACATCACCCACAACAAGCAGGTACGAGATCGGGATCTCCGTATCCACCGTTTCAGGTTCCATATCAAATGGTACCACCACAGCAACCTCTGCAATGATGTGGATGTATACTTCGACCAAGATCATATTGATACCGGCATTTTGTTGACGGGTGTTCAGATCTACTTTGACCGCTCCCTGAGGTTCAATACGAACGGGAATATTGGGGCCAAATGATGCCATCACAGGGCTGCCTAACGCTTGCCCCAGTGGTATTTTCTCCTTTAACATATGCACATTCTGTAGGGTGGACTGTACAATGTTCATGGTACTTGCGGTGATTCGCATATGCTCGTTGTAGTTCAGCATAAAACCAGACACTTTTCCAGCAGTATCGGTCTTCCAATCGATCAAACCTTCCGTCGTCTTGCCTTCGGCAACCTGTGCCGTAATCGCTTTGTTGATCGCTTCGGTGGCGATCTGCTTCACTCGAATCTTGGCTAGATGCATAATAGGGGGCTTCATTTTCTTATCCACATAAGCAAACCCCTGCATTAAACAAAAAGCTGTTACTAATAAAATGATCAACCACATTTTACGCCTGCCACTTGGCGGCTTACGGCGTCTCCGGCTTCGCCATCTTCTTCTCATCATTTGAGTGTCCCTCCCCTGCGGGATGAGCTATACGAGGTTGTTTAATACGACTAGGTATATGTTATCCTTATGCACTGTTGTCCCGAAAAAGAAGGACAGCACCTCTGATATGATGAGTTGGCAAATGAACGCGTTTATGAACGACAAAAAAAGTGCACCCTCCCACTACATCAGTGGAAGAGTACACTTGGTTACCATGGGCTACCATGGCTAAAATATATGAATTAGTTCTTTTCGACAGCGTGACCGCCAAACTCATTACGCAGCGCAGCTACCACTTTACCTGTGAACGTATCTGTCTCCAGGGAGCGATAACGCATCAACAAGGACAGCGCAATAACAGGTGTAGCCGTTTGAAGGTCAAATGCTGTTTCAACTGTCCAACGACCTTCACCAGAAGAGTGCATAACACCTTTGATTTCATCCAGGTTCGCATCTTTGGAGAATGCACGCTCTGTCAATTCCATCAACCATGAACGAATAACGGAACCGTTGTTCCATACACGTGCAACTTGCTCGAAGTCGAAGTCAAAACCGCTTTTCTCCAATACGTCGAAGCCTTCACCGATGGAAGCCATCATACCGTACTCGATACCGTTGTGAACCATTTTGAGGAAGTGACCGCTGCCCGCTTTACCTGCATACAGGTAGCCGTTCTCAACGGAAGTATCTTTGAATGCTGGTTCAACCACTGCCCATGCTTCTGGGTCGCCACCGATCATGTAACATGCACCGTTACGTGCACCTTCCATACCACCGGAAGTACCTGCGTCCATGTAATGGATGCCTTGTGGTTTCAACTCTTCATAACGACGGATCGATTCTTTGTAGTGGGAGTTACCCGCTTCAATGATGATGTCGCCTTTGGAGAGAAGTGGGCTAATCTCAGCCAATACTGCATCAACGACGTTGTGAGGAACCATAATCCACAATACGCGTGGAGATTCAAGAGATGCAACCATGTCTGCATAAGAGGATACGCCTTGTGCGCCGTATTCTGACATTTCTTTCACAGCTTCAGTGTTCAAGTCAAAAGCTACGACTTCATGTTTGTGATCAATCAAGTTTCTTCCGAGGTTCAATCCCATTTTACCTAATCCAACGAGTCCAAGTTTCATGATAAATCCTCCTGTAATGTGAACTATGTTTAAATTTTTTTTGCGCTCAGTATAAAATTAAGGTTTGAATCCGCATCAATCGTTGCGGTTACGGATCGTTCTTTCGATCAATTCCGTCCCCTACACTACGGCGATACTCCAAAAGTTAATTCAACTGAAGACATCTATATTCAAAAATTTTCACTGCCTTCTAGGTAAAGTTACACGGAAGGTCTTACGCAAAATTGGAATGGTACAATTGGAACTTTGAAGCATCGCTTCTATAGAAATTGAAATCGCAATGTTAAGTTGCGTTGTACTACTTCATTACCACCAACGGAAGCCATTCTCTGCTGTCAGGCGATCTGCTGACTCAGGGCCATGTGAGCCTGCTGCATACGTATCCAGTGGCACACTTCCTTCTTGGAAAGCTTCTTGAATTGGTTGAACCCATTGCCATGCCAGCTCAACTTCATTCCAGTGTGCAAAGAAAGTGGAGTCTCCACGCATAGCGTCAAAGATCAAATTTTCATAAGCTTCCGGCACATTGCGTTTGCCTGAGCTGAACGTCATGCTCATTGGTTCCACTTCACCATGGTTCAATGGATTCTTCGCATTTAATTGAAGAGAGATGCTTTCTCCTGGTCCAATTTCAATGGTTAACAGGTTCGGCTCCATCGTGTTCTCGGATTCATGCCCTGTTTTCAGTGGAGCTTTGAATTCAACGACAATTCGAGTGGATTTCTCAGCCATACGTTTACCTGTACGGATATAGAAAGGAACCTCACTCCAGAATGGATCATCAACCCACAATCTTGCCGCTACATAGGTTTCATTCTGAGAACCAGCTGGAATTCCAGGCTCGTCCAGATAACCAACAACAGAAGAACCTTGCAATTCGCCTGCTGCATATTGAGCACGAACAACCTCGGTAGCGATATTCTCTTTCGTCAGTGGACGAAGAGACTCGGCAATCTTACGTTTCTTAAATTGAATTTCTTCCGGTGTACAACGCTTCGGTAAATGCAAGCCGATCATCATCAGCAACTGAAGCATGTGGTTTTGGAACATGTCACGCAGTGCACCACTTTGGTCATAATACGCAGCACGCTCTTCGACACCAACCGTTTCACTTGCTGTGATTTGTACATTGGCAATATAGCGGTTAGACCACAAAGCCTGAATCACTGGATTCGCGTAAGTTAATGTCTCCATATTCTGAACCATCGGTTTACCGAGGAAGTGGTCAATACGATAAATTTCTTCTTCTGCAAAGGTATTGCTAAGCTTTTCATTTAGTTCACGTGCAGATTGCAGATCATGCCCAAATGGTTTTTCAATAATCAGTTTCTTCCAGCCTTTCGTGTTACCGAGTCCACTTTCTTGGATATTCAGTGCAATCGGCTCGAAGAATTCCGGTGCTACCGACATGTAGAACATGCGATTCTCAGGAATGCTAAGCTCTTGTTCACGCTGCTGAACCAATTCAAGCAGTTTGGTGTAATCTTCAAGCTTCGTATTGTTTAGAGAACAATAGCGGAAAGCCCCAATGAAATCACGTACTTGGGACGCTTCCTCCGGAGTTTGACGTGAAAATTCATGCAATGACTTTTCAACATTTGCCTGAAAGTCTGCATCTGACAATTCACGCCGACCCAGACCAATAACGGAAAAGGATTTCGGCATTTTTTGATCCATGTACAAATTATATAATGCAGGGTAAATCTTGCGTTTTGCTAAATCGCCTGTTGCCCCAAACAGGACAAATGTCATTGCATCCATTGGAGTGCCTCCTGTGCTCTGTGCAGTATAGTATATGATGTTGCAAAATGTTCAAATCCAAGCATGACAAAAGACGGAATAAGTGGGCATGCTACCCGCCTTGCCTCCGTTTACATATCCGGCCTGAATTTAACATGGAACATTCCTTCTCTCCACAACTCATTTGTAGGTTATAAATTGTAACCATTTGAATTAACGTTACCCATATTACACCTGTCGTCACAATTCGTCAATAATCATGTCGAACCTGTGAACACCAGTGTTTACAGGGTTTTTCTTTGATGATAACGCTTTATGTGGTAACAATAATAACAATTGGCATGTGACTTTTTATACATAAAGCAACTAGACACCAAGGTTACAATAAGTATACTAATGCTATAATAAGCATAACCAAACTAAAGGAGTACAATTATGAGCGAGGATAAGAATGCCAAGCAAATGTGCGAAAAAGTGGAACAATCTTATCAGATCATTGGCCGCAAATGGGTAGCCCTCATTATTCATGCGTTGATGGAAGAACCCAAACGTTTCAGTGAAATTCACGCTTATATCCCTGACTTGAGCAAACGTGTGTTGAATGAACGAATGAAGGAACTTGAGGAAGAAGGACTCGTGGTTCGTCATGTGGTTACAGAACGTCCGGTTCGGACAGAATATATGTTGTCCCGCAAAGGGACAGAGCTCGGGAGGGCATTAAGTGCCGTGGAACGATGGGCTGATAAGTGGCTTTAAGATGGAGCTAAGCTAGTAGCTGTATTAATATTAGGTTGAAATTTAATTTATATTTTGTGGAAATTTCATTGTTATGTTATGTGGATTATAGCGAAATTTTAATGTTGATACTTACACTATATGACCAGGAGCGAGATCGAATCGACGAGGTTTAATTCGTCGTTCGGCATTTCGCTCCTAGCCCTTATTTTCAAAAATAATACAATTACACCATTCACTTTGGTAATGTAAAAATAACCTCCAATAGATCTTTGCCTGCAAAAAATGCATCGTACAATTGCTTCACTTCAGGTGAATCCAAATCCTTCTCTTGCGAGTTAATCAACTCTTCCAATGTTTCCAGAACGATTATTTCTCTTGCTGACAGCACCTTTGATTTCAGCATGAGTTCTTTTTGATTAGGAAGCAATCCTCTAGGCCAGCAATCCGCATAAACGCCATGGTAAGTATCATACAAGAACGTAATTTGGCTTACGCCGGCATATTTTCTGACATGTGGATGCACCAGTAACAGAAATTGTGCAATGATCCCAGAACGCCATCTTATACTAGAGATTTCTTTGGCCTCATTGAGTAGTTTTGATTCCTTTCCTGGCGATCCGGTCACATCATCCAGTTCAAATCGGGAAAGGATTGTGATGGTCTTTTCTTTATCCACATGTTGTATTAATTGAATCACGATCTCTTGTTTACGCACCCCAGCATGAACAAATCCATTTAAGCAAGATATAATATCGTCTAAACTCGTAGCATGATCACGTATACATCGGATATATTCATTGAAAAGTTCATCAGAATATTTAACACTGATCTCATCCCAATAATACGATTGAACGATCGTCTCAATTAATGAAGCTCGATCATATTTATCATCGATTCGTGGTAGAAGTTCTACCATATATTTCACAAAATCATCGCCACAATACTCTAGAATCGGCGGGATGTATTTTATTTTCTCCAATAAAACAAAAAATGTCAGGTATTCTATCGTATCTTTATCTTTGGTTAGATATTTAAGCATTTCATGCATATGAATACAACTCCAATTGTTCTAACTGTTTCAATGCGATGTGCTGATAAGGCTCGCACAGTCCGGTAATTTTATGAATAAATAGGGGATTATCTAATTGTTTCTCGTCTGCATAAACTTTTTTCCATATGTCATAGAAATTCACACCATAATGGATTGAGGATCCCGTCGCTGGGTCATCTTCGTTACTTAATTTATCAATGATATTACGTAGACTTAATCTATTATCAATGAATTGCAGGTAATAATAACCAACCGTAGCATCACTAGGTGAAAAGTTATTTTCCTCGTAATAGCGTTCTTCTATTCTTTTTTCACATACAGCTGTCCCCAGCTCCACGATATCTTTCGCTAATGATACGTCATAAATCCAGTACTCCACCTGACTTTTAGTTAGAATCTGATGATCTGCCCAGTCCTGCCAATCTGCCTTCTCATAGTATCCACTCTCACATGCTATGTACAAATAATCTGCGATCATGATAGATTGCCTCCTTAAAAAAACTCTGAAAATACGTTCTGGAACCCATACAATTGGAGTTACGTCATTGATTAATCTATTAGTTGCTTACCTGGGTTCATTGGGTCTTCCAAATGAATTCCGCTAGCCACTATACTTGTTATCACTTCAACTGAATCATGACCCTTTGCTGAATATGCCGAGAAGGTGAACAAAAACATGCCATCGTCCAGCTCTTCCACCTTCAATTCAGTAATGCTATCGTTTGGAATGTAGCCACTCGGCTCCATCCGGATGGATTCAACATTAGAGAACACAATGTATCCATTAATAATGTCTTCATCCGAATAATAATCCCATGTAGTCGTTCTAACTCTAGATACTGTGGTCACTTGTATTTTCACTAGAGAGTTCCAGCCATCCATAATGATTTGCTTACAACCGCGATCACCAAGATATACTGTTTGAATAAACGCTTTAGGATGCATGAAGCTACATTCCCCTCATTTTCATTTGCTTGGTTGACTCACATCGTTTTGATCATTCTCTTCCAGGTTCTTTGAAATGCATCGAAATTATCTGCAACTTTATAAAGCCCCTCATTCCTGGTGGGATCATCATAGTCCATATCCCTCCAATAATAAATCCTCTCCAGATCATCCATCAAAATCTTGCCTCCTGCAGCAGCTTCTCCAATGAGAATGTGCCCGGTTGGAAATTCATCCTTAAACATATTCCAATACGCAAGATCATATCGTTTCTCTACCTGAACACCGAATATAACGTGTAATGGAATAATCTCATTTAATTCCTCCACTGCAAACGTACAGTAATGAACAAGCACTTTACCTCCATTATGATTTCTGAGATATGTCCTGTAGCCCTGAGGCAATTTCCTGTTTATCTTTTGCTCCAGATCATCTAATATCGCATCGGTAGCGTTGCCGAAACTTCTAAGAAAACTTGGATGTCCTTTCTCAATCGCTTGCCTATATTTCTCAACTTCATCTATGAAACGTTCCACATCTTCTTCATGAAGAGCATAAGGACTGAACAACCACTGGACATAATCACGTTTCGTCACATAATCCATCCTGATCCAATGAGAAGGTTGATTTCTTAACATATAGGACAAGCAACGCTCCCAGATCCAGTCCTTCTTTTGTTCTAACCAGTTTGACCAACGCTCTATCTTATTAACATCTGTAGCCGACTGAAGCCCTACAATCGTTCTCAATACACGCTGAGCCAACGCCGCAGTAAACGGACTTGCCTGTATCTGGTTATCAGAAGGACTGAGGTTAAATTTCGCTTCAAGTAATACTCTATGGAGGGCAAGCAATTCAGTCTCTTCCTCAACGATCAGTTTAGAACTGTCCATCCCATGTTCCTCCCTCTTTCTCTCTAACCTTGGTTCTCCACCATAATGTCTACTCGTATCGACTTCCTGTATATAAGACCATTGCAATAAGCTTCCAATCTAATTGTTCCAATTGTTCTCTCTCGGATTCTGGGTACAGCCCACCCATATCCTCAATCCATGATGCCATTCCGTTTAAATAATCCTCCAGCGAAATATTCGCCCAATCCTTCAAATTATTCTTCAAATCCTCCACCAAAGAAGAAATAAATCGAACCATATCTTCTCGATTCTCAATCTTCTCCAGATTCTCATAGATATTAGACATATCATTTGCTTCTGGAATACTCATACTAATCACCACCACTTTCTCATCGCTATGTATTGTGTCTAGACGCTTTGTTAGGTTTGAGCTTCCGTTTCTGACTGAGCCTTCTCTAAGCTTCTACCGATCCTAATCAGTAACTGAATATGCTCATTACGTAAATGTTCATGCAATCCATCAACCTCATCATCTAGAAAATTATGGCCGATCTGTTCCAGACATGTAGATAAGATAGCCATCATACCGTATGGATTATATTGCTCCCAACCTTCATCTAAATTCCCCCAGTTCTCAATCACTTTAAGAAAACTTGCAAAGTCATGAACACCTTCAAACGGTTTATTCCACTCTGCATCAGTAGCATTCATTACATTCGCTCCCACTCATTCTTGATATTATGTATCCCAAATCTTAACCACATCACGTCGGCTATCTGTTCATATCTTGATTCTTCAAAATGATACATACTGCACTTCACACGCCCAAGTTGGATGTTTTTCATTCAACCTATTAAGTAACTCTTTCATTCGAGCGGCATCTTGAGGGATATGATCTTCAACAGATTCCCATCCTACTAGAATTAATTTTTGGGGCATATCAACCAAACCCGCTATGGCATCCCAAAATGCATCCCAATTCATGCCGTAGAATTCTGGAAAGCTAGGTACATCTATATCCCCGACAGATCTGATCCGCATTATTGGAAACAGCTCGACTCTAATACGAACTAAAGCTATTCTCAGTTGCATTCGTTATGCCTTTTTCACTCTACGATGTAATAAGTCTATAATTTAAGTTTTGCAAAGTAAAATAAAACCTCAACCCAAAAAACTGGAGCGGAGGGCATAGCCCCACCAGGCTCCAGTCTATGTGTATCTTGACCCCCGCTACACTCTCATGCACATCACTTAACGTCAGCAGGTACTTATGGACATTTAGTCTATTCCCTGTATACCTTCTCTCTATCTCATACTAAATCCTAACTGTCTCAAATATGAATCAAATTGCTCTCTAACACGCTCCAGATCCTGCTTCTGTTCTGCTGATAATCGCTCCTCATGAATGCTGCCATCCTTATCCACAACGATAGCTTCATACTTCTCCATGTTCTCGAACAAGGCTTGAAATTCAATGAACTCTTCCTTTGAAAGCCTCTCTTCGGCAGCCTTGTATGTTTCAGTTCGGAATTGTTCACGATCCATCATTTCCTTCTCTTCACTCGCGCCCTCTAACCGTTTGAAGAAAGGCTCCAAACTTGCCGCCAGCTGGTTGTAATTCTCCTGATCCACTGTGCTCCATTGCTCTGGATGCAATTCTCCTTGTGGATCAGCATGCGTTAGAGCCATCTGTCCCAGCTGTTTTAGTAGACTCATATACTGCGTGAACTCATCGTCACTAAAATACGCCTTGGCTTCCTGCAGCTTCGCTTCCAAACGATTGTAATCGGCCGCAGTGCCCCCCAACACGCTTATGTTTTGTTCAGAACCATAGATATCATCTGCAAGATAGGTGTAACCTGCATATGCTCCAGTAGGAATGATCAGCACCGCCGCAATCACGGCTGCGACTAACCATTTGCGTGGACGTCTTTTTCCCCTGTACTCACTTCGGATCGCTTTGAGCATATTCTCTTTCCCTTCTAGTGGGTTAGACCACTTCCTTGTCTCCTGGCGATAGGCCGAACGTAATTCATCCTCTAGTTTCATGCCAATCCTCCACCTTTCCTTTTCTCAAATGAATGGATTACACTCGTCTTCTGACGCAGCTTCTTAAGTGCAGCATGAATTCGAGATTTAACAGTACCGAGCGGAATATCTAGAATCCAGGCAATTTCTTCTTGGGTGTATTCGTTTAAATAGTGCAGGGTAACCACCTGCTGCAATTTGTATGGCAACCGACGTACTTGTTCTAACAGAGGCTGATGTGCCAATTTACTGATTAGATCAACGGAGAAATCAATCTCCATGCCGGTGTCTGACTTCTCAATCCGTTGATTAAACCGAAATTGGGTCAGCCTCCGTCTCCTATAATTTTTCACCTGTCGCATCGTTATACCCATAAGCCACGGACGAAAAGCACGCCCTGAATCATATCGATCCAACGACCGATACGCATGAATATAAATATCCTGCACCAAATCTTCCGTATCAGAGACATGATTAATCAGAAACCGGACAGTCCGGTACACATCTGTTACCGTTCTTTCATACAGCTCTCCATAGGCTTCATCATCACCAGCTCGTGTTAACGCTACAAGTTCTATGTATTCGTGTTCCTCGCTCATCTGCCAGCCCCTCTCCTCTATTCACTATATATTGGCATAACGAGCCTTTATCGTTCGATTTATTTTAATTACAGGTGCCTCTACACGGTTAGGAAAAGCAACGACTAAGCAATTCACTGAACAGGGATGGAATGTCATAGACTGGTTGAGTTCACCTGCTGTCTTCGAGATACTGGCAATGATCATTGATGAGAGGAAAACCTGTGCACAACTAACCTCCACGGTAAGGAAGTGTTCACTTTTGAAAGAAAAGATAATAAACCTGACTGGACTGAGACTGTGCTCATGTCCGGGTCAGGTTTTTGATTAGCCTTAATTTTCAGTTCTACACCAAACTCATTAGTTGAATTTTAAAAGAAAGACATTTAATAACTTATAGTGATATTCTTAAATTTTTTAATCTGTCGATCGTAATTTTTATTATTTACATTTATCTCATATGTATGTGGTTTATAATACTTATATTGTTTGCTCTCTTCATCATAAGAAGCTTCTCTGTCAATTATTTCAACCTCTTCTGCCCCAATAAAACATAAAAGAACATCGCGAAATAAAGATAGCAGCTCGACATGTGAAAGACTCCGCAAATCCCCTCATATACCACATTTCCAAAAGTATCACTTGTCGTATACATACCTTTTTTATTTTCATCAATGAACATAATCTCTTCATCGTGAACAAAAATTGATGTTTGATCTCCATTAAAACTAATAAACAAATCCTGTTTCTCTCCATCAAAACATATAAATTGAATTGGTGTACTTGATGTTATTTCAATCTCTCTATCGTCTTGAGACAATGTTCTTATAGCTATAGATGAGTTATTCTCGAATTTAGTTATAAAATACTTATAAAGTTCTTCATTAGAAAATTGCATACATACACTGGAACCATAATTCACTTTTTCTGGCATTGATTAAACACCGTCCTTGGTACAAGCGTAAAAGTCATGATAATATTTACATCAATTAAGCGTGTTGTTGACATAAAAGTGCCGATATTTCTAATCATTAAATATTCTACATTAATTCCCACGATTTTCTCAAGGTAAGCTAAAGCTTCATCTAGGGATAAAAACTGAAACTTAAAACAATGCAGCCACACATAAATGGAAAACAATATCGCTCCCTATATACAATATCACTTGCCAGTGTTGATGTTTGTTGACAGGTTCACATAAACATCTACGATTTCTAATTCAGTCATCACCAGTCCCCCTTTAAAAGCTCAATAATTTAATACAGAAAACGTAACATGGAATATAACTAGGGTCAAGGTATGGGTGTCCTTCAAGGATATGTACGTGGGCATGGTTCACAACATAACTAATCAGAATCCGGCACTTTATCCTCCTACTATATAGAGTCACTTGGCACTATATCCTAGTCGCTAGGTTTCTTCACCGTATAATTAGGTTGATGTAACGCAAAAAGGCACCGGAGAATGGAACTTTTTTGTGTTTTTCATCTAAGGAAATCCGGAAATTTTGACTAACCTAAAAAGTCTTAGATAAAGTCATTCATTTCAGAGACAATCTGAAATTCTGATTATGTTCAAATGTAAAAGTGAAGCAATCCATGTCATGGTAGCTACTCTGCCGGACTAACTTTTATATTTCACATAAAAAGGATGATCTTTATGTCGTTAATTAACGTTACTAACCTTACCTTCGCCTATGATGGCAGTTACGATAATATATTTGAACATGTAAGCTTTCAGCTAGACACCGATTGGAAATTGGGTTTTACCGGCAGAAACGGGAGAGGCAAAACAACCTTCCTGCAATTGCTGCTTGGTAAATACGAGTACAGTGGGCAGATCTCGGCTAAGGTTGATTTTGAATACTTCCCTTTCAAAGTAAAGGATAAGAGCATGATGACCCTAGACGTCGTCGAGGACATTTATCCTGAATACCTGCATTGGCAGCTCGCGCGTGAACTTAACCTGTTGAAAGTATCTGAAGATGTTCTGTATCGGCCTTTCGATTCCTTGTCTCAGGGGGAACAAACCAAAGTCATGCTTGCAGCCTTGTTCCTGAAGGATAATCAGTTCGAACTCGCCAGCAATGACAAACTAATGAAGGATATCAAGCGTTTATCCGACTCAGCCAAACGGACGGGTGGATGGTCGCATGAAGTGGAGAAGAGTAAAAATGGCACCAGATCTTCCGTATCCGAGACATGATTAATCAGAAAGCGGACAGTCCGATACACATCCGTTACTGTTCTCTCATACAGCTCTCCATAGGCTTTATCATTACCAGCTCGTGTTAACGCTACAAGTTCTATGTATTCGTGTTCCTCGCTCATCTGCCAGCCCCTCTCCTCTATTCACTATATATTGGCATACCGAGCACATATCGTTCGATTTATTTTATAATTAAAATTTCTTGCTGCTTCGCAAGCCAATGAGATCATGCAAAAAAAAGCCTACCCCATAACAACAAGATGGATTCACCCATCATTAACGTTGGATAAGCTTGCATTTTGTCTTGGATAAGTTCTTTTTCAGTTATAAATAGCCACAATAGCAACTAGAAGTATAATGAGTACGAGTCCACGCGCGGTCTCTGTTTAATAAATAATTTAATGCTTCAAACTATTAATCAAGAATTCGTTCGCTTAACGCTTTTTCAAGCAATACAAATATTGTTTTCTCCTTATAGTGCAACGAATAATTGGGATGATAGGTACGGTATGTATGGTACGGCAATGTCGAATGCACTACACGTGACAACACATTGGCTCCAATATCCTCAATGGATTCGAACCTCAAAGACTCATCGATGTTCCCCACACGACTAAATGTCTCTATCAGCCTATTATCGTAATACGGCCCCGTCAAAAATATGACAACGTCAGGTGCAAGCGCTGAAATTTCCATGGGCAAGACATTGTACTCCTGTTGAAGCAAACTTTCAATTGCATGTGGTGGTCTTGTATTGGCGTAATCAAACCGAACTAATTCAGTATGCAAAAATCCATCATCCCCCACCCCTGGCGAGATCACCCGGTAGAGCCTTCTCATTCCTTTCCAGAATGGCGTATGGTCATACTTACGGTGATATCGCAAATCCTCATACATCCATTGCAGAAACTTTACTATTTTCTCTCGTTGTATCTCTTTGTCATCATTAGCAAAAGTCTGTAAAGTCGTTTGGAACGGATCCCAACCATTCGTTTCTTGTCCTACAAAAAGAACCTTTCTCTTAGCCTTCCTGTAGGCCGGCAATACTTTAACTAAGAACGGGTTAGATAACTTTGCTAAGTCATCCGAATCTAATTGCTCCATCAGCTCCATTAACCTATACCAGCGCTCATCATAGGCCGCCTTCAACTGATTCTCCATATCCATCTCACGCGTGAATGCTTCTATGCTCATCTCAAAGTCTCCTTAATATACAACTAATTTCCCATTCGGATATTCGACTTTCCATCCAGATAACTTACGGTTTCAATCTACTCCTCCAATTCTTCAGATTTTCTTTAGAAATATACCCATGAAATCCTTAGTTTTTTTCAATATGATTCCTGTACGGCAGGAAGCTCGCAAAATATCCGTGACTCGTGCCCTATAAACGTTAAAATTCTATTTTTTCATAAAGGTGGAGTCCAAGACACAATGAAAGATTTGCTTCAAAACCTTAAATTATTTCAGTTTCTAAAAGCTTGTTATCAATCCAAAATAATCAGAGTGCTCATTCCTGTAACGATTCTGGTCATCATCTATGTATACGGTAGACATGAGATTCAGCGTATTAACATAGCTAGCATTATTCATGAAGTACATATGAAGCCAGTTCATGTCATCATTCAACTGATCATTGCTTCGTTTATAGCCGTATCTGTCATGAGCACGTATGATTTTCTAATTCGAAAACAATTTAAGCTCGATATTCATTGGATAACCACTTATCGCTATGCCTGGATCGCTAATACATTTAATAATATGGTTGGGTTCGCAGGTCTTACCGGTGTAGGATTACGTGCATTTCTTTATAAGAAAAGCGGTATTCCGATGAAAACAATGGGGGCTGCTGTCCTTTTTTTATCACCTATCTTATTAGTAGGTCTGTCCTTGCTGGGTGGTCTTGCACTAATCGGTATTTTTCCTGTAGAACCACTACTTGAACAACATCCCTGGCTTCGGCTCGGCGTATGGGGAGTTGCATTATACTTGCCATTTTTCTTACTCATGCAACGATCCTCCCTATTCGCAAAATGGTTTAATAAAGGCAATGGAAAGCTACCTTGGAACATGGTTATTGCTTCACTCGGTTGCTCTGTTCTGGAATGGGCATGTGCTGGAACATTATTTTGGTTGTTTGCTTTTTCTGATATGCATCCCTTACCGTTCGCTCCAGTATTCGGGGTATACGTTGTAGCCGCCATTGCGGGAATCATTAGTATGGCTCCAGGCGGCATTGGTGCCTTTGATCTGATCGCGCTGCTTGGGCTGCAAACATTAGGTGTTGAGCCTTCACGAGCACTAATGATTTTGTTGTTGTTCCGCATGTTTTACTTTGTCATTCCTTGGCTCATCGGTCTGTTGTTGGCTGGGCTTGAGATGAGCCCAAACCGTGAGCAATGGCTTGAAATGATGAAGACTTGTTTCAATGCTATACGTAACATTTGGGACAGATTCTGGAATTGGCCGTCCCGTTTCAATTTGCTTAGTGATCTGGGTGCATGGGTGCTTGGCAAGCTCGTATTTGCTAGCGGTGTCCTTCTACTATTCTCTGCGGTTACACCAGGCCTTATGAATCGCTTGCGCTTCATGGAACATCTGTTACCTTTATCGCTGATGCGCTTATCTGAACAATTGTCCGTAACCATCGGTATCATGCTTATCGTCATCTCACGAGGGATATCCATGCGTATTCGCCGAGCTTACTTATGGACTGGAGCTTTGTTATCAGCAGGAGCTATTTTCACATTTGCCAAAGGCTTTGATTACGAAGAAGCTCTTATTTTACTGACCGTGGCTTTCATTCTGTGGATATCCCCTACTCAGTTTAATCGAGAAAGTGTCCGTATATCTGCACGCAGCTTCTGGATCTGGACGATTCTTGCTCTAGTCTCATCGTTGTCGTATTACATTATAGGTTCACATCTACATCCAGCTATTCTGCAACATTTGCCTCTGCCGGCTCAAGAATGGGTGCTGCACCCTCATGATTATGTATTAACAGCGCTTGGTGGGTTAATGGGGGCTTTAATTGTGCTGGCTTTTGTCTTCACATTGCGTCCGTCTGTCTATACAGAAATGCGCCCTGCTGAAGAAGATATCGAGAAATTCACTCAGTTTATCGCCACAGAAGAGGGTAATCTGTTAACGCATCTCCTCTATCTGGGTGACAAAAATTTTTACTGGGCTCAAAATGATCAGGTTCTGATTCCCTACGCTCAAGTACGTCAGAAACTCATTGTACTTGGTGATCCAATCGGCAATAAAAACCTTGTTGGTGCTGCGATTCAAGAATTTCAGAACTATGCGCATCACTATGCATTGACCATTGTTTTTTATCAGGCCACACCTGAATATCTATCCATCTATCATGAGAATGGCTATAAATTTTTTAAATTAGGCGAAGAAGCTTTAGTACCTCTAGATATCTTTACATTAAGTGGGAAAAGCAAACAAAACTTACGCACAGCTATAAATAAATCAGATCGCGAAGGACAGATCTTTGAAGTATTATCCCCGCCATATACATCAGAGTTACTATCTGAATTGCGTCAGATTTCGGACGAGTGGCTTGGCGATCGTAAAGAAAAAACGTACTCATTAGGGTGGTTCAACGAAGCCTATATCCAGCGATCACCCTTAACACTACTTCGTAATGCACAAGGCCGTATTCTGGCCTTTGCAACACTCGCTCCATCCTATAGTCGTAATCAGGTCATCTCTATTGACTTGATGCGCCATCTGAATGATACACCAAACGGCACGATGGATGTGCTATTTGTACGATTGATCGAATGGGCCAAAGAACAAGGTTATTCTTACTTTAATCTCGGAATGTCCCCTCTCTCCAGCGTCGGTGAGAATCAGAACTCACATCGTGAAGAAAAATTAGCTCGTCTGGTCTTCCAATATGGTGGGTACTGGTATGGATTTGAAGGATTGCGTCGGTACAAAGAAAAATTCTCTCCGGAATGGCACTCACGATATTTAGCTTATCCTTCAGGGATGGCACTTCCCATGCTTACACTTGATCTTGTCCGCTTGGTATCCCGTTGTCCAGAATGATATTTCTCTTGAACCCGATACATTGATAAATCTGTATAGGAGTTGAGCACTTGAACCGTTTCAGTCAGTCCTCCACTAAATCAACCTGGCTTTCCCTGCTTTGGCTAGCAGCAGTTCCACTATTAAATATTTTCTACGGTATACTAAATCGACCGGGGGATCATGTCTATAGTCTTGCAACAACACTCGATCCCATGATCCCCTTTGTCCCATCTTTTATCATTCCTTATGTATTATGGTACCCGTTCATTACAGGTGCATTAATAGCACTTGCATTCAAGGACAAGCGAACCTATTTTCAAACGCTAATTGCACTTTGCAGCGGTCTGGTGATCTCATACGTCTTCTTCGCTCTGTTCCAGACAGCGATTGAGCGCCCAAACATCCAGGGTGAAGAAGGCTTTCTTTACATGATGGTTAATTACATCTACCTTAACGATCAACCCTACAACTGTTTTCCGAGTATTCATGTGCTCACCAGTTATCTGATCCTTAGAGGAACCCAAGTATTTGGACGAGTGATATGGACGATGACTTCCACCCTCTCCATTCTTATTATGATGTCTACCGTACTGGTGAAACAACATGTCGTCGTAGATATTGCAGGTGGAATCCTGGTTGGAGAGCTTTGTTTCCGATTGGCTGGAATAACCCTCTATTCACTCTCAACCCGTGTTAAATCGATTCGATTGGAGTGAGATGAACGGTGACAGAATTTCCATGGATTTATCGCAAGCATAGTATTCGATTCCATATCCTTATCCGTTCTGGTTTCAGTTTTCTGATAGCCTTTCTCATGACCTTCATATCCCTGCTGCCACTTACCGCATTTCATCATCTAGCCAAGCTGTATCTGTTCCAATTTCATCTGACATACCTTGTTCCTATCCTATTTACTACTTTTTTTGTCATATCCTTTTTTATTCTGACCCATCGTATTGTTAAAGAAATTGCCACTTTGGACAACGCGATACACATCATCTCGGGAGGGGACTTGAGCTACCGGGTGCCTCCATTTCAGCTTGTTGAATTAAGAAAAATTTCGTCTCAACTTCATTCCATAGTGGAGCAATTACAGGAACAAATGATCGGGGAACGTGAGCGCGAGACCGCCAAAAGGGAATGGATTGAAGGCATATCCAATGAGCTTTACGCACCTCTAAAAGGAATAATTCAAAACATGGAGTTATTAAAATCTAAATCAGTTCCGAACCAAGAAGATTATATGCGAATTGTACACGAAACACATACAGCAGCCTTTCAATTTCGAAATCTAATGAATGATTTAATCCAACATGCCCGACTATCCTCTCATGATCACCAGTTGAATTTAAAAGAAACCGAAGTAGTTCATCTTATGAAGCGAATCACTGCTGACTTCATATCGATAGCGCGTGAGGATGACTTTATGGTGGAAAAAGAATTTCCGCCTTCTCCTGTTATGGCCTGTATCGACCATGAAAAAATAGAAATGGCACTCCATAATCTGCTGTATCATGTGCTCAAACACTCTGCTCATCCAGGCATCATTCGCCTAATCTTCAAAATAGATCACAGGCAGCTCATCATTGGAATTGAAGGCAATCTCTACTCCCATTCTAATGAAAACAGTGAGCATATAGATCATACGCAGCAGCATAGATCATCTAGCAATGCATCAGATATATATACCAGAACTGCAATGGGTCTTCATATCGCCAGAACGATGATCAAATTGCAAGGTGGCACGTTAACATTAAATGACGAGAACAACATTATGATTGTGACTTTGCCACTTCATCAATGCTCCTGACTATCCACACTATCAAGTCTTGCCAGTACTTGGCAGGGCTTTTTTTCTGTGTAGTTGTTTGGTTTTACTTATGTATTCTTTAGATTTTCTTCAGAAATATACTCATTAATTCCTTAGTTTTTTTCACTATGATTGCTATATCGACAAGAGAGGAGGCAAAACAATGATCAGTAATACGATCTTAGAGTTACTTCAGCAGCATGGATATCTGATTTTTTATTTTGCCTTCTCGTTAGGGCCTTTCGGCATTCCAATCCCGAATGAGATCACAATTATCAGCGGTGCCATTTTGAGCCACACGGGTGTTATCAATTCATGGATCACATACTTCTGTATTTTATCAGGACTATTAACGGCCATTACCTTCGCTTATTTTGCAGGAAAGTTATTTGGATCCAAGATAAAACACAGATTTCAACATAACAAGCACTTCGTCAAGGCAGAACTGATTCTGAATAATCGCGGCAATTGGGCGATGTGTATTGGTTTGTTCATCCCAATCGTACGGTATGTTCTCCCTTTGGTCATTGGACTGAGCGGCGTACAGTATAGAAAATTTGCTCTCATCTCATATTCCAGTGCTTTACTTTGGAGCATAACCTATTTTACGGCTGGAACCTACTTTGGCGCTCCCATCTTATCTACGCTTCAATTATTTCATTTTTGACCGGATTGAATCACATATCATGACTTGCATGGAGGAACCCAAATTGAATTCTAATAACCCTGTTTTATTTCTGAAGAGCTTTCTTCAAAGTCCTAAACATGTTGGCAGCATCATACCCAGCTCCCGGTTTCTCGCCAACAAAATGGTGAATCAAGCTTCTTGGCTAGAGGCAAAAGCAGTCGCCGAACTCGGATCAGGTACAGGTGCCATCACACGTTATATTCATCAACAGGCGCAGGATCGTACCAAAGTATTATTGTTTGAGATGAACGAAACGATGAGGAATAATCTGCACATCACATACCCGCAATTCTCCTGTTATCCAGATGCAGCTCGATTAGTAGAGTCCATGAATCAAGAAGGCGTTCAGCAACTGGATTATATTTTTAGTGGGTTGCCTTTCTTCAACTTTGAGCCTGAATTAAGAAATACGTTGGTAGAACAGATCCATAAGGCACTCAAACCTGGAGGGTTATTTATCGCCTTTCAATATTCACTTCAAATGAGAAAAACATTATCTGAACACTTTATCATCGAAAAAATAGAATTAGTGCCTATGAATATCCCTCCTGCGTTCGTTTATGTCTGTCGCAAAAAGGAAACAATTTAAACATCCTGGGCTATCGCTTACACTGGTGTTATCCTCTCTATAAGGAATATTGATTTTATTTATAACAGGTCATAAAAGGAGTGTTGAAGTATGAGTACCGTTCTCGTTGTTGATGATGAACCCGATATCCGAGATGTCATTCATGTCTATTTACGTAACGAAGGATATCACGTCATTGAAGCAGCCAATGGTGAAGAAGCTCTAAATATTATCAAAACAACATCAGTACAGCTCGTTATACTGGATGTTATGATGCCCGTTATGGACGGAATTAAAGCCTGCTTCAAAATAAGAGAAGTATCCACCACTCCCATTATTATGTTATCCGCCAAGGAAGAAGACATTGATAAAATAACGGGGCTGACTACCGGGGCTGACGATTACATGGTCAAACCGTTTAATCCATTAGAATTACTGGCTCGTGTTAAGGCTCAGCTTCGGCGTCAAACACTGATTGGCAAAGCAGAATTCAATTCTCTTATCCTAATTAAGGATCTTGTTATTGATACAAGTAAACATTCTGTGAAGCTCAAAGAGAATGACATTTCACTAACTCCACTGGAGTTTTCCATTCTAGTGTTGCTTGCCAGCCATCCTGGACAAGTATTTAGCTCCGAGAAGATTTACGAAACCGTGTGGAAAGAACCTTACGGATATTCGGATAATACGGTGATGGTTCATATTCGTAATCTAAGAGAAAAGCTGGAAATGAACCCGAGAGAACCTCAGTATATTAAAACAGTATGGGGAGTGGGCTATAAAATTGATTAAACGATTACCACAGTTTAGAAAAAAGATACAGATTAACATCCTATATCGAATGTTGATCAGTTTATTGATTTCGTTTGTTGGCTCTGTCGGTGTAAATAATATGTTGATCATAGGTGCCGCAAAAATTAGTGAAAGATTTAATTGGCCATCGCTTCTCTACATCTTTCCTTACGTTCTAACACCAATCTTCATCGTAATTTTCACGTTAATTTTTTTGTTTTCCACACGCAAAATTGTGAAAGATCTCATTACATTAGAGCAAGGGCTTCAATTCATATCTGAGGGTAATCTGGACTACCGGGTACCCGTTAATCGACAAGATGAGCTGGGTCGAGTCGCTTCCAACATTAATCACATGACTGAACAGTTGCAGCTACAAATGATCAAAGAACGTGAGTTGGAGAAATCCAAGATGGACATGATTACGGGTATCTCTCATGACCTACGCACACCGCTTACCAGCATAATCGGATATATTGAGCTTCTTAGAACAGAATCCTTTCAAGACAAAGCAGAGTATGACCGCTTCATTCAGAACACCTATAACAAAGCAACGCATTTAAAGAAGCTACTTGATGATTTATTCGAATACACACGTCTGACCTCAGTAGATACCCAATTGGATCTGAAAAAGGTTGACCTATATCAGCTCTTAGACCAGTTGTTGTTTGAATTCGAACCTTTAGCTCAGGAGAATGGTATTCATATCGAGAAAGAGATCGGTAATACCCCAATTATGGCCTACGTGGATAGTGATAAGATTGCGCGCGCTATCGATAATCTTCTCATTAACGCCCTGAAGTACTCCTTTAAACCCGGTGTGATTCATATTCGAATGAGTGTGCATCATGAGCAGATTACCATCCAAGTCGAGAATAAAGGTGCACCGCTCACAACGGAGCAAAAAGATAAATTGTTTGATCGCTTTTATAAGGTTGATTACTCTCGAAGCAGCGAAGGCATTCAAACAGGGTCTGGTCTGGGTCTTTCGATTGCAAGAAATATTGCGGAGTTACATCAGGGCACCTTGACACTTCAACATACCCACAACTTATTTACGTTCCAATTAAGCTTGCCTTCTAACATCAAGTGATACATCATGAATTCAACAATGGAGGATACCGCGATGAAAACACCCGAACCCCTTCTTTTCCTACAAGGATTCTTAAAGAACCCCAAACGAGTGGGAAGTGTCCTACCCACTTCCAAATTTCTAGCCCACAAAATCGTCCAGTCTGTAAGGTGGGATGAGATTAGAACCATTGCTGAGCTGGGGCCAGGAACAGGAGCTATCACACGTCTCATGAGAGAGCAATTGCCGCAATCTGCAACCGTGTTTTTATTTGAGAGAGACCCCAAAATGAGAAGTAATCTGAAGAAAACATATCCTGAATTCATGTTCCATTCGAATGCATCCTATCTATTAAAAAGGATCCAGCAAGAAAATGTGCACCAGTTGGATTGTATCATTTGCGGACTGCCCTTTTTTAATTTTTCCAGAGAAATGAGACAAAACATCCTGTCACAAATCCATACAGCGCTCCGACCTGGAGGTATGTTCGTGTTATACCAGTACTCACTTCATATGAAAAAACGATTAGCTGAACTATTCGAGATTGAAAAAATCCAATTTGAGCCCTTCAGCTTCCCTCCTGTTTTTGTGTATATTTGTCGTAAGAAGGAAGATGAAGGACAGAGTGAAACGAGAGAAATGAGGGAAACCTGATTGCATTATGACTACAGCACACCATTGACTTATGCATATGTGTTTTGTTACCTTCTCATTTTACGGATGCCAGCCAAGAAAAAGCCTCGTCTATGTCATTGAATTCTTCAGATGGATTGGATATATCCATTCCAGAGAGCATTCGGTTTGCACTTGATTTAGCTATCGCCTTATGAGGTACAAGCAATGCTGAATACTTAATTCCTGCTTCCTTTGATCTCGGATACCAATCTTTTGCAACCCACTCTTGGTCATCTGGCGAAATAACGGCCAAGTGACGGCTATCGTACAACGCCTTATTCGTGCGTTTTTGCACCGCTAACTCCAACACTTTATTTAGTGGTGTACGATATGGTTCACCTTTCGCAAAGCTCTTCCATTGCAAAACAACGACCTTCTTTTCTTCATTCCATGTAACGGTTGCTTGAGGGGAATCATAAAAAATCATCTCAACCAGCTCCTTTTTTTAAAGTTTAATGTCCTGTCTTGTCTTGTGAGGATCTAATCACGCGAGTCATCATCTTACGCGGTAACAAGCGTGGCATAAAGGCAATGAATCGGTTCCGAGCACCAGGCATAATTAACGTCTTGCCACGCAAAAATCCTTGATATCCTTCTTCCGCCACCTGTCCCGCTTCCATGATCGGACCCTGCAGCATCTTCGAAACCCCCATACCCGAACGATCAACAAATCCGGTGGATGTCAGGCCTGGACATAGTGCGGTCACCGTAACACCAGTTCCGCTTACTTCATTTTCCAAAGCTTCGGTGAATGATAACACGTATGCCTTTGTTGCATAATATACCGACATCATCGGTCCAGGGAAAAACCCTACCAACGAAGCCACATTCATCACGCCACCGTATCCACGTTGGATCATACCTGGCAAAAACAACTTCGTCATGACGGTTAATGCCTTGATATTGACATCAATCATATTGACTTCTTGTTCCATATCCGTCTCCATAAATGTCCCGAATAGACCGAAACCTGCATTGTTGACAAGATAGTCAACAACAATTTCCTTTTCCTTTAGTTCATTGAAGATCTCCTGAGGTACCCTAGGTGCCGCTATATCTTTAGCAATAACCTTCGCCTGAATGCCGTATTTTTTCCGATACTCCTGTGCAAGATCCAAGATTTTATCCTCGCTGCGAGCGACCAATACAATGTGATGTCCACCTTTGGCAAACCGATCTGCTAACTCTTTACCGATCCCACCCGATACCCCTGTAATTAGAACTGTCTTTCTCATGTTGCTGCCTGCCTCTCTTTCTATCAAATGTGTTTAAATGAAATGCTGATATTAGAATAATCATTCTAATATAGAGATAAAATATAGACTACTTCAGTATGTGATCCATGGATAGAATAGCAATACGAAGCAGTTTCTCCTTGGTCATCGAAGTCTTGACCATCACCCTTAGCCCAACGCCTACATTATGCAGATATTCCGCCAATTCCTCGGCGTTGTACTCCGCTGTGAATTCACCTTCTTGTTGTCCCCACAAAATAATGTCCTGGATTAGATTCTCTGTATTTGCAAACATCTCAATCGATCGGTTGTTCATATCGTCATCCCTTGCGGCTAATTCTACCGTCGAATTAACGAGCAAGCAGCCTGATGCTGCATGCTCTTCTCCATAAATTAAAGAAGAAAATATAAACTGAAGTGCTTCCGTTGCGGTCTGAGAATACTTTACGCCTGTTGCAAGGGCGAAGCTCATTTTCTGATCATACAGATCTACTGACTTTAGAAACAAGGTATGTTTGTCGCCAAATGTGTCATACAAGCTTCTACGATGAATTCCCATATGATTGACCAGATCCGTCATAGACGTATTCTCATAGCCTTGTTCCCAAAAAAGTCTCATCGCTTTATCTAGTACAACAGACTCTTCAAACTCTTTGCTTCTCGCCATTAGCTTCCCTCCTGTTCAGAAAACAAACCTGGAATAATATGTTCTCGTTGGGTATTTAAAAGGTCAGAATTACTTTACCCTGGGAGTGACCCGTGGATACTTTAATTAATGCCTTTTCAATGTCATCAAACGTATACGTTGAATCAATGGAGGGCTTGATACCTTCTTTTTCTATAAGGGTTGTGATTCCTTGTAACTGACTGCCACTGGAATGCACGAACATAAAGCGATATTCATTTTGATTCTTACGCGCTAGAGAATCCAGACGTGCACCTACAAGACCAAACAATGCTTTTTTCCACATCGGAAAATGACTGTCCACTGCAAAACGATAATTAGGTCCCGCTTTCAACGAAACTAATTTGCCCTGTGGCTTCAAAATGCTCAGTTCGGCTTTGATTTCATTCGCACCCAAGGTATCAATTACATAATCGATATCCGACAGAATATCAGCATAATGCTCCGTCTTATAATTAATGAATTGATCTGCTCCAATTGATAGTGTACGTGCTCTGCCTCTCTCGCTGCCACTTGTAATAACCGTTAAACCCATGGACTTGGCAATCGGTATGGCCATCGCTCCGAATCCCCCGGTTCCTCCAGGAATAAACAGTTTTTTGTTCGGTTCAGCCCGGAGTACATCATGCAATGCTTGATACGCGGTCAAGGCCGTAAGGGGCACGGCAGCAGCTTCGATAAAAGATAGATTTTCTGGCATTAAGGATAATGCATCCTCATGCACAGCCGCATATTCTGCAAAAGCACCAATTTTATTCAAAGGCAACCGGGTATACACCGAATCACCCACTTTAAAATTCAACACATCATCACCAACGGCTTCAATGACACCTGATAGTTCATTCCCTAAAGTTAAAGGTAACGTATAGTCGGCAATCATCCGAACACTGCCATTCATATTTAAAATATCCAGCGGATTTACACCCGCAGCTTTTACTTTGATAAGAACCTCATGGCCGTGGATCTGTGGTACGTCAATATCATTGATTCTCACTTGGATTTTTTTGGAGTATTTCTGTATTTGGGCTGCTCTCATCCTTCATCTTCTTCCTTTGTTTATAGACTAGGAACATGGCGCACAATGTTCAGTTGTACGCCACATCACGTTACATGCTTTGTGCTAGTGTAGCCCCTCTTGCGACTTTAATTCTTCCAACGTAGGATAATCTGTGTAGCCCTTACTTCCCGAACCAAAGAATGTTGTTGAATCTGCTTCATTTAGTTGCGCAACTTGTTGAAGTCGTGCCACTAAATCTGGATTAGCCAAAGACCATACACCCACTGGAACCAGATCAGCCAGACCGCGATCTAAATCTACACTGAGATCCTCCAACGTTCTTCCAGCCCGATTGACCAATAATGGATTTTGCCAGATCGAACGAATGTCATGCAGAAGATTCTCATTTCCAAGATGCATGATATGAAGGTACGCTAGATCCAATTGAGCTAATTCCTTCACAAGGTAGCGATACAGATCAGGACCCTGTTCACCATCCTGAATTCCACCCAGCGGTGTCCCTGGCGAAATACGGAATCCTGTTCGTGCTGCGCCTATTTCCTCCACGATGGCCTTCGTTACTTCAATCGCGAAGCGAGCACGATTTTCGATAGATCCACCATACTCATCTGTGCGTGTGTTCGAATTCTCTCCTAAAAATTGATTGATCAAATATCCATTAGCTCCATGAATTTCAACACCGTCCGCCCCTGCTTTGATCGCCGCAGCTGCAGCTTTTCGGAAATCTTCGATGGTGGTTTGAATATCCTCTTGACTCAATTTCCGGGGAACAGGGATATCCTGCATGCCTGTGGCCGTAAACATTTCTACACCCGGTGCGATTGCAGATGGAGCGACCGGTTGACGATGATGCGGGGTATTGTCCGGATGTGACATTCGGCCGGCATGCATTAATTGGATGTATACATATCCGCCAGCTTCATGCACAGCGTCCGTTACTTTTTTCCATCCTTCAATATGCTTATCCGTATAGATACCAGGTGACCACAAATAACCTTGTCCGTCATCAGAAGGCTGTGCACCTTCCGTTATCAAGAGTCCCATAGTTGCACGCTGAGCATAATAAAGTGCCGCCAATTCTCCAGGTGTACCATCTTCTTGTGCTCGACTGCGTGTCATGGGTGCCATCGCTAGTCGATGAGGCAGTTCCATATTGCCAATTTTCGTTTTACTCCAGATCTTTTCCAATTAAAACACTCCTCTTTATTACTAATTTATTGAATTTACATTTATGATAATTAACTTAATTCTGAAATAACTGGATATATTGCGCCTCTCAAGTGGAAATCATAGTTCTGATCTACAATTCCTACGACTACGTCATCATGTTCATAGAGATCCATCATGAATCCAGCCATTTCTTTGGCTGTGTGATACTTAGGCATATTTGCTTTGTAATCAAAAGCTTCAGCATCTATTGATTTTTGCACGAACTCTGTTTCCGTGATCGCTGGTGCCAAAATCTTCGCTTTTAGCTTTGCACCTTTCAGCTCCAGTTCTTTGGCAAGACCTTCTGTAAAGGCACTAACGTAGTATTTTGATGCAGAATACGCAACACTGCCCACTGCAATTGCATATCCGAGTGCGGAAGAGACGTTAATCAATTGAGTACCTTCGACATCCGCATAATCTCGTACATACAATGTAGAGAGAATGGTCAAAGATTCGATATTAACACGCAGCATGGTCTCCACTTTATCCAAATTCTGTTCAGCAATGACTGATCCTTCTCCAAGCCCTGCATTGTTGATCCACGTTTCAATTTCATATTGCTTCAAATTGTTATAAAGTGCGTACGCCTCTGTGGTTACAGACAGGTCACTTTGTTGAACGATAACATTTACTTTAGGATCAATACCTTGAATGGTTGATTGAAGCTCTTCCAGCTTATCTAATCTTCTGGCTACCAAAATCAGGTTTTTACCACGTGCTGCAAATGCCAACGCCGTTTCATATCCAATGCCTGAACTTGCTCCTGTAATTACAGTGTATTTCATGATATTCTCTCCCTCTTATTCTTTGGATTAGTGTAATTTAGTTTTTAGAACGATCGTTCTTTAATGTGCAAAAAAAACAGTTAGATCTAACTTGCTGTTAGCATATCATTTCTAGAACGAACAGTAAAGAATTATTTCAGCCTTTTATATTTCATTTGTTGCTTTTAAACAGCCGTAAATTAAATAATTTGACGTTGATAAGTTCCTGTACTGCTGACGAACTACTACAGATTGAAATTTTATAACCATTACAATCTGTAGTAGTTCGGAGGATCAAGTGATAGAATTTTCGTCCTCCCTTACGGTAGCAGGACACTCATACCTTGACCCTAGTTATAATCCATGTTACGTTCTCTGTATTAAATTGTTAAGCTTTTAAAGGGGATCGTGTGATGACTGAATTAGAAATCGTAGATGTTTATGTGAACCTGTCAGCAAACATCAACATTGGCATGGTTCACAACATAACTAATCAGAATCCGGCACTTTATCCTCCTATATATAGAGAACACCTGGCGCTAAACTTTAGTCGTCATGTATCTTCAACGTATATTTAGGCTGATGTTACGCAAAAAAGGCACCGGAGAATGGGCCTTTTTTGTGTTTTTCATCTAAGGATATTCGGAAAATTTTGACTAACCTAAAAATTTCTCAAACATTAGATAAAGTCATTCATTTCAGAGACAATCTGAAATTCTGATTATGTTCAAATGTAAAAGTGAAGCAATCCATGTCATGGTAGCTACTCTGCCGGACTAACTTTTATATTTCACATAAAAAGGATGATCTTTATGTCGTTAATTAACGTTACTAACCTTACCTTCGCCTATGATGGCAGTTACGATAATATATTTGAACATGTAAGCTTTCAGCTAGACACCGATTGGAAATTAGGATTTACCGGCAGGAACGGGAGAGGCAAAACAACTTTTCTGCAATTGCTGCTTGGTAAATACGAGTACAGTGGGCAGATCTCAGCGCAGGTTGACTTCGAATACTTCCCTTTCCAGGTAAAGGATAAGAGTATGATGACCCTCGATGTCGTCGAGGACATTTATCCTGACTATCTACATTGGCAACTCGCGCGTGAGCTTAACCTGTTGAAAGTATCGGAAGATATTCTATATCGGACTTTCGATTCCTTATCTCAGGGGGAACAGACCAAAGTCATGCTTGCAGCCTTGTTCCTGAAGGATAATCAATTTCTGCTTATCGATGAGCCCACTAACCATCTGGATCTGCATGCGCGGAAAATCGTGAGTGAGTATCTTCGTAATAAAAGTGGGTTTATCTTGGTATCTCACGATCGATCTTTCCTGGATCACTGTGTAGATCATATCTTGTCCATCAACAAGACAAACATCGAGATTCAAAAGGGGAATTTCTCCGCTTGGTGGGAGAACAAAAGAAGACAAGATCAGTTCGAACTCGCCAGTAATGAGAAACTAATGAAGGATATCAAGCGTTTATCCGACTCAGCCAAACGGACGGGTGGATGGTCGCATGAAGTGGAGAAGAGCAAGAATGGCACCAGAAATTCTGGTTCCAAAGTAGATAAAGGATATATCGGACACAAGGCTGCCAAGATGATGAAACGTTCCAAAAACATCGAACAGAGACAGCAATCTGCCATCCAAGAAAAGTCTAAACTACTTAAAAATCTGGAAAGCGCAGAACGTTTACAGATTCATCAGCTCGATTTTCACAAGAATGAACTGGTCGAATTAGAGAATGTAACGATCGCATACGGCTCTAATACGGTGTGTACCGATGTAAGCTTTACGATTGAAAGAGGAGATCGTATTGCTCTATACGGTAAGAATGGATCGGGTAAATCAAGCCTGCTTAAATTGATCTGTGGTGAGAATATTTCATATACAGGTCTTTGTCGCAAAGATCCTCAGCTCAAAATCTCCTATGTGTCGCAGGATACGTCCGATCTTAGCGGTAATTTATCTGAGTATGCGTTTAATCAGAGAATTGATGAGAGCCTGTTTAAATCCATTCTGAGAAAACTCGATTTTTCCAGACTACAATTGGAGAAGGATATTTCAAGCTTTAGCGCCGGGCAGAAAAAGAAAGTACTCATTGCCAAAAGTCTCAGTGAGCAAGCTCACATGCACATCTGGGATGAACCACTCAATTTCGTGGATGTTATATCGCGTATGCAAATTGAAGATTTGCTGCTAGAGTTTGCGCCAACACTTCTCTTTGTAGAGCACGACAGTGAATTCTGCGCCAATATTGCAACAAAAGTGATTGATCTATAGTTAGCAAACGGAACGGAAAAATAAACACAAGAAAAGCCGCCTTTGGCGGCTTTTTGATCTTTAAATATCAAAAACGCATTATGTGCATATACACAACTTCATACTGCTGTGGTTTATATCATCAATTGAGACTAAAATCATTTGATATAACGTGTTTTTATATCATAATTTAGTTTTTTTTATATCGTAGTATAGGATAAACATATCTCTTCTATACTATAAAATGAGATTATTCCGCTGACTAAGTAATGTTTATAACATATCCTTGATTTTATCACGTGCACGGCTAACTAAGATTACATCTGGAGAAGTGCGAGACATTTTAGCCTCAATTCTCCTTAGTACTGTCTCCACTCCTTCATTCTTTGATCCGATATATTCTGCTATCCTCCCCAATTGTTTTGTAATAAAACCAGCAAAAGGTACAGTAGAATTAGTTAGTTCAATTATAGAATCAAGCGTAACGCCCCTCACATCCCATACGTCTAATCTTTTTTTATTTTTTTCGAAGTGTTTCACACTGGCATTAAACCTTGCTATTGTCTCGGTTATTTGATCTTTTGTTTGGTTATGAGATAATTTCATAATTAGTTTCCGCAATTTTTCTATCTCATTTCCTTCAAATGCCTCTGCTATTTCAAGTACTGGAACATGTTTAGATATAGTAAGTATTCCATCAGTAATTAAATTAGGAGATGTGGCTATTTCAAAATTCCAATTTCTGTTTACACCAGAGTATAGATACGCTAAATTCTCTTCATTTCTTGCTAATGGCCCTACCGGGCAAAGAACCGCGTTATTCGCTGCAGCCCACTCAATTGAATTTGCTGCTTCTATTATTTCTAATTCGTAATCATTACCTGTCAGAGATTTAATTGTATTATGAATAAAAGGTCCTAGCCCTGTTACATACGTTCCCAACGCTCCATTCATAGCAAGTAATTCATACATCTGACTCCATGAATTCGACAAGCCTAACGCTAAGCTTTCAACCCATTTATATTCAGTACCATTTTCATATATATTTAGACTATTTCCTAATTCTAAAAGGGATGATAGGAATTTTCTCTTTTCCTCTGTATTGAAAGGAAGAAATGTAAAGGGATTTCTTATCCTTTGATTTCTCAATGTGTTACATGCTAATTCTCTACTGAGCATCAAACTTTTTGGGTTTACAGCAATGACTTTCTCTAAAAAATTCATTTTGTAATAATTAATAGAATGAGGAAGAATTAGCTTTATTCTATTCATTTCAATTAGCCTGAGCAGATCAACTTCATTAACACCCAAATCACTGAAAAATTTCTCATGAATCCATTCTTGCGGAATTATTATATTTATTTCTTTAAACAGTGTTAAGTAATTTCTTATATCATTTGCTTCTCCCAAACTTCCATTTACAAGACAAGCCGATTGATTGTAATTCTGTTTAATAAGTTCATTTGAATCACTCCAAAATAATTCTTCCCTATTTTGTAACCACTTCTCCTCATCTTCTTCCCACTTGCTAAGTAATTCTTTAGAATAATTTAATGTTGAATGTTTACTGACAGCAAGTGTTATACCTTCAAAACTTGTATTAGCTAACTGTTGTTCATTTTTAAGGTGCTCTCGCTGAGTGAAATAAACCTCTATTTCATAACCACATAGTTTTGATATATGGTATTTAACTACCTCACACTCATTAGCCGAGAGAACCTCAACACTCATAACTTTCCACATTTCAGTTTTATGATCATAATCTACCCATACTGAAGAAAGTTTTTTTGGTAAATTCAATGATAGTTGGATATTGAAATCATTTATTGTTAAAGGATTACCTACCAAATTAATTATATCTTTTTGAGATCGCTCATTAATTTTTTGAGCTAGATTAGGTAACTCAGTCACTAATTTAACTGGGCAACCCATAACTCTAATTTCTCTGTCAAAAGTTTTAGTGATATCAGTATACGCACTTTTCATCGGAACAGTATTAAGATTATCACATAGAATATAATACCAGCTTTGCTGTTTATATAACCATTTCACTACTAATTGAGGTTGCTGCAATTGGAGACGTTCATAACTATACAATGCATATTTTTCTATGAATTCTTTCATAATCCTCATCCTCCTTTGATTTAAGACAAATTAAGATCGAAGGAAATATTTAAACAAATATTTCATTTAACAATAATTATAAGACAACATGATTGTAATTCTCCTCTTCATTTATACAAAAAAAGCTGCTAGTAGCAGCTCTCAGTTTGTTAGATTTACGGAATATTCATTTTTTCTCCAGCAGTTTATAAAAAAATCTAAGCGTAGATATACTGTGATATATGTGCACCATTTATTTAATTTGAATCCTTACTTCGTTTTCACAAACAACACTACCATTACGGTACACACGACAAATCATCCTATGACCACCTCTGTATGCGGTGTTCTCTGTTACGCTGACTCCTTCAGATACATGCCCTAGATCATCCAGTTCAACACATTCATCACCGTTATTTCTTACTTCCCACTCAATTCTTGAAAAATCAAATATATTGGGCTTGGCAGTAAAGCGTATACTCTTCCCTTTCGGAATAGGACCTAACACTTCATTAAGAGGTATATATTGACCTGGATGCCATTCTACCATCGCTACAATGGTTACAGAGTAGTTTCCATACATTCTTTTTGATAGTATAGTCCGATTTTCAGCAGACTCTGTAATAAGTTCACCCCAATAATTATGATTGAAAAATTCTTTCCATGCATTTAAAGCTTCCTTTTCAGTACATACAGTTTTAAACAACACATCAAGCTTACTTATGTAACTTTTTAAACGAGTATACAGATTTTTGACTTTCTGATGGTCTTTTGCATTAAACAACAGGCTTGTTTCATTGTTAGTTGGATTATATACTTCTTTGTTTTCTTCAAGTCGATCTCGTATTTTTGTGATTGTGTAGTAGAAGGTCTCATCAATTCTATCTTTAGACTCTATACACTCTTCAACAAGTACAGATTGAATCAATCCACCTGGCATTGACCAACCACTTTTTGATTTACAAAACATTTTTAGTAATCGAACAACAATACGAACATTCCCGTTATTATCTTTGTTACTCTTATTGAACCAGTTTGTAATTACTTCTGGATCACGGTTCCGCCATTCACTTCCACAGTGTTCATACACATTATTTCCATCTTCATCCTCTGATTTACGGTACACTGCAAAGTCAATGTGGTATCCACTCGCGTATTCAATACGAACGCAATTAGTCTTCGCCTCTGGTTCAGTTTTAAACCTTTTACATTTTCTTTTTAGTGCATCAACTATAATATTTTTTGCTGCTGTCGTTCCGCCAGGAAGATCATCTTTGTTAAAAATAATAGCTACATCAATATCATATTCATTTTCCTCATTTTGTACGATTGTACTCATAGCCATACTACCCTGAACTTTATGATTAGTTAGCTTATAATCTGAATTGTTATCTGTATTATATTCAGTTAAACCAGATTCCAACCTCTCTATATTTAGGTTTTTCTTTTCCCTTAAATTCGTTTGTTCAGCGGCAGAGAGCACGACATGATCATCATAGAATTCTTTAAATTTTGAGCTAGCATTATACATACTTGTGGACATAGAAGTTCCCCTTTCTAAGATTGTACGTATTTGCCTTGCTGATCTCCATTAATAATTATCCCCCATGGATATTTCGGCTCAGATTGTGTGTTGTATTGATAGCTAATAACCATAGGAATACGTGTGTCCTCAATCAATTGACCAAGCTCAAATGCAAAGCAGCTTTGAGATGAAATAATAAGATGAATTTTATTTAGATGCGAAATTTTCTCATTTGCATCTATCAATAAATCATATGTAGTCTTCACATATGATTTCAACTGTTCTTTGTATTTAATTATATTATCATCTGGATTAGTTACAGATAGAAAAACGTGGGGACAAGTAAACTGAGCTAATTGATCGTTGTTGATTGAAGCTGTTATGCTAATTGCAATAGCAATTTCATTACAGTTTGCTGATCGTAGACGAGAAATGGCATCATTTTGAACTAGTGTTAATCTTGGAAATCTCCTCTTTGAGGTAAGTCTGTAGTAAACTTGTTGAAACTTATTGTACTCGAAATACTCATTCATGACTGAACGATTGAAGAACTTTCCCGCCAACAAAACAAACGGAATTGCTGCAATCCCAGTATATCCCCGTTTTTTATCTTTGCTTTCTTGTTTAAACACTTCGACTTTGTACTTTATTTCTTGAATGATTTCACTGGCTACCTTACTACTCATCTTTCTATTATACAAACGGACAAAATCAACCTCCTTTTCTTTGAACTGAAAAGGATTCAACCCTACCTCTTTATGATGATTGTCAATTCTACGATCATGGGACATACCATTTAGATTTAAAATATACATCTTGTTTTTACTATGTAACATGAGAAATAATCCTAACGCCAATAAAATAAATCCGGATATTAATTGGGCATAATTCGTACCTACATCTTTGTGGCTCAGAAAAGCAAATATTTTATCATCTAATGTACCGAATGAAGTTGCAATAACCTCAGCTGCAAACATGATGATAACATATGCGATACCTTCCTCATGTTGATGATTCTTAAAGTGTCTTACCACGAAAATGATGCCTATAATAAGTAAAACTGCCATTACACCTACAGTGATCATAGTGCTCGTACTTATAGTCAAATAATCCCTCCTTTCTAACTCTCTCGATTATATCACTAACCCGTTAACATAGCTCTTTGAGGAGCCAAATTAAATGAAGGGGTTTACGCAATACTCTGTTAAAAAGTATCCTCAAGAGGAATTTAAATCTTTATAAATTTACACTCCTTAAACTTGATATAAATGAATTGTGTCCTTGTCGGTGAACGAACATTAGCAGTAGCTAATTGAAACGAGTGAACTACACCATCACATGAAACTAAATTTCTTATCACTCTGTTTTCCCCCATTTTCCACGTATGCTCTCTGCCTCTTTAACCATTCTGTCTATTAAGTGGGAGACAGTTGGAATATCGCAGATCATGCCGGTCACTTGGCCTGCCCAGCCGAAGCCTTCTTCTTTGTGACCATCATAAATCCATCGCTTATTAGCTTCGCCACTTATACTGTCTTTCAGCGCATCATAGATAGGTGTCGCACGTTCAATAGCGAGTATGTTATCACTGTAACTGCTGCGTAATACCCTGCCAGGGGAGCCGATAGAATGTTTGATCACAGCCGTATCTGACTCTGAACTTTCTACTAGAGCCATCTTATAAGATGTGGGTGCATCAACACATTCCTGGGTTCCTTCCAGAATTATTATTATTCAAGATGTTATCAATTTTTTCAAAATAGGGGTTTCGGAAAAACGGAATGTACTTCTCCATTGAGTGCTTTTGAACCAACTTATGGATATGAACATATTTAACATTTTAAGAAAAAAGAGCCTAAATCCAAGGCTCTTTCCTAACATCAAGCAAACTTCATATACAATAATGAAGATTGTAGGATATTGCATGTCCATAGGATGTAATTAACTATCTACTGTTTCTCTTCAAACTAGAAATTCATCTTTAAAAAGTAATTGGTAACGTCTTAAGGCCACGGATAATCATACCTGATCTCCATTCTAATAGATCAATCTTCGTATTCAATTTCATCTCAGGGAGTTTCTGGAGAAGTGAAATTATAGCAATTTCACCTTCAAGTCTTGCAAGGGGGGCACCAAGACAATAATGGACACCTTTACCAAAAGAAATGTGGTCATTAACTTTACGCGTAATATCAAATGTATCAGGTTCCTCAAACTTTTTGGCATCTCGATTCGCAGAAGCCACAGCAACAAACATCATATCACCTTGACGTATCTGATGACCGTCCAGTTCAACATTTGATGTTGCCCAACGAACATTACTTACTTCTACAGGACCATTGAATCGTAGAATTTCTTCGACGGTAGCCTTAATTAAATTAGGTTCTTCTACTAATAGCCTTTTTTGCTCTGGATGCTCTAGAAGAGCTAACAATCCATTGCCGATCAAGTTCACTGTTGTCTCGTGACCAGCTATAATCAGAACAAACACGAGTGCATAAAGTTCTTGTTCTGTAAGCTTGTCTCCTGCCTCTTCCACATTGATAAGATCACTGATAAGATCATCTTTAAGCTCTTGTCTACGTTCGGCGATAAAGCCTTGCAGGTAGTCAACAAAAGCCTTCATGACCAGGTCACTTTCCTGACTCATCTGAGGGTTGCTGACGCTCTCCATAATTGTATTCGACCACAATTGAAATTTGTCTTGATCTTCTATTGGAACACCTAACATTTCACAGATAACAATTAGCGGCAGAGGAAAAGCATATTCTTCGATTAGATCGATTTCACGTTTGCCCGATAAAAGTATCTTGTCTAACAATTCATCACTAATTTCCTCAATTCTTCCACGTAACCTTTCAATCATACGTGGTGTGAAAGCCTTCTGAATTAATCGCCGTAGACGTCGGTGATCTTCTGGGCTCACGCTCAGTAGATTTTGCGAGATAATCTCCATATGTGGAGCTTGTTCCCCGGCTTGTCCTTGGAGAGGATGACTCGTGACAAAGCGTCCATCTTGTAGAATATTTACGGCATCCTCATAGCGTGAGACCATCCACGCATAATGCCCACCCGGCAATAAAAAACGATGAATCGGTTCATCCGCACGTAGCTTCTCGTAGACTGGAAAAGGGTGCTGAATAAAGGAACGATCCAAAAAATCAACTTTAGAACCTGAGAGATTTGAATTTTCGTTTTTAGACATTAATACTCCTCCTCAGCAATTTTGATCACATTGAAATCATTAAAAATCCAACTACAAATACATGCAATTTATCAATTATCTTTCAGTGGTTTATCTAGCAACCTCTTTTTAGAGTATAGTCCTCTTGTTTCCTATATACTGGTATGATTGTTATAAAAATTGTATGAAATTATGTTAGTTTAAACTCCTAATATTAGATTCGAACAAGTTTTCTTTATTTCCAGTAACGGTAGGTTGGGTGGCATACATTTGTTTATATTTAGATCTAAAAAGCAGCTGAACAAAGGATATTTTCTCCATGTCCAACTGCTTTTTTTGTTGATATTTTATGAACCAAATTGAAGCTGGAGCTTGGCGTACATGTCATCTAATGTAAACCGAGGATCTATAGAATGATACCATCGGATTAACCGCTCATTCTGGTTATGCACATATCGCATGTCATTCGTAATTCTTGGAGCAGGTTTCATTTCATAGCCGTATTCGTGATCATCCAGTAAGACGCTGACCGCTGGAGTATCTCGCAAACTCCACATTTCACCTTTGGGCCACCCTAATGACGCACCCATCTGAAAATTGAAGTCCACCAATTGCTGATATAAATATGCCCCTACTTTGCCATGCGGTTTCACTCTGACGGCAAGTTCCGCGATACTAACTCGAATATTCACGACGGATTGTCAAGCCAAGTGCGACAGTTCCTCTGAAAAGGATTCGTGCGCGGTTCTCCAACCCAAACATTTACGTGGTCTGTTATTGATTAAATCGAGTGAGAGGGCGAGGTCGTCATCCTGCACTCCAGCAAGATCCACACCTTTCGGAAAAAACTCTCGAAGTAGCCCGTTCGCATTTTCATTGGAACCCCGTTGCCAGGATGAGTATGGATCGGCAAAATAAACGTCCAGCTCATGAGTTGCTTCCACACTTGCATAGCAAGCAAACTCTTTGCCACGGTCTGCCGTAGCGGTCAGAAATGTTCCCTTCGGGTACTGTGAAATGGCTACACCGAGGGCGATTTCCATGGACAAGGCCGTTCGATCTGGCATGAGTATGGCGGTATATAGACGCGTCTTGCGTTCAATGAGCGTGGCTACGCATCCCTTACTTTTTCCACGACTCGAAACCATCGTGTCTAACTCCCAGTGTCCAAATGTTTCACGAGAGCGAACTTCGCTGGGACGCTGCGCAATAGGCTTTCCAATGCTGAATCTACCGCGAGTTTCAGCTGGTTTCCGACGCTTTCCTTTGTGACGGAGTACCTGAAGCAGACCACGCATCAGCCGGCCATTGTAGATCCAGCGATAGATCGTTTTAAAGGAAACGACAGGTAAGCCGTCCATACGAAAACGTGCCATAATTTGCTCTGGAGACCACGTCTTGTGGAGTTTTTGCTCCAGCGAAGTCGCTAGAGCTATAGACCACTTCCCTGTGGATACCGAAGCCTTACGCCTCTCATGGTAGGCTTGCTGGGCTTGTTGTGCACGGTACTTGGAAGATGCCGTGCGATTTAACTCTCGGCAGATCGTTGAAGGATGTCTACCGAGTTCCTTGGTGATGGCTCGTGAACTTTTCCTTGCTCATGGAGGATTTCTAGGTTCGATTATGCTAAGATGTGTGCTCATGGTGGATTCTCCTTGTGTGAATGGTTGTTGTAGTGACTTCATTCTACACGAATCCGGCCATGGGCCATTTTTATTTATTTCCAGTAGGTGTCGCACTTCATATTACAATCCGTCTCACGTAAACATTATTAGGGATAAGCCATAGTGGAATATTTGAATTTAAAATGATATTGGCCGCATTAATATCATTGCATAAATTGAACTCGAATATTCGATCAGGCCATTGCCCTCCACCAATACATACTGCAGTCAATCTGTCGGCAATTGCTGGTTCCTGCAAATATACCGCTGCCAAGTCAGTTATCGGATCAAGGAATATAGCCTAGAGGGGCTTCGGATCGTCTGAGAGGGCTTTACGAATAATTAACTCTGCACCTTCTGACATCGATGTAGCTTCTTCATCTGATAGGGCTCTTTCTGAACCCTTAAAGACAGAAACTTCCCGAGTCAGATCCATAAGTTCCAATACGTTGATCACTTCATCATAGCTTTCCTGCATCGAATTGGTCGTTCTGAGTTCTCCAAAATGAGCTGCAAGCCTTTAATATTGAACCTTGGGTCAGCAATGCATGAACAATTGCAAATTAATCATCAGCTTCATTCTTAGCGTCAGTATTAATTATTAAACGGATTTATTTACTCTCAGGAATGTCAAACGAATGTTTCATCACAATTCTGGCCTCCATTCAAATCACAACGTACTTAGTGTAGCTCTACTCGGAGTGCAGATGGGCGACTCCCAATAGAGAATCCGTAAGCTGCTTCGTCTCCATTCAACACGCGTCCACGAACCCACTCGTCTTGCACAAAAGCCCCTTCCTCTATACGAACATACTCTGAATTGTAATCCCCTTCTTTAAGTAGAAATTCAACCGTAAAACCTATACCTACAACAAAAAATTCGTTATCATTGGCCTCGATGACGAGTCCCCTGATAGGGTTTACCATCTTTTTTGAGCTTATAAGTGACTTTTAAATTGTATTTGGAGAACGACAGTATGCAGCCTGGCTCATTATTTTGGAAGAAACCTGTCATTTTCCCCGTTCCACGGTTCTCCTGTAAAACGCCTAGCATATTACTGAGCAACTTATAACTCTGTGCAAGGTAGGAACCTGTTCCGGTTGCATCAAATGCAGAAAAATCGATATTGAGACTTATTAATATGCTAGGATCATAATCCGAATCTTCTTTAGGCGGAGCTAAGAAGTCCTCGATGCCAAATGGGGAATAACACAAAGCATTATACTTTCCAAAAGCATAAAAGACTTTCGCCACAGATGCGACGTCTCTTCTCGCTTCGGGAATAAATAACGGATTTTCGTTCCCAGACGTATATTCCTCACAAACCTCTGTAAAATTCTCGACATATATATCCGGCGCATAAAGACAGATTGACGGAGCAGTTGCTTTCCAGAGCGGTATCACCTTTGCAATCGGCCCACCACTTGGATATGATCCCGGATTCCAAGGAAATTGTTCAAGCCAGGCATTCACAAACACAGGTAACGGGTATTCTTCAATTCCGTTACTTGCGATCAATTCAACTGCCCGAGCATAATGGTATGCCATAAAATATTCTTCTGCCTCATAACCAAAAGCTTCTTTCCACGTTCCTGATCTCTCAAAAACGGCCCCTACTTCATCAGGAATAAGAAAGTTGAACCGTTCATTTGCAGCATCTGAATAGTCACGGTCACTACCAAGAAACCCCATTTCATTCTCCACTTGAACCATAATCACAGTATTATGATCACTGTCCACTTTTTTCAGATGGCTCATGAATTGCCTAAAAGCATTGGCATCGGCTGTAATTGCTTCTTCGCATAACGGAGAAATCGTATTTGAAGTCGTTTGATTACGATAGGCTGTGCGGAAATATGTTTCCTTATTTCTCTTCACCCAAGCAGGGACATAGGATGAAACTCCATTTTTCCACAACCCAAACCATAAGAGTACCAAACGAACGTTTTCTTCGCGTGCCTGTTCGATAATACCCTCCACAAGCTCAAAATCGAATTCGCCAGGATTCGGTTCGATAAGTTCCCAGTAGACCGGAGCTATTACCGTATTCAAGTGTAATCCTCTTAGGTTTGGCCATACGTTATCTCTCATATAATTCAGGTCAGACGCACTGGAGTTATGAATCTCACCTGCTAAGGCAATATAGGGCTTATTATCAACATAAAGGTTAAATACTCCGTCTTCTTTTTTTAAGTAAGGCAATGTCATGATGCAAACTCTCCTGTCATATTTGTAATAAATGTATATTAATTCATTTATATCGACTTTGAAGATTAATTCCTGTCAGAATTACCTAATCGCCTTTAATTTTTCATCTAACTCCTCAAGTATGCTTGTATCCATAGGAAAATGAGCGACAATATCTCTGATTGAAGCGTCTCGAACCTTGTACCAAATCGAACTTGGTTCCATCTCAAAACCAGGAGGAACTACTGGTTCAATCAGCTTACGTGCATGTTCGTTCACAACCAGATCAACAAGCGATGTATATGTGCTAAAAGTTTTAATATAGCTCCTATTCGGCATATATTGAAACAGGTAGTTTCCACTCTCTAATTCAAGCTTTACATCCTCTCCATCTTGAACCATGGGCACATTTAACTCCAAACTGTTATTAATTGAGATTGTACCCACAGTTGCTCTTGGCAGGACAACATAAGCCGTTGAATGAAACGGAATCTCGAAACGGAATTCAAGTCTCCCGTCTTCATCAAATGACCATTCACTCTTATAAGTGCCTACCGCCGAATCGACCACAGCTTTCGCCCACTGTAAACGAAAATTCGGCTTTGGTGTCAAAATGACTCGGCGAAAACCCGGTACTTCTTCATCTGGATTCATTCCTGCGATTACTCGGTACATCCATTCTGCAATCGCACCATAGACATAGTGATTCAGGGAGTTCAACCCAGGTGGACCGATTTTGCCATCCGAGTCAATGGAGTTCCAACGTTCCCAGACCGTCGTCGCTCCAAGCTTGACTGCATAGAGCCAGCTCGGATGATCTTCGTTGAGTAATAGTGAGTAGGCAAGTTCTTCACAACCATGGTTTGACAATGCGAAATTTAGATAAGGAGTTCCGACAAATCCAGTCTGGAGATGATAGTCATCCTTCCGAAGCCGAATGACTAAACCCTCTATAACACGCTTCTGATACGCAGCCGGAACTAGGTCCATATACAATGCTATGGCATATGCAGTCTGGGTATCAATCGCAAGACGGCCATTTTTTGAAAAAAACTCGTCCTCTATCGCCTGTTTGACTTCCCTGGAAATCCGTTCGTAATAGACTTGGTCATCTTCGAAGCCAAGCACCTTTGCCGCTTTGGCGACCAATTTTGAGGAATAGTGATAATAGGCAGAGGCGATAAAGGCCGTGTCAGTGGCTCCTATTACCGACTCAGGATTGTTCCCGTCTAGCGCAAGCCAGTCTCCTAAATGAAAACCGACCGTCCACAGTCTGCTGCAGCCCGAATCCTCGTCAGCAAGAATAATAAAGTCAACCCAACTCTTCATGCTCTTGTACTGCTGGCGTAATATGCCCATGTCTCCATAATGAAGATACACGTTCCAGGGAATAATCGTGGCCGCGTCAGCCCATGCACTTGAGCCACCGCTGGGAACGTTCACTGCGGGAACGACCATTGGTACCATTCCCCCGCGATCCTCTTGTTCAAGAGCCATATCATAACCATACTTTGAATAGAAAGTGTACGAATCCATGTTAAAACAAGCGGTTCCTGAGAACACTTGGGCATCTCCTGTCCATCCCATTCGTTCGTCTCTTTGAGGGCAATCTGTAGGAACGTCCAGGAAATTACCTTTTTGTCCCCAAAGCGCATTCTCAAACAACCTATTTACAAGCGGGTTGCTCGTCTCAATTACTCCAATTTGTTCCAAATCAGAGTAAAGGACACAGCCTGTGAAGTCGCTAGGATCGAGCTCTCCCGGCCAGCCTTCCACCTTTACGTACCTGAAGCCATAGAAAGTGAAGAACGGACGAACGATTGTTTCTTCCCCATTAGCTGTATAAACATATTCCGCCTTGGCTGTTCGAAGGTTATCGCGATAGAAGTTCCCGTCCTGCAGAACCTCACCATGTTGAAGACGAATCACCGTTCCTTTCGAAGCATGTGTACGGAATTTTATCCAACCAACCATGTTTTGACCCAGATCAAGCACTGTATCACCTCCCGGTGTGACAATGACCTCAATCGGCTTTAATTCCTCCTTCACTACAACAGGAAGACTTAACCTTGAAGTAAGACGTTCGAAGCCTAGATTACCTTCACGAACTGAATGTAATTCTGTGGCCTTGAATGTTGCATCGTAGACTTCGCCATCATACAAATTACCACTCAAAACCGGGCTTCTACTTGCAATCCAATCCGTATCAGATTTCAGAATCTCCGTTGTTCCGTCAGTATACTTGACCCGAATTTCACATAATAGCGAGAACTCGTTACCGTATAATTCTCTGGAATAACCATCAAATCCGAAACGTCCTTTGTATAACCCGTTCCCGAGAATCACCTCTACCTGGTTTTCGTCTTCGCGCAATAACCCTGTAATGTCATACGTCTGATATTGTAGCCACTTGTTATAGGCGTTAAAGTGAGGGGCGAAATACTCGTCACCTGCCTTGATACCATTAATCTGCATCTCGTACAATCCAAGACCACATACGTATGCACGGGCGGAATCAACTGACTTTATGAGTTTGAAAGTTCTGCTAAGGACTGGGTGATGCTCCGTGTCCATTACAGGTATGATCCACTTCGCCTCCCACGATTCGTCTAATTTTGCCGTTTCGAACCAAGCAACATCGCTTACAGCATGGTCTCCATTGTCTGCCCACACCTCTACCCGCCAGTAATAGCGAGTTCTGGGTTGAAGCTCGATCCGAAGCTCGAAGGAAAGGCTGTCGATATCAGTTTGCTTACCACTATCAAATATGATGGAAGAAAAATCTTCGGCCAGTGCTACTTCGTACCTAGCTGCGGTCTGCTTCTTAGCATCAGTACACGTGACTACATAAGAAAGTCTAGGCCAATCACCCAAGGAGAATCCCAACGGATTCATAATTCGATTCGTTTTGAGTTTCGTAATAATCATCAGGCATCGTTCCCTTCCAAAGAATTGGATGATACAATAGGCAGCAATTTATTGGTTGGATTTCGCCCATATGTCGAGTTGTCTCTGTTTCTCCTCAATCACCTTGTCAATTCCTGCAATCTTCAAGTTGTCTAAAAACTTCGGCAGCACATTATCTGGATCAACACTTCCCGTCTCAAGAGGGAGGCGGTATTGTGAGATAACATTTCCAATGGCTGCAATTTCTGTTTTGACCGCTGTTGGATCGAACGTGAAACCAAGAGCCTTTGATTTTACAGCTGACTCATTAAACTGTTTTACTTTTTCCCAGATATCCGGATCTGTTCCTTGCCAGACATGGGCGATAAATTGATTACCAAACATCCAACCGGTATTTAATCGATATCCTGAAGTTTGATCATTGACACCTTCAGGAAAATCGATGATATTACCAGATAAGACTTTGTAATGCCTGCCTTCAATTCCCCAAATCAATAGATTCGAGATGTCTTTATCAGAGTACATCAGATTAAGAAATTCCATTGCTTTATCTGGAGATTTAGAATTGGAAGTGATCCCCCACATTGTGTTTGTAATATGAGCCGTTGTAGACACGGGAGGGTCTGAGAATGCTATGGTTTTCATTGGTACTTTACTGGTAGATTTATCTCCCTCTTCTTCAAAGTGAAGTGCTCCGGGATGAGCATTTAGTAGAAACGCAAAACCACGATTAGAATCGATTAGATCTTGTGCATTAATCTGATTCGTTGAAGCATCTTTAAGAATTAAACCATCCTGGTACCATCTTCTAAGCATGTGAAGCTGCTCTGCGTATTCTTCTGTACCATACCAATTAACAACTTTTAGTCCATTATCAAAATCAGGAAGGACGCCTAGATGATTATCCAATCTGTCAAACGTCTGATAGTTATCAAGAATAGATGCCCCTGTTGACGGGATTAGAGGTGCTGTATCCGGCTCACTATTTTTAACCGCTTTCAAAACTTTTTCTAGATCTTCAAGCTTTCGAAGTTTACTTGTATCAATTTGTTTTTTTTCGAGAATATCTTCTCGCATTGTGATGCCATTAACATAAGCCATTTCGTGTAAAGTTGGTACACCAAATATGGCTCCATTCACCCTTGAAGCATCCAGATAAGCTGGATCCAATGCTGCAATGATACCTTCTCCATGCTTGTTAAGAAGTTCATCCAGCGGAATCAATTGACCTTGAGTTATTGCTGTGTTGTAGGCATAGATTGTTGGCATTAGATCCAGCTTTTCTCCGCTTGAAAACATCAAGTTTACTTGCTGGATCCAGTTGGAAAAACTAATAGGCAATAATTTGACTTTAACATTAATTTTTTCTTCGGCTATTTTACTAACTGCTTCTTCAATCAAGGACATATCCTTCGGAAGTGCAGCAAAAATGGGAAAAGCAACCGTCAGTTCAGTCAGTTCGCCGGGTTTTGCAGATGGATCGGATTCTGCCGTTGTCTCTCCATTATTGTTATTGCTGCTGTTATTACAGGCTGACAACAGTAACATGGCAATGATAAGCAATGCGTTAAGCAAACTTCGATTTTTTGGCATATTATCCTCCTCGATATAAGAAATATTTTTCAATAAAATGTATACATTCACATTTTAATTTCTTTCAACCTGGGAGACTGCTCACTTAACGACATTTTGATATTCATTTGACGACGAACTAACAGATCCAACATCAATCGATCTCTAAATAATTCAAGCTCCATCTTTCGTTTCGCTCCTGATGGGTATTTAGAGCAACCTACGCTTGGTGTTAAACGACAGGATTAAGAGTAACTTCTACATGATGAATCTTTCCGTCAGAGAAGTGAGGGAGAAGATTTCCGATTATACGATTGCCGTCCACCTTTATCTCCGGTTTTCCTTTGAATAGCTTCATTGGATTCTTGATGGTGATCTCATAACGCGTGCCGCGGAATTCCCTGTACACCTGAGCCTGCTCCCAATCAGCAGGGAAACATGGGTCAATTCGGAGACCATCATAATCCCGCTTGATCCCCATAATCCCCTCCAAAAGCGATATGAGTCCCCAAGCCGAGGTTCCTGTTGTCCATGATTGATAGGATTTTCCATAATATTTGGGGTGGATCGAATAACAATTCGTGAAGACATATGGCTCTGCTCCGGATTCTGTAGATGGATTCGCTTCACTGTCTGGAATGATTTTCAGTAGTGTACGTATCGCTTCTGCTCCTCTGCCTGCCTTGCAATCGGCCATAATCTTGAAACCAGTTGCATGACAATAAACGCCGCCGTTCTCGAATAGCCCCGGTAGCATGCCGGACATTCGGCCAACATGTGGGGAATATTCCATATATGGAGGCATATTGATCGGGAAGCCAAAATCATGCTCCATGCTGTCCATGGATTCCAGCACTTTGGGCAACTTCTCTTCATCCGGAATATCTGCAAGAACAGCCCACGATTGAGCGTTAATATAGATTTTACTTCCTGTGCTATCTTTGGAGCCAATATTCTCTTCTTTACTAAGGGCACGCATATACCAGCTTCCGTCCCAAGCCACATTGTTAATCGCACTACGAAGGATATTGTACTGATCATCCAGATATCCTGCATAATCAGCGTCTCCCAGTCGCCGGATCAATGTTGAGAGCTCTTTCAGGGCATAACAGGATTGCTCAGACAACATAACAGATTCCGCATCGGGATCAGTTGTAATATTCAAAGCATCATTCCAATCCGCGAAGAAAATGCGTACCAGACCATGTTTTCCTTTGTCCTCTATTAACCGGTTAACTGCAGCCTTTACATGTTCCAGCATCGTTGCTGAACCTTCGTCCTGATATTCAATCTCCATATCCAGAAGAGAATAATCTCCAGTCTCCTTAATCAACTCACATACAGACCAGATAATCCAGAAGGGCTGGTCTGAATAACGGGTAGCGTCATATGGATACCATGTTAGTACGGCATGCCCAGCCTTAAACTGATGCCGCAAGCATTCAATGATCTCCTCCTTGGCCCTCTCCTGCCTGTAGTTAAGCAGTCCAACTGCAATCTGAAGGTTGTCCCTTACCCCCTTCTTGCCAACAATACAGAAGTCCACCTGTTTTTTAATCCATTCATTCATAATCACGTTCAGCTTCTCATCAGGTGTGTTAATTTGGAGACTCGCGTATTTGCTCATCTGGAATTCCTGTGTTTCAAGTAATGCTCGTGTTATACGATCACCTGTGCTATAGTCCACGACGGTTTGAACAGCCTCTTCGAGTGATTCGCTGACTCCAAGCACATAATACAGTTCTTTCTCTTCACCGGGTGCCAGTAACAGCTTGTTCTGCAAAACGCCACCAAGATTAGCAAGCGTAGTGAGAGAATTCGTACAATCTCTACCCTTAACCACAACATCAGGCCGCTGGAACAATGGCGCCGGCATAGAATCCAATCGGGTATACGTCCCCAGTTCCCCCAGAAACGTTCCAAGATTGCCATCAAAGGCGTGGACAGTTTCAGAACATGCGATATAACCGTTATATCTATTGTGTGGTGCGAACGGATGTTTGGACTCACAATAAATTCCATTCAACTGCTCATTGAAAAAGGTTTCACAACTTCTGTACATTTCGTAATACCGCGGGTATTTAAAGCCTTCCAATTCAAAGCTCACGGTAGAAAATACGCTGATTCGCTTCATTACATCCGTATTATTTTTCACTTTAACCATCCAAACCTCATTGTAGCCTTCATGGGGAACAAAAAGCTTCCAGGAAGCATGGACACCGTTCTTTTGGGACTGGAGGATGGAATATCCGATATTATGTTCGCATGAGAAATCCTCAACTTCTTCGTTTAGTGGGCCTTCCCCAATATTCCAGAATACATTGGCATCATCATCACGTAGGTACAAATACTTTGCATCCTGATTATTGATCATACACATATCAGCTTTTGAATTGATGTAGTAGCTTCGGCCATGCCCGATTTGGGAAACCTGTGTGCAATACCCTTGTTCACTCCACAAGTAGTTGTACCAATGTCTTGGAGTGCGTGGCGTATTGATGATGCAGGAATTACCATCTTCAGTAAAATGGTGTATTTTATTTACTTTCATTTTATCACTCCTAATTAAAACTATTGTACAGGGATCTCAATTGATTCGTGATTCAGTCCGTCAATCTCAACCATCATTGTTGACATACCAACTTCATAGCTTGCACGAACGATAGCAAGCAATCTCCCTTGATACGAAGTAAATTCGCCTTTCGTATAGTTCTCTGTGGTTTGCGGCCTGCCCGTCCCAAAAGCTGCCAATGTTGCCGCACCAGACAACTTTGCTGTTGCTTTTAGTTCAGCTGTTGGTACCAATGTCCCTTCTGCATCAACGATCTCTACAACTGCATAGATTAAAGATTGTCCATTTGCAACAAGCTCTTTCTTGTCGGTAACAATCCTAATACCTTCGGGTTTTCCAGCGGTGATGAGGATATCAGATGAAATGCGCTTGTCATCTATATAACTCACCGCTTCCAAAGTACCTGGTTCATATATAAGTTCAAAACTGGCTGTGTACCTGTTCGTCTTACCCGCAGGATTTCTGCCGAGACTCTTTCCGTTAAGAATCAGTTCCACTTCTTCAGCTCTGGAGTAAATATCTACCTGTATAGGAAGCTTCTCCGAACCCGTCCAACTCCAATGATGCTCACATTCTGGCCAACCCCATCTGCTCAGAATCTCCAGCTTCCCGAAGTTTCCCGGATTTCTAACAGCTATGAAGGTCTCATCGGAACCCCAAACAATTTTTCGGTAGAATAGCTGAGGACGTGCAAACCCACAGAGATCAAAATCTGAACAATTGGCCAAACGCCATGGGTAAGGAGAATTGCCAATACTGTTATGAGTATTACGGGTTTCATCCCGATGGATATATTTCACTTTCCCGAGTCCTGCTTCGCCAATGTAATCATGGCTCGTCCATACGAAATCACCAATTACATGGGAAAACCGTTCTACATCATGCCAGTACTTATCACACTGAGGTGGCATGCTTTCGGTGCCGCAGATCACCCGGTCTGGATAGTGCTCGATAGCATTCGCATAATGATAGTTCATGTAATTATATCCCACGACATCTAAAGGTGCGGCGAACGCTTCTGAATACTCAGGCCAGATTTTCATACCAAAATCAGTATCATAATTTGGGGTGAAACCTTCGCCATCTTCGAGAAGTAAAGACATTTCCTCATAAAAAGTAGCAGTATCTTCATCATCAAGACCGTTAAAAAAAGAACATAAGGAATTCGTAACTAACCTAGTAGGATCAAGTTCACGCACTCTTGCCGCCAATTGCGCTGCCAGACGGTAACCATCTGACATCCCTCCGCGTTCAAGCACCTCATTGCCTGTTGCCCACATGATGATACTCGGATGGTTCCGGTCTCGTAGCATAAATGTTTCCAGATCATTCATCCAATTTTCTACAAAGTACAGACTATAATCTTGAGCGTTTTTCTCCATCGTCCAAACATCGAACGCTTCATTAATAACCAGCAGCCCTAAACGGTCACAAGCGTCTAGTAAATCTCTTGACATCGGATTATGGGCAAAACGAATAGCATTATATCCATTATCTTTGTGTAGCTTCATTTTGCGGAATTCACTGTCCCTAAACGAAGCTGCACCTAAAATGCCATTGTCATGATGGACACAACCACCTTTAAGCTTAAGTGAACGTCCATTTAACATAAATCCGTTAAGCGGGTCAACAGATATCGTTCTTATCCCGAATTGAGTGCTATCATGATCCAGAACTGACTTATTGTCGGTCAACTCTGCAGTGATTCTATACAAATTAGGAGAATCGATATCCCAAAGATCTGCATGTTCAACTGCAACCCGTACCCTACCGACAACCTTCTCTCCAGCAGGCACATGTACTTTCACACGCCCGGTTCCCGCTTTGATTCCGGAGACTTCTCTCATCATATTGACATTCAACCAAACATCGGCGGGAGCCGAATTAAAATTTTCAACTGTCGTTTCAACAAAAACAAATGCAGTTCCGTTTACAATATGTGAGGTATGGGCAAAAATGCCCCATGGAACGATATGCACCTTCTGAGCTACAAGCAAGTCGACATGACGGTAAAGCCCTGAGCCTGAATACCAGCGTGCATTTGGTTGTGCGCCGTTATTGACAGTAATTATAAGATTATTAGGTATGCCCGGCTTCAAATAAGGCGTAAGATCGGCGTGAAACGGAGAATAGCCATAATGATGTTTCGTAACCACATGCCCGTTTAATTTCACCGTCGCGTTCATGTAAACACCGTCAAATTCAACCATAACCCTTTTATCAGCATATTCTTCGGGAATATCAAGAATCTTTGTGTAAGTTCCAATTCCCCCATCGTAATAACCCGTTAATGAACCTCCCGGCGCCTCTGGCTTTGTATCTATCTCAATCATGAAATCATGCGGTAAATTCAATAATCTTCCTGTCTGGGCGGAGCCAGGTACTATCGATGGGATACCATGGCTAAACTCCCAAGCCCGGTCAATATTTTCTCTAATCATTTTCTCCCCCCTATAGTTCTGTAATTGTTACCTGTGATGAGAACACTTTACGTTCGACAATAAGTTTCTCGCCTATAATTGCAAATACACCTTTTAAACGGATATCTTGGGAGGACGCACCTATATACATTTCCATCTTACCTGGCTCAACAATCTGATCCATATTTAAATCATGAAATGCCAGCTGTTTCATACTTACCTTAAATTGAACTATTTTTGTTTCATTAACATCCAGGGTAACCCGTGCAAATCCAACCAACTGCTTCACAGGTCTTGCAACACTGCTCACTTGATCCCTAATATAAACTTGGACTACTTCTTCACCTGCAACTTGTCCGGTGTTTTTTAACTTAAATGCGATGCTGAGGTCACCGTCTGCCTGAACCGCGGCATTCTGTACCAATTCGCTGTATTCAAATTGGGTATAGCTTAATCCATGTCCGAATGGGTAGAGCGGGATGTTTTGGTTAGTTTTGATATATTCAGCATATTCATTAATGTCAACATAGAGTGGTAGTCTACTGCTATACATAGGAATCTGGCCAGATTCTTTTACTATGGTTACTGGCAATTTTCCACTAGGATTGATCTTGCCTGTAAGGATATTTACAATAGCTTTTGCCCCAAACTGAGCCGGAAGCCATGAATAAAGGACCGCTTTACTCTGTTGGCTCACATAAGTTGTAGATAGCGGTCGCCCATCAACCACAATAGAAATAACAGGTTTATTCAGCTTAAATACTTCTTCCATCAAGTCTAATTGGGGCTTCTCAAGACCTATATTGATGTTATCTTTGTTTTCACCACAGGTAGCTTCAGGATCGATCATGCTTTCTTTGCCGCCTAACACTGCGATGACAATATCCGCCTGTTGGACAGCAGCCTTTACTGTTTCTATTCCCCCATCTATTGCTTTGAATATATCGCAACCTTTGGCGTGTAACACACAATCTTTCCCGAACTCTTCTTCCAGAACATCCTTCACAGATTTACAATCTGGATAAAACATTTGAACAAACTCTTCATTCGTTCTATAGACTCTGTTCGAGGAATCATCAGAATTCAAATTCTGTCTGATCATATTTAAAATAATGGATTTCTGTTCAGGAGTAGGTTTTTCATCAAACTCGATACCCATCGATTTTAATGATTCTTTATTATCCGTAATGGTTCCGGTGTATAGCATTCTCAGAAAGCTATCTTCTTCAGATTTATCAAAATCACTGCTTTTTGTGCTAGCCGATCCAACGGATGAATAGCCTCCAAAGAAGTTTGTTTTGGTATCCGAGTTTGGACCAATCAGAGCAATTTTCAGCTTCTTGTTGAGTGGCAGGATACCATCCTCATTTTTTACTAATACCATAGATTTTTCTGCAATTTCCAATGATAATTCTTCATTCTCAACCTTTTTAATTTCATAAAAGAAGTCGCCGGCTTCATAAGGATTTTCGAATAGTCCCAATGTGAATTTCGTTTCAAGAATTCTTCTTAATGAAACATCAATATGCGCTTCTTCAAGTTCACCTGACTCAACTGCTTCTACCAAGTGCTGATAACATTGATTTCCAGGTTGCTCCACATCCATTCCAGCTTTGAATGCTAGTATACCTGCCCCCTTCGCATCTTCAGCCACTCTATACCGTAAAAAAGCATGAGTAATGCTACCGTAGTCTGCTACGACCAATCCCTGAAAACCCAGCTTGTTTCTTAGAACATCAGTGAGTAGCCATTTGGAAGTAGACACAGCCTGGTCATTAAGCATGCCGTAACTGTTCATTACCGCTTTTATTTTTGCTTCATGAATGGCAGCTTCAAAGGGGAAACAATAACTATCTAGCAATCTTCGCTCAGATATTTGCTGTTCGCCACCTCCTCTTCCACCTTCTGCATTTCCATAACCAACAAAATGCTTCGCTGTAGCCATAATTTCATGATCACCCTGTATTCCTTTGACAAAAGCTACACCCATTTGAGCAACTAAATAGGGATCTTCACCATAGGTTTCACCAACTCGTCCAAATCTCGGATCTCTGGCCAAGTCAAATAGTGGGGAATGCACTGCTCTAAACCCAAAAGAGATGAGTTGTTTTTTGACGACTTCGCCCATTTTTTGTGCTAAAGTCGGTTCCCAAGTCGAAGCAAGGTTAAGTGACTGGGGGAATGTAGTTGCGCTAGGGATCTGCGCACCAGCTATGCCTTCACTATGGAACAATCCAGGAATGCCTAATCTGGTTTCCTCGACAAGATATTTTTGTATCCCATTTATAGTCTCTCTATCTTTCTTCAGGTCACCTGTAAAAGAATCATTCAGATAACTTACGGTACCAATCCCATCCTTCAATTTATGCATTCTGCTATCATAAACAGATTCTCCTCCATAAGAATTTGCACAATATAACTGAGCTACTTTCTCCTTTAAAGTCATTCGTTTAATCAGATCCTCAGTTCTCTCATGAATAGACTTGCTGGCATCTTTATAGATCATGTCTTACCTCCAAGTATTATTGATTTCAAAAAGAAATCCAGTCTAGTTTAAGTTTACGTTGACCGTGAAGCGGCTCTACTCTTAAAACTACTTTGCGTTCTTCATGTGCCGACTTTAGGAGTGATGAAATACGGATCATTAAAAGCATTTATTCAGATAGGCTGTAAAAACTCAAACAATGCTTCCTTCACATCAAATGAACTCGATCCGATATATACCTTGAATTCGCCAGGTTCAGCTCCATGCTTCAAATCCAAATTCCAGTACGCCAGATCTTCAATTGTGATACTGAAGCTGATGTCTTTCGATTCACCTGGTTCTAACTTTACTTTTTTAAATCCTTTAAGCTCCTTTACAGGGCGGACAACACTTCCATAAATATCCTGAATGTACATTTGGACGGTTTCTTCTCCCGCTAGCCCTCCAGTATTGGTAACCGTTACACTGGCAAATATCTTTCCCGAATCCGTCATCAGGGGTTGAGATAATCGAATATCCGAGATCTCAAAAGTCGTATAGCTTAGGCCGTAACCGAACGGGTATAGCGGATTATTAGAGCCATCGATATATCTGGAAAAGAACTTTTCCTCTTTATTACTTTCCGTTACGGGTCTCCCTGTTTTAAAGTGATTGTAGTATACCGGTAGTTGTCCGATATGTACGGGGAAACTCATTGTCAGTTTTCCGGATGGATTATATTCACCGAAGAGCACATCTGTGATGGCATGTCCAGCTTGCGACCCCAAGAACCATGTTTCTAATATGGCATCAACATGTGACTCAAACCAATCGAGGACCAGAGGCCGTCCATTCGTCAGGACCAATACAGTTGGCTTGCCCACACGAACGATAGTCTCCGCAAGCTCCTGCTGAACCTTCGGCAGTGTAATGTCCATACGGGACGCAGCTTCGCCAGACATTTCGCTGCTCTCTCCGAGTGCCAGAATAACAATATCCGCTTGTTTTGCCGCTGTAACAGCTCGCTCTACTCCCCCGTCCAATGATTCTTCAACCTTACAACCTGCTTCCATCAGAATGTGGGTGTTCGGAACTCCCTTCTCTTCCAGAGCTTCTCTTAATGTAACGGTCTCCTTCGAATACCGGGACCACTGCCAGGGGCCAAGCATATCCTTGCTATCACCGAATGGACCGATCACCGCAATTTTTTTTGCTTTGTCTTCAATGGGAAGAACACCGTTATTCTTTAATAGAACAATGGACTTCTGAGCCAACTTCCGGCTTGCTTCCAGATGTGCCGGATGAAAATGATATTCTTTTTCTTTCTCGGGACGAATATAACGGTATGGATCGTCCATAATACCGATCTTATATTTAAATGTAAGAATTCGACGTACTGCTTCATTTATTTGTTCAATGTTTACGATTCTTTGCTCAATTAATTCGTTTAGATGATCATATGAACGAGTTACCATTTCGATATCCATCGTAGCATCCAGTGCTTTTTTTGCTGCTTCTTTACTGTCTTTCGCATTTCCATGAGCGACAATTTCATCAATGGAGCCGTAATCGGAGATCAATATTCCGTTAAATCCCAACTCTTTTCGAAGGAGTTCATCAAGAATATATTGGTTACCCGCAACCGGAACTCCCTGATAGGTGTTAAAGGAATTCATAACCGACCCTGCACCAGCATTAATGCCTGCTTGAAATGGTGGCAGATATACATTCCGTAGTGTTCCTTCAGATATATCTACTGTGTTGTAGTCCCGACCGGCTTCAGCAGCACCGTATGCAACAAAATGCTTCAAGCAAGCTATAATTGTCTCTGAATCGAACAGGCTATTCCCTTGAAGACCTTCCACTTGAGCTTTTGCGATTAAACTTCCCAAATAAGGATCTTCTCCTGCCCCCTCAACAACACGTCCCCAGCGTGGGTCTCTTGTAATATCGACCATCGGCCCGTGGTTATAGGTTATTCCTGTAGCACTTGCTTCCTTTGCGGCAATCACACTGGCTTCTCGGATCGCTGTCATGTCCCAACTACATGACCAGGCGAGTGGTACCGGAAATATAGTCTGAAATCCGTGAATTACATCAAAGTTAAATAACAGTGGGATACCATGCGGAGATTGTTCTACCGCAATTTTCTGTAATTCGAACACACGATTGCTGTTAACAGCCGACAATACTGAGCCTGCTCTTCCTTCGGAAACAAGCTTTTCTGGCGACTCAGAATCAATATCAGATCCCAGAGAAAGATTGGTAGACATGCACTGGCTCATTTGACCAATCTTATCAGTAACGGACATCTTCTTTAGTAACGTGTCAACCTCATGACGGATCTCATTATCACTCCGTTGTTTTACATTTTGTTTCCTGTAATTAGAGAGTTTAGAAATGAGCAAATCTTCAAGGGATGGTCCAGTTCCTTCTGCCCCTATAACAAAGAACTCTTCCTGATAGGGAATCTTGATTCTTCCTTGGAACTCCTTGCCCTCAAAAGTTAAATCAAATTCAAAACCCTCTCCTGGTACAAATTGAGACGTACCCCTTGCCTGCAATAGGTTACCATCGATTTTCACATTATTAATATCAACTGGAAATGGAAAGGGCTCAAGAATAACAGATAAGGTGAAATTCTCCTCTTTTCCAATAATGAACTGCATTTTTATGGTCGTATGAACGGTCTCATATAAGAAATGCCAAGTGCCAATCATAGTGTTCAACTCACTTTCAATAAAATACAATCGTAAGATCCTCGCCCTTTTTCTGAAGGAGGTAGCATAGTTTTATAGAAGGAAGCTTAAATTATTTGTTAGAAAGAGCGCAGTACACATACTGCGCTCTCGTAGACTGAATTATCATCAGTAAAAAAATTCATTTCGTTGGAAAGAAGATATTTCTACTTCTTCTTCGCGAGAAAAGCATCAACTTGTGTCTGTGCCTCTTCTTTGACCTTTTCCAGACCAGCACTACTTAAGTTTTTATTCAGTTCATCAAATGCTTTGTCTACATCCTTAACTGCACCGATGTAAATCGGGTTGGCATACTGTGTGGATGCATTGGCCAAGTTTGCAATCTGTGTTTTCACGTTCTCAGTGTTGAAGTTAAATCCATTAAGTGCAAAGTCTGAGGTATTGTATTCGCCCTGTTTCTCCCAGAAGTCAATATAAGTCTTCGGCCAAGTGCTCATTGGCTTAAACAAAGCTTTATTTACGAACCAGAATCCTGCGGAATCAGGAGGATAGGTATTTGTTTCAGCTGTCACCCCTTCCGGCAAACCGACTTTTTCATCCTTGACCACATAGTTCTTACCTTCTATCCCGAAATAAGTTAAATAAACATATGATGGATCTTCCATAATAAGGTCAAATGCTTGCATTACACGTTCTGGATTTTTGGAATTTGCCGCAATTGATATCCCAGCCCCAATGTGATTGCCCATCGGAACTTTACCGTTTGGCATCAATGACGGGATAATGTAAGTTTCAATTCCTTTTGCTTCAGCAGCTTCAATAGTCGCTGCAATATCAATACTGTTGCCAAACGCTACCGCAGATTTTCCTTCAACAAAATTATCTTTGGAGCGAATTTTATTGGCATAAGGATTTTTGTTGACGTATCCTTTGTCATACCAGTCCTTCATGATATTAGCCGCATATTTCTGGGCACTTAAGTAAGGCTCTTCAACCATGCTATAAATTTTTCCGGACGGATCTGTGAAATCAAAAGCCGCTCCCTGAGACAAAGGTCCACCGCCAAGTGAGCCGCCCGTAAAGCCCACTTTCTCACGCATCAGATGTTGATACGGTGTTGGCAGGTCAACCTGTGAGTCCAAGTTTAGGCCAACCATATCTGGATGATTTTTCTTCACAGCTTCCAGATAAGGACCAATCTCAGAGAGACTCTTTACATCGGTAAGGCCGGCTTCCGCCATAATATCTTTACGAAGTACAGATACGAAGACATTACTATCAGGGGTTGTCTTCGGAATCATAAAGATTTTATCCTTAATCTTGGCTTCATCCCAAGCAGCAGGATCCATTGCTGCCGATTTTTTCGGCATATTTTTGGCTATATCCTCTGGTTTCAGCTCATAAAAGGCTCCTTTATTCGCTTGTTCAACATAATAATTCCAGTCTGCTGAGAAGATAAAGTCCAAATCTTCGCCCGTAGCCAACAACAATGGGTACTTAGATTGCACATCTCCCCAATTGATATAATTCAACTCAATCGTAGCATTGATGTCATTTTTAAGTTTCTTATTCAATGTCTCAAGTACCTCAGGCATACCTTTAGGCGCCTCACCAAGTAGATAGCCTTTTAGAACAACTTCACTTTGCCCTGTTGAATCTTCATTGCCAGTAGTGCTTGTATTGCCTTCATTACCTTTTGAACAGGCAGACAATAGCAATGTGAACGATAGCATCATAGCAAGAATGACCTTTATATTTCTCTTAGAATTCTTCATTTTTCTTCCCCCTTATTTAATTTTTTTATATAAATCCCAATGAATTAAATAGGATTCATATCAAGTCTAGGATTCTGATAACATTTAACCTTTAACAGCACCAATGGTGATCCCTTTAACAAAATACTGTTGAAGAAATGGAAACAGGATTACAACCGGACCTGTAGCTATAACGGTCATAGCAAGCTTGAATGTTTCCTTCGGCATTTCAAGAGAGGATACATGCTGAGCTAGGGCAGCTGACATATTCATTGAAGACAACATTTTATAAAGCATGTACTGTAGGGGCACATACTCCTGTTTGTCAGTGAACATCATAGGTGTCCACCAGTCGTTCCAGTAGGCTAAAATAGTGAACAGCCCAATTGAAGCAAGTGCTGGTTTGCAGAGGGGCAGAACCATTTGCCAAAAAATTCGAAAGTCTCCTGCTCCATCAATTTTTGCCGATTCCACCAGCGGCTCAGGCACCGAACCTTTAATGAAGCTTCGGAGGATCAAAACGTACATCACGTTGAACATAGGAAGCAGTATCAAAACTGCAAGCGTGTTCTTCAGATGCAAGTAACTAGTAACCCAGATGAAAAAGGGAGCTAAGCCACCACTGAATAATGTGGTGAAGAACAGGAAAAACGCCAGTTTGTTCCGATACTTCACCTCTTTGCGGTACATCACATAGGCTGCCATCGTGGAGATTAGCAGTGACAGAACGGTTCCAACCACTGCGACAATTATCGACACCCGATAAGCAGAGAGAAGTTCAGCAGGATTGCGAAAAATAAAGGCGTATGCATCCAATGAAAAGCCTCGAGGAATAAAGGAATAGCCCTTTGCTAAAACCTGTCCTTCATCTGAAATGGAACCTGAGATAAGAACGATAAATGGAAGCAAACACAAAATGGCGACAATTGCTACTACAGTGTAAGAAAAGGCTTGAAAAATCGGAGCTGAATTTAGTTTATTTTTATTCACAATATTTCCTCCTTTCTAAGTTTTAGTTAGAACAGTGCGTTCTCTTTGTCATAACGACGTACGAGATAATTAGCAATCAGGATAATGATTAAAGTGAGTACGGACTGATAAAGACCCACTGATGAAGCCATACCAAAGTCTTGTGTGCCCATAAGAGAACGGAAAACTAATGTATCAATAATATCTGTAGCATTCATAAGTGCCCCGTTGTTGCCGATTAGCTGGTAGAACATATCGAATTCACCGCGCATGACTCGTCCAAGTCCAAGTAATATCAGTACCACCGCTGTAGGTTTTAACAAAGGGAGCGTTATTTTCATAATTTTTTGGAAACGACTTGCCCCATCAATTGTTGCTGCTTCATAGATCTCCTGATCAATCCCGACAATCGCTGCCAAGTATAAAACACTTCCAAACCCAACCCACTTCCACACATAAAGTAAAGGAAGCAATAGGTACCAGTAGCTTTCAGTTGAATAGATATCCATAGCTTCCAGACCGAGATTTCTCAGGAATACGTTGGCTATACCAAACTCATAGTTGAAAAAGTTATAAACGAACGCTGACACGGTAACCCAGGATATAAAGTAAGGCAGAAACATTAATGTCTGAGCAGTTTTTTTGAAAAATTTGTTATACGTCTCTGATAGCAGTACCGCAACCAATATCGAGAATAGCGTATATAATCCTAAGAACACTACGTTGTACAAGATCGTGTTTCTTGTGACGATCCATGCCTTACCTGACTGAAAGAAGTACTCGAAGTTCTCGAGCCCATTCCAGGGACTCATGAAAATTCCATCCCTGTAGTTGAATTCTTTAAAAGCCATTACAATACCGGTCATCGGTATATAGGAAAAGATGATAAAAAAAACAGCAATCGGTACAAACATTAAATACAAAACCCAGTTTTTCTTTATCTCCTGTAGTGGTGACAGCCCTTTTATTTTTTTTGGTTTCGTCACTACAGATCGCTCTAACTTGACGTTCATATGCAACCTCCTTCTGAATGCCTCTCTCCTTTCACATTGTAATGGAACGGTGATTCTCATCCTACGAGGGAAAGCTCTGATCTTCTTTAATATTCTTTGTTAACGCTTACTTTTTTGGTATACATATTTGTACAGAGGTTCCCTCGCCCAATTGGCTTTTGTATAACAATCCGTACTGAGATCCATAATTTAGCTTAATACGCTCCTGAATGTTCCATATGCCAAATCCCCCGTACCTTTGCTAACAGAGCTGTTTAGAATATTTTCTAACACCTCTTCGTCTATACCGACACCATTATCGTTAACTTCCACAAGCAAATTTCCTTCCTCTGTTCTTGCGGAAACAAGTATTTCACCTTTTTCAGAATCGGTTTCCAAAATTCCATGCAAAATTGCATTCTCAATCAGAGGCTGAAGCATAATTTTGGGTACTTCACAATGTAACAGCTCTGGTGAAACGTTAATGGTCAATGTAATCGCATTATTAAATCGCATATTCTGAATCGATACATAGGATTCCACATGCTTGAGTTCACTCTCCAAAGTGACACTTTCTCTACCATTAGATAAGCTCAACCTATAGAACAAGGCTAATCGATCCACTACTTTGGAGATTTCCTCATTTCCGGAGCTGATCGCCATAGCATTGATCAGTTCCAGGGTATTGTATAGAAAATGAGGATTAATTTGTGCCTGTAGCGCTTTTAGCTCCTTATTTTTCACTTCACGCCCAAGCGTATAGGTCTCCTCAAGTAATCGTGATACATTATCCACCATCACATTAAAATTACTAATTAGCTCACCAATTTCATCCTGATTGACCGGAAGTGGATTCATGCCAAAATCGCCATTCTTGACCTTACGCACATGTCTCGTAAGTTTGCGTAAACGTTTAGTTGCAGAACCCGCAACGACGAATGATAGAACCAATGTGAGAGGAATGATCAGCAAAAATATAAAGATTAACCGATCACGCATAGCATTGCTTGATTTCAAAATATCCGTATAAGGTACAATCATCGCTACACGCATATCCGTTTGAGGTATCTCCTGAAGACCTAACAGAATCCGCTGTCCATTAAACTCCAGATTATCTTCCCAAATATTCATACGTCTTCCTGTCAAAGCCTTTGACAATATCTCTTCAAAATCTGTATTTGTATATTCAAAAGTCTTAGAGGTACTGAGAATTTCACCCTGTTCGTTAAATAAAGCAACGGAAGTGGACGGAGTCGCCATAGCATGTTCCAATATAACTATCATTGTGCTCTGTGAGATCTGAGCCCGTACAATACCGTCCATTTTCGTGATATTATGAGGACTTGGAATAACGCGCAGTACTGATATGGCATTATTGTCTTTTTTTTCTTCCATGACCGAAGAAGGCAGCCAAGTCAGGACAGAATGGCTGTCTAAGAAGTTTCTGAACCAGAGACTGTGCTTCAAATTCTTCATACTCAAAAAATCCGTACTCTCAGTCACTGATGCGAGCCCCTGTTCCATATAGACCTGTACGGATTCAATATCCGAATTGTAACTAAACTGTCCCACAACACGGCTTAGTCTGTTTGCATCCAATCCCCAGAGGTTAACATCCTCATACCGTTTGGGATCTTCAGAGACAAGATTCTGAACCGTGTCACTGAATGCAATTGAATTCAATACTTCTTTGACCATTTCAGCACGATATTGCAGATGCGACTTGGTCTCCTCCAGCATTTTTTGAGCTGAGTACTTTGCCTGCTTCTCTGTTTCATTGGTGCTCAGATACAGATGAAGCAAGAGCAGCAGAATCAAAGGCAGGATGATAACCATTAAATAGGAAGCAAACAGCTTGTAACGGATACTAAAGTCAGCGAACGTCCTCCAGTTAATCCGTTTCATTTGGCCATCCTCTCCCTGTACTCCGAGGGCGTGCAACCTGCATATTTCTTGAAGAAGGTTGTAAAGTAATTGGCATCAGAAAAACCAGTCATGTCAGCTACTTCATACAGTTTTAGCCCTTTCGCCAGTAGAAGTTCTTTGGCTTTCTCCACTCTCAGGGAAGAGATATACTCTTTAATTGTACTTCCCCTCTGTTTTTTGAATAAGGAACTGAGATACGTCTCATTTAAACCTACATGATGGGCAATATCCGGAATTGAAAAACCTTTTTCATGAAAACGTTTGTGTATATATTGCAGTATTTCCCGCATCTTGGCGGAACTACCGTCCTGTTCAGACGATAACTGGAACAGATCCAGGAAGGAAAGAATGTACTCCTCCATACTTGAGAGATCGGGAACCTGGTCAATTTCCTTCCAGATGTATCGACGTTCTGTATCCTCATCCGTATCCGTGAACCCTAACTGTACAGCAACATCAAGAATGACCAGTAAAAATTGAAAATAGGAGTCCTTGAGCCGAATAATATCCAAATCACAGGCTAACCTTGCTTTCTTAGTCCAATTCATAATTAATTTGCGGGCAGCTTCAATATCTTCCTGTTGCAGAAAGTTACGTAAACGGCGAACCAAATCCCAATCCGTAGCCAATTCTTGGTTATCTCCAAGTTCACTGGCAAAAATTAATCGACTGCCATCGCTATAGTAATGAAGGCTACACGCATCCATCGCTGTTCTGTAGGAATCTGGAATCTTTACTCGTTCTTTTACTGACTCCCCAACTCCCATGCAAAAACGTATATTGTTGCCTATTATGTCGGTTACTTCTGCATAAAGTTTTTCCAGCACGCTACGTTGTTCCCTATAGGTGCTTCCGTAAGCTTCTGGTAGTATGAAAATCAAAAATTGTCTAGAGTCGAATCCACAAATGCAACGAAGTGAAGTAAGTGTGCTATTCATGCTCAGCCTACGTAATAAATCTTCCTGTAACTGTCTTGAGTCTTCAATACACTGAAGCCGCCTCCAGTATATGGATGAGACAATCGCGGTGTACACTCCTTCCGAAGGCAAAAGAAAAGTCTCTCTGCTCTCAAGAGCTCTCTGTACATTGAGTGAGCTCGGAACCGCGATTAACTTACGAACCATCTCCTGTCTCAGATAAGGGAGTCCTTCATCATAGGCGTTTTGCATTTGGCGTTCCTCAAGCCTTTTTTTCTCATCATGTTGTCTTGATTTAACGGCTTCCCCGACTGCCTCTCGAACTTTATCCAGATTAATTGGCTTCTCAATATAGTCAAGGGCATTCAGACGAATTGCTGACATTAAGTACTCTTTATCTGAGAATCCGCTCATGAACAACAGTTTGCATGATAAATCTTCTTCCCTGAGTAATTTAGCAAATTGTATGCCATCCATCTTCGGCATCCGGATATCACAGAGAACAATATCAGGGAGAAAACTACGGCATAAGTCTAGAGCAGCCAATCCATTACGTGCAGTCTCTACCTCATGAATACCTAATTTTCTCCATTCCACATGATTACACAGCATGTCCCTGGTTCTGTCTTCGTCATCTATGATCAGCAGCTTCATGATGTATTCCTCCTAAAAATCTCTATTGCATTAAGTTCTGATAACAAGAAAGCCGGTGGATTCCCCCCGGCTTAAATCTCATTTATTAAAAGTAGCCAATCCCCGTCCTTTAAATGGTCTATTGTGCCATATTCACAAAGTGAGGATTACGAAATCACCATACTTGTGTATGGTGATTCATTTATTTTATTACTGTTGAGGGTGTACAATCTACAGGGTAAAACTTGGATATTCTTTGTTTATTTTGTTAGCGCTTACTTACGCAATGCCCAAGTCTGCATATTTATACGAACTCCAGAAGGAAATGTACTGCCGGGATAGTCCCGTCAAGATTAAAAACTACACCACCATCAGTAGGTGTTCCTATAATGTTGGCAACAGGCGTACCCACTGTGTCCAGGGCAATGAGGGTTGCCGTCTGGCTTTGGACGAACAAAGAACCCTCAGCGGTGTCTGCATACAATTTACCTTGATGATCAACTATCGTAGTAAAACCATCAGAAGTGAAAATCGTTTCGTCCATTCCAGTGGGACCGATTAACGTAATAAGAAATGATTTTGCAACATCTATGTGATCACAGTTCACAGGTAATAAAGCGGCGGACAAACGATCATTGTTAACATTCAGGACAATATCCTTTGTTAGCGTTATACCTCCGGCAGGATCTCCACTAAAGTAGCTACAACTTGGAGTTTGGATACCGAACGTACCCGCAATGGGATCAAAGCTTATCTCACCCGTATCAGAGATTAGGGCATTACCAACTAAACCACGGTCACTAGGTAGAAGCCCCCAACGCTTGAGTGCTATGTCCAGGTTAGATGCAAAAGCAGTATAATCGCCATCTCCAGCCAAGGAAGTGATGTCTTCAAATACCAATAGCTTGTCGCCCAATTTCGCACCAGTCAATTCTTCATCAGTCTGCTCTGCAAGTCTCTCTAATCGTCCTGTACCAGACGTGTGCCTCATGGCATCCCTAAAGGATGACCAAGAGAAGTAAACTGCGTGCTTGGCCTGAGAGAGATCACCGTTGTTGACAAAGCCTCCAGTGATAGCGACATCGGCATCGCCAGTATAAGTATCCCCCTGATCCAGAAATACATTACGTAGGCTAGTGATGTATGGAAGAAAAGTATTCGGCATGCTAAATGAAGACGGAAGGGTTTTTAGATCATTTTTGGTAAAAACGAGATCCATTTGATGCTCAGCCGGACGTACCAGACTTCCCAGAAATAATGATGCCATAAAACCAAACTGGCAAATAAGTGACGGATCATTGTAAGCATCAAAAATGTCAGTGATGACATCATCAGGCTGGTCGTTCCAGCTTTCTGATGTATGATAACAATAGACCATAAGACCGTCCCAGTCATTCAGACAAGCATATGCTGCCATGGATATAAATGCTGTGGAGTGAAAAGGATTAACACCATACTCATTCCATTCGCTTAGGATAAAAGGTTTACCGGCAACCACTGCGGTAGTAGCCATTTGCAGCATTTCGGTACGCATGAATATTCCGTCCTTGTGTACAGTCAGTGGATTAGAAGTTACATATTCTCGCATCCCCGGCACCACCAGAGTTTCCTGGTGAAATGGCGGCATTGGATGGTTAAAGTATGTATTATTCTCCATAATATCCCCATCTATATGTGAATAAACATCCGCTGTACCATTCAGGAGGTTACTTGTGTTTACAGGGACTTTTGCTCCTAAAGACCTGATATGATCAATCATGGTGTTGTAGTAACGACGATTTACATCAATACCAAATTCCATAAAATCGGCATAACGTGCTGGACTTACATTCCCTGCCCATTCTCCCATTGGATCATTGGTTACCTGATAGAAGCTGCCTTCTGGAAAACGAACCTTCCCTGCTTCTGGATCTTCTTCTTCCCCCAGCGCACAGATGTTGTTATACGTCCATGCTTTTGCAAGATTCTTCCTTGTATCGTACTTGGCGAGCAGGTGCCGGTTAAAACGACGCTGTAGCTCTTCTCGGTATGGTATTATGCCTTTCTCATCCTTAATGTCTTCCGTCCCCCGAAAGATGGAATCCTCATTATTGACCTGAATGGTCATGACTACAGGGTCGTCAATTAAAGCCAGTCCAGTATATGGATTCACATGACATAAGAGATTGGTTGCATATTCCTTCTGAAGTTCAATTAATCTGTCATTAACATGAGTGAAGCCTTTAAAGAAAAAGGGCGGTGAATCAGCATAATCCAGATCATCTCCGTTTTGGAAAACACGCGCCACCAGTAGATCGATCTGCACATAAATGCCCTTTTCCTTTAGCTTCGCAATGAAATAATCAAAACGATCAAGACCTTTCTCATTTAAGTTCCTGCTGGAACCGCTATCATAATCAATCAAAGGATTGTCCATACTTGAACTCCATCCAGAAGGACCAGGTGCAGCGTCAGCAGCATGAAGTCGAATGACATTAACCCCCATAGATGCAAAGCGCTCAGCCAATCGCTCAGCAGTATGATGATCAGGTGTATTAGAACGAGTAGGTAAATTGAAACCTATAAACTTCGCACGGGTACCATCAGCAAAGTATAAATTGCCATCTCTAACTTGAGTGAAACCATGCTTACCCGCTGGAGCATCCAACAATTTCGAAAAATCCAATACCCCGTTATTGGGTGTTGCCTTGTCGATCTTGATTCTCTGCTTCATTCTTAGTCCTCCTTAATGTTATAGAGTTAATCCACCATCCACGGCGATGATGGAACCTGTAATGTAACGCGATTTATCTGAAGCCAGAAAGTCGACTATTTCCGCGATCTCTGATGGTTCAGCAAAGCGTCCGATGCGCATATTAGGAAACTCTTCTGGTGTATAGCCTGATTCCTGCATCATCGTAGGAACAGATTGTGTCAGTGCTGTATCGACACCACCAGGACAGATGGCATTCACGCGAATACCTTTACGAACGTATTCAATGGCCGCTGCTTTCGTCAAACCAATAACGGCATGTTTACTTGCTGTATATGCAGACATACTATGTTCAGCACGAATTCCTGCCGTGGACGCTGTATTAATGATTGAACCAAACCCCTGTGCGTTCATTATTGATAGCACCTTCTTTAATCCCAAGAAACTACCTCGTACATTTACGTTCATCACCCGGTCAAACTCCATTGTTTCAAGGTTCTCAAGTAAAGAGAAATTTTGCAAAACTCCGGCATTGTTGAAAAAGACATCTATTCGACCATAAGCTTCTACCGTAGCCTTCGTGTAACGTTCGACATCTTCTTCCTTTGTAACATCTGCCTGTAAAAATAGGCTCTCCCCACCTCGTTGCTGAATCAGATTAACCGTTTCTGTACCAGACACGGTGTTGAAATCAACAGCCACAATCTTGAATCCAGATTCAGAAAGTTTTAGACATGCAGCTCGGCCAATACCTCCACCTGCTCCGGTTACAATAGCAACTAGCCCATTTTCCAAATTGTTACTTCTGTTTTGGACAGTCTCTGCTGAACTCGGCTGGGCAGTTGTAGAGATAGACGATAGATCTGACAAAATAACTGAAACAAGCTCTTCAGGAATATTGGCCTGTGGAATAGCACTAAGTTGCTTCAACGTAAAACTATTTGCCATGCTAATCATTGGATTAGTAGAAATCCCAGGCAAATATTTTTCTAAAATTTTGACCGCTTCTTCGTTGGCAAGTAATTCCTTTAATTTTGAGTTTTCTGTAAAAGCCAATTTAATCACCTCGTTTAAGTTATGAAACTAACACTAACACTAATTCTAATATTAAATATGTATTGTTTATGGTATGATTCTTATTAAAAAAGTATAAATCAATGGACTTGTAGGATGTGAATTGAATGAGATCAGTTCAAAATGATGAGCGGTTACATAATTCATGTAAGTTATTGCTAGAGAGCTTACAACTACCTATCTGTTACACTTGGATGGATGATAGTGACGAAATTATATCTTACCTCCATGAAGGCATACAGGTTAATCCCCTTTTTAACCATCACTCCGAGCTTGTTGGGCTTCTGAAGCAACAAGTTCAGCCTTTGCTTATCCCCAATATTCATACAACTCCTTTAGGAGAATCCTTCATCGTTGTTCCGTTACTTCATGATCGTGTTATGGAGGCAATCGTCGTTATGGGACCTACTACCGTGATCTCCATGAACAACGAAATTATTAACGATCTACTTAGAGAATGTGATTACACCGTAACACCTGAATGGGCTTCTTACTTGCTACAACTACCTCTCTTCTCAACAAAACGTCTTAATCATATCGGAATTTTGGTACACCATCTACTGAATGGAATCATGCTTGATATCACTGATATTATGGAAAAGCATTTTCGATTTGAGCCTGACTCTGATTCAAGTAAACTTGCCGAGATCGTTATTTCCGACCGACGGGAATCATTCGAATTCAGTGGTGTATTTAATATTGAGAAACAGCTGTTAAGGTCTATTAAAAACGGTGATAAAACTGCCTTTAATCAAATGACACTTACAGCTAATTACGATGGCCCTGGTATTCTGTCTAACTATAACCAGTTGCGAAGGATAAAAAATCTTGGTATCTATTCGATTGCACTCGCTGCGCGAGCTGCAATTGAAGGAGGTCTATATCCGGAGATCGCTTATACTCTCAGCGATCTTCATATTCAGCATATCGAAGATCTTCGTGAATACAGTGCGGTAGTTGCTGCCATTGGCGATGCATTAATAGACTTTGTTGATCGGGTTTCTAACAGTAAACGGAAGAATCTCTCCAAGTCCATTGCATCTTGCCAGGATTATATTTTTAACCACTTATATGAAAATATTACTTTATCTGTTTTGGCAAAAAAGGTCGGTTTACAGGAAAATTACTTGTCTCAGCTCTTCAAAAAAGAAACGGGAGTAACGATTACCCAGTTCATTCAAGCAGAAAAAATTGAAGAAGCAAAAAAAATGTTGGAATTAACCCAACTACCTGTTACTGCAATAGCAGCTAAATTGAATTTTTATGATCAAGCCCATTTTATTAAGATCTTTAAAAAACATACAGACTCGACACCAAAAAAATACAGAGACAAGAACAAATTTAACATTGTGAACGACGATGAAGAGTAAATTAGGGTGGACAACATCTTTAATAAAATCAAAAGCCCATCATGTATTGAACATGATGAGCCTTTGATTGAAAGTCCAAGTACTGCTATATCGCTTAACCTTTAACCGCTCCCAGAGCTAAACCTTTGACAAAATATTTCTGTAGAAAGGGATAGGCTATCATAATGGGAGCAATGCTGATTACGGCAATAGCCATGCGGAAGGCCTCTGTTGGAAGCTCTTGCATGGAGCCACTTGCCAATGAACTTACTGAACTGTTGTTGGAAAGGAACTGAATGTTACTCATTAGTTGATTCATCACGGTTTGTAAGCTGTATAATTCAGGATCCGTCAGATAAATCAAACCATTGAACCAATCATTCCAATACATAAGTCCTTGTAACAAACCCACAACAGCCAATATAGGCAATGAAAGCGGTAACACGATTTTGCGATAAATTGTAAACTCTCGAGCCCCGTCTATACTTGCTGACTCCAAAACAGAGGCTGGTACGGTCGTCATGAAAAAACCTCTCATCATCAGTACACTGAATCCGTTCATTAATAACCCTGGAATAATGAGAGCTGCAAGTGTATTTTTCAGATGGAATATTTGAGTATATATGATGTAAGTTGGAGCTAATCCTCCGTTGAATAACAAAGCAAAGAACAAAAGGAATGCTACAAATTTTCCACCAGGCAAATCTGGTCTTGAAAGAGGATAAGCTAGCATTGAAGTAATAAGTAAACTGGATGCAGTTCCAACTACGGTAACAAAAATCGTGATTCCATAGGCATTAAAAATGAGAGAGGATTGCTGCCATATATATTCATAAGCTGCAAAACTAAATGTCTCCGGGAAGAAGGAATAGCCTTGTTGAATAATAGATTGCTCATCAGTTAATGAGGATATTACAAGAAGCAGGAATGGACATATGCAAGCAAGAGACAACAAGATCAAAATAATATTAGAACCCCAATGCCAAAAACGTTCTTCTTTAGCCATTACAATACCTCCTAGAACAACGCATTTTCTTTGTTAATTTTTCGAACAGTATAATTTGAAAGAATGACAAGGATGAAACCTACAACAGATTGGTACAATCCTGCCGCAGCAGACATCCCAATATCACCAAGCTGCATAAGTGCGCGAAATACATACGTATCAATAACATTAGTTGTACTGTATAAGGCACCTGAATTCATGGGCACTTGGTAGAACAGTCCAAAGTCTGAGTAGAAAATACGCCCTATACTTAATAGGGTCATCATGACAATAATTGGTGTTATTAATGGAACTGTGATCTTACGTATCTGCTGCCATTTACTAGCGCCATCCAACTTGGCTGCCTCATAGTACTCCTTATCAATACCAATAATGGCTGCAAGGTACACTACACAGGAGAAGCCTATACCCTTCCATAAGTTTACGATGACCAATATGAATGGCCAGAATTTGGGCTCATTATACCAAGATACAGAGTCTATGCCTAAGGCCGGTAGGACCGTCTTGTTCATTAGCCCTACATTCACACTTAGTAACGAATACACCAGATAACTTACCAGCACCATAGAAATTAAATAAGGCAGCAGCAAAACACTTTGATAGAACTTGACTGCCAGCTTATTCTTGATTTCATTCAGGAGAATAGCTGTTCCCACTCCAACAATAAGTCCGATAATAATAAAAGCTGCATTATATAGAATGGTATTACGGGTAATAATGAATGCATCGGACGATGAAAATAAAAACTTGAAGTTATCCATACCATTCCAGTCACTACCCCATATCCCCTTAGCAAAATTAATATCTTTAAATGCAATACTTATTCCATACATAGGCATATAGTTGTTAATGATCAGATAAGCAACTCCGGGTAACATCATTAAGTAAAGGGAACCATATTTCCATAGTGTCCTTCTTGCATCATTTAGTCTGCCTTTCATCATGCAACACTCCCTTCTTTCATTTCGATCTATTGAGACGTTGACGTTACAGTTAATTCTGTTCTTGCGTCCATTCGTCAAGCTGCATTTGCTTCTCTGCAATCACCTTGTCAATGCCTGCTGCTTTTAAGCTTTCTATAAATTTAGGCAGGATTTTATCAGGGCCTAAACTCCCTGTTTCAAGTGGAAGCGCGTATTGAGTAATAACGGTTCCGATAGATGCTACCTCAGTCTTAACTGTCGATGAATCAAAAGTAAAGCCCGATGCTTTTGATCTCGTAGCCCATGCATTAAACTCTTTTACTTTCTCCCATAATTCAGGGTCAGTCCCTTTCCAGACGTGTTCTATGAATTGATTACCAGATAACCAACCCATATTCATATAGTATCCCGAACTCTGAGCATCAACACCTTGAGGGAAGTCGATAACATTACCAGATTTGATATCATAATGCTTCCCCCTCAATACCCCATATCAGTAAGTTCGCAATGTCTTTATCAGAGTACATCAGATTCAGAAAATCCATCGCCTTATCCGGGTTTTTGGAGTTCACAGTGATTCCCCACATCGTGTTTGTTATTTGAGATGTTGTGGAAACAGTAGGGCTATGTGAATTTGTAAACTTTCATCTCCATACCATTAGACCTAGCTGTCTCAATTAGAGCTGCCGGATGTGCACTGGTTAGAAATGAGAATCCGCGTTCAGCATACTCTTTAGTATCATATAGGTTAACTACCTTTAAATTATTATCGTAATTTGGGAGAACACCTATAGTGTTGCTTAGTTCATCAAATGTTTTGTAATTATTAAGTATAGACGCACCTACAGTAGACGGAATTAAAGATGCCATATTGGGCTCTCCAGCTTTAACTGTTTTCAGCACTTCTTCGCGATCCTGAATGGTTTGCATTTTGCTAGTATCGACATCATACTTCTGAACAATATCTTTTCGCATGGATACTCCGTTAATCATAGCCATTTCATGCAATGTTGGTACACCGTAAATAATCCCTTTAACTTTTGAGGCATCTAGATAAGCAGGATCCAGAGCCTTAACAATTCCTTGTCCATGGCTTGCTAATAGCTCGACTAGCGGAATCAATTGCCCCTGTAGAACGGACTGACTGTAATTATAAATGCTTGGCATAAGATCAAGTTGTTCACCACTGGAGAACATCAAATTCGTTTGCTGCATCCAGTTGGAAAAGCTAATGGGCATTAATTTCACCCTCACGTTGATTTTCTTTGGGCCAATGCGTTAACGGCACCTTCAATCAGAGGCATATCTTTCGGGAGTGCACCAAAAATAGGAAATGCAACCTTTAGTTCAGTCACTTCTTCATTATTGCTCTCACCCTGATTGATACTGCTGTTCTCACTGCTACTACATGCAGATAATAGCAACACGGAGGTTAGTACCAGCAAGCTGAATAACTTCAATTTCTTTTTCATAACTGTTCCCCCTCATGATTATTTCTCTACTTATGAAGACCTTTAAAAGTGTGGTGTTCAGAAGTGAGTACTTGTAGTTTACAGAAAGCTTTCCTGTAATTCTGCTGTTTGTACGACCTTTCAATATTCATTTAACGACCATGATTAGTCCATCAGCTTGAGTAATAAAATGAACCCGCCAAGCGTAAACTTGACTGGTTCATTTATAAAAATATTACTATATAGTTGCACAGCTAGAGTATGTGCTCTCTTCCACTTCGCTAATCATAATTCTAGTTTTGGATGTTGATGTGTATTGCGAAATTCATTCGGGTTCATATTGGTATGTTTCTTAAACATCCGTGAAAAATGAGAAAAATTCACATATCCAATATGTGAAGCTATTGCACTGATTTGCATATCCGTTTTTATCAAGAGTTCTTTGGCGATCCGTAACCTTTCTTGAAACAAATAATCAGATACAGCAATGCCTGTTTCTTTTTTAAAAATACGTGTTAAGTAATCTGGATTAAGGAAGACATGATTGGCAATTTCTTCTCGGGAAATATCCTTTGAAATATTAAGTTGTATGAACTGCATTACTTTCTGTACAACAGTCAATGATTGTTCTAGCGAATGTACATATTCTTTTGCTTTTTTTAAAGCGTGTTCAACCCACTCAAGTAAATTGGTTATGGAACGAGGAGCATTCAAAATCATTTGCTGTGAAAAGGGATCACTGTATAATTGATGTGCTTGAATTCCTTTTGTTTGTAGTACAAAATACATCATCTGTTGAAAGTCCTGATAGACTCGGTTCAAAAGATCGGCGTTTAGAATCCCTCTATCCAGACCATTTAAATACTGGGTAGATTCACTTAATACTTCATCAAATAAATCTTTAGCTAACATAACACTCCATAACTTGATATTTGCGGGCTCATAATATGAGGATTTATTTTGAGATTTAGAAAGGAAAAACACCTTATTGTTGTACGCAACATTATTGCGATCCAATTCATTGAGTTTGTTCACCATATCCAACATTTCATGACCATGAACAGGTTGTCCAATATAACATGAGATGTCACAATAAAAATAATGACTGCATTCCTCAACATAGCGTTGCCCTTCTTGCTCTAATGCGGCTGTGAGATCCTCTTTTTCTTCTAAAGATAGTATGGTAAGGATTCTTCTATTGCTTAGCGCAATAACCAATCCTTCTTTTTTTGACTTAAGAAGTATTTCCTCAGCAGAATTTTTAAGACCATACTCCAATATCTTTTCCTCACGTAAGGTTAGGGATTTATGCCATCTTTGAATGTTAATCAAGATTGGTAAAAATAACATTTCAGCTAGATATTCAATATTTCGATCTGCAGCAGCGAGACTCAGAGCTTGTGGATTGGATGGAATAGTTTGATTCAAAATATCCTGCCAGAACCGTTCGTTTAACATCGGTTGAAGCTGGAACCAGAATTGCCCAAATTGACTGATTTGAATAAACTCTGCTTCTTTGTGAATCCTTTCTTTTGCTTTGAGGATTACCTTTTCCAGTTCATTGAATGGTACAGGCTTTAAAATATAATCTAAACTTCCTAATCGGATCGCCTGCTTGGCATAGTCAAAATCAGCGTGACACGTTAAAAAAATAGTTTCTGTTTGAGGAAATCGTTCTCGAACCCATTGGGCTAACTCCAAACCGGATGCTTGAGGCATCTCGATATCACAGAGCATGATATCAATACGCTCTTCCTCAAACAATTCTTTTGCCTGCTTAACCGTATGCGCCGTTAAAACTTTATCAATTCCCAGCTTACTCCAATCCATACCCAGGCGAATCCCTTCGACAGCATGTATCTCATCATCAACAATAATTAACTGGTACATCATGATAGAAACCACCTTTCTAAATCTCTTCAGCGTAAGGAAGTCGAACCACTACTACAGCGCCTTGTGGAAAGCCATTATAACAGGATAATGACGCATTCTGACCATATAGTAGAAGTAACCTTTTCTTAACATTCCATATGCCTATGTGGTCACCTTTCTCATCAACGATTCGGTTTCCCGAACGAATTTGTGTTAAAACATCTTCTGGAAATCCTCTACCCGTGTCTCTAATAATGATTTCAATAAATGGATTTAAACCTGTTTCTCGTAATTCAAGTATGACCGACAGATGCAAAGGTTCCTCTAAAGTAACGCTATGTTTGATTGAATTTTCAAGAAATGTTTGAATGAGCAGTGGAGGGATGTTTAAATGTTTTAACGTTTCAGGATATTCTATAGTACAAGTCACTTGTTCTGGGAAACGCAATTCCTGGATTCGAACATAATTGCGGACATGTTCAAGTTCCTCAGTTAGCGTTACAAAGGAAAGATTGCTTCGGAACATAAACCTGAAGTAGCGAACCAGGCATAGAGTCATGTCTTGAATAAGAGCAAAATTCTTCACTTGAGCCAAGTTATATAGAATATTTAATGAATTCATAAAAAAATGAGGATTAATCTGAAGCTGGAGGTGCTGAAGTTCGATTCTCTGCTTACTCAATTGTTCTTCATACACATCAATTTTTAATTTCTCAATTTGTTTAATCATCTTATTAAAAGTGTGGTATACCATTAAAAATTCGTCGGAAGTTTTGTAATTCTCCACGCGAACATGTAATAAGCCTTTATTAATTTTATTCATGACTGCAATGAGACGGTTTAAAGGCACTAACAAGGTGCGATGTAGAAAAAATAGACTTACTGGCACTAGTCCTATGGCAGAAAATGAGATCCAACCGATTAGCCATGATAACATAGGCAGATTCTGTAGAATCTGATCATTGGGTATGATTGCAGCCAGACTAAACTCACCCTCTTTAGAAGATTGGCCGACAATCATCAAGTTATCTTTGTCACCTGTTAGATAATAATGTTGGAATCCTCTAGTAAGATCAATATGTTCAAGATTTATATCCGTCCGAACCATAGGTTTCCCTTCAGAAGTTATGAGGAGCCCAGTACCGTTTTTCCCAAGATCTATTAAACTAAGGGGGCTAAGTAGTGTATTGGCATTAACCCAAGCTCCGATAAATAAATGGTCTGCTTTAGTGACGCGGAGGAGATAACTGTGACCTCCTATATTTCGGATATACCAGGAGTTGCTTATCAGTTGGGACGAATTAGATAAATGATTTAAGTGTTTAATCAGATTATCCTCTACTTCTATACGTTCTTGAAATGATACTGAGGATTGCGAAATATTCAGTAAATCTTGACGTTCAGGTTTGAAAACAAAAAATGAATCAATTGATTTGTATAAATACATATTATTAGATAGATTGAAGGAAGCATTATACTTCGCTATTTGATATTCATCTTCGGAATTTGGTGCATTCATAGACTGAATATCATAATTAACTGTTGCCAGTCCGAGTATATTCTTCTCGGCAAGTTCTAACCGGTCATCAATCTGGTTCATATATAAAGAGATCAAATTCTTGTTAGAGATAGCTACTTGGTTACGGACCACATCAATACTATAGCGATTGTTGTAGATAAGGAGAGTAATAAGCGGTAATGTAACAGCAAACAAGCCCACAACCAGTTTGAAACGAATCGAGTTCCATGAAAAACGAGGAAAATGTATACCCATTTTTATTCCTCCTATGTATTGAAAGTAGGACGGTAGTATCTAGTAACCATAACTGCCTACTCTTATTAATTTGATCATAATTCAGAAATTATATCTACCTAATTCATGACATCTCACTGTGCTTCTGCCGACATTGTGTCTTAAATGAATCTTCCTTTTCTAATTTAAGATTTAATGTTCAGTTAAATTGAAAATCTGAATATCAAATAAGAAGTCACCACAGGGGTAACTTCTTATTTGAATAAATGAATTCATTAACTAACTCAACTTCATAATGAAGCTGATTGCGAGACTGTGTGGACCGCTGTGAGAACAGATCGCACAGCCACCTTCAATAATAAATACATCACGTATACAGGTTTCTTCAAGGATTATATTTCTAACCCATTCTGCTGATTCTGCCTCCAAAGTATGGGCAATGATAACCTGATCATGATCAATACGGTGAATATGTGAAAGTATGCTGTCTAGCAGTTTACGGAGAACTCGCTCTTTGTTCCCACGGTATTTCACACCAGAGAAAACGCGGCCTTGTCTTACATAAAGGATTGGCCTGATTCGAAGGATACTACCGACTAAATGTTGTAGATTACTTACTCTTCCGCCTTTATGTAAATAATCAAGTCCATTTACTAGTACGTTTAATTGTACTTCATCTCTCAGCTGATGAATTTTCTCTGAAATACTTAGTGCACTTTGTCCCTCTACTGCAGCCCTTGTAGCCAAGAGGACAATCATGGCTGCTCCAGCCGATACATTTAATGAATCTATTACTGTGATTCGACCAGCCGGAAATTCTCGCGCTGCAATTAATGAGTTCTGATAAGTAGATGATAACTCAGAAGACATACTGATAAACAGTACATCTTCTCCATTTTCAATTGCAGGACTGAATATTCGAATAAAATCAGCAGGTGAAGGTGCTGCAGTCTTTGGTAACTTGCCAGATTCCTCAACCCTTCTGTACATTTCATGGGTATCTATCTCGATGCGATCGAGAAACGATTGGTCTTCAAATACAATATACAAGGGCACAATGCCAATGTTGTATTTCATGATCCATTCCTGAGGGATATCCGATATGCTATCCGCAAATATGCGAACCTTAGCCATATTCCCTCCTCCTTATTCCGATTTCTTCTGGCTATTCATTACCGACTCTCCCTCAACATCAATATTCGGCAAGATTCGATTTAACCATTTCGGCAAATACCATGCACTCCGACCCAGGATCGTCATAATCGCTGGAACCAGTGTCATTCGAACAACAAAGGCGTCAATCAATATACCGAAAGCTAAAGCAAGTCCCATGGATTTAATAATGGTATCTTCTGCAAATATAAAGCTGGCAAAGACAGCAATCATGATAAGTCCAGCTGCGGTAACAACTGGTCCGCTGTGCGTCATACCACTTTTAACAGATTGACGTGCATCTCCGGTGTGGCTGTAATCCTCACGCATACGACTCACAAGGAATACCTCATAGTCCATCGCAAGACCGAACAGGATACCCGTAATCAAAATCGGCAGGAAGTTTAAGACAGGCCCAGGTTCTGGAATTCCGAATAGACTACCCAAATAGCCATCCTGAATGACCCACACAACAAAACCAAGTGTAGCACCCAGGGTAAAGAGGAATCCAAGGACAGCTTTGATTGGAACCAAGATGGAGCGGAATACCATCATCAACAATACAAATGCAAGTCCAACGATTAATAAGGCAAATTTAGGCAAGGCTTCAGACAGTTTCTCTGAAATATCAATGTTAACGGAAGTGGTTCCAGTAATAAGAACTTGAACTTTATCCTCTTTAAAGATTGCATCTCCTTGATTCCGAATGGACTTTACAAGTTCTGTAGTACGAATATCATGCGGACCTGTCTTAGGTAACACATTGATAATGGCTGCATTACCCGAAGGACTTGGAATAATCGGGCTCACACTAGCTACACCTTTTAGCTTCTCAATAAATGCAGTAGATTTGGCAATATCAGCCTGAGGATCAGAGCTCCCAGCTGCTTTGGCAACAATAATTAGAGGGCCATTAAACCCTTCACCGAATCCTTCTGCAAGCAGATCATATCCACGGCGCTCTGTTGTTTCTGTTGACTTTAGACCATTATCAGGTAATCCAAGCTGCATATGCATGAACGGAAGTGTGCAAACCGTTAAAATAACAATACATAAAATGGCCGTCAACCACGGTTTTCTTGTTACAACTTTGCCCCAAAAATTTTCGGATTTATGTTTCTTTTTGTTTCCTGACCATTTGCGAAGCAATTTGTTCTCACGTGCCGGGCTGATTCGTTCTCCTGCCGCTGCGAGTACTGCAGGTACGAACACTACAGCAATGATTACTGCGACAAAAACACTTACTGCAGCTGCTAGCCCCATCGTCGTAATAAACGGAATTTGCACAACCGACAAACCCACAAGCGCAATGATTACTGTCAGGCCTGCGAATACAACAGAGCTACCTGCAGTTGCATTAGCCTGAGCTATTGCTACATGGCGTTCGAATCCTTCTGCAAGCTGCTGGCGATATCTCGACATGATGAACAGAGCATAATCGATGCCTACAGCGAGTGCAAGCATCACTGCAAGTGTAATGGAGAATGAGGACATCGACACAAAATTCGAACCTATAATAATCGTCATAAGTCCAATTCCCAGTCCGATTACAGCAGTTAGAATCGGCAGACCAGCTGCAAGAAATGAGGTGAATGTGAATGCCAAAATCATGAAAGCAATCAAGATCCCAATGACCTCTGATGTACCTCCAACTTCAAGCTCGGACAGGACAACACTGCCAGCAAGTTCTGTTTGGATACCCTTATCATTCAAGGAATTTGCAACTTTAAGTGCATGTTCTTTGGATTTTTCGGTTACTTCTGCTGCAGGTAACTTGTAAGTGACATCTGCATAACCAATTTTTTTATCCTCGCTTAATGTATACCCATCATAAGGACTAAGGAAGGATTTTACCCCAGAATCTGTTTCCATATTCTTTAGTGCTTTATTAATCAAATTTTTATTAGCTGGCGTTTCCAAGGTGCCTTGCTCTGCCTTAAAAACCAATCTAATTTGTCCTTCGTCTGCTGAAGGGGGAAATTCCGCTTTTAGTACATCTGCTGCTTGTTCAGATTTAGTACCTGGAATCGTCATTGAACCAGTGAAGGAAGGACCCTTTCCTAAACCAATGGAAGCAAGTAAGATCAATAAAACAATGCCTCCTATAATGATCATCTTACTTTTTCTAACCGACCATTCGCCTAGTCGGAATAATAATTTTGCCATGTGTAATAACTTCCCCTCTCAATTCCCATATCTTGAGTTCGTTTTAAGGACGAGCTCATGGATTCATCATAACTCGGAAGAATAATTAATGAATCGTACAAAAGGGCAAGAAGCATATGTACTTTTGGGAAGAACGAGAGGGAATATTGAGTAATTATCAATCCAATATTGTACACAGTTACACATTTAGAATCATAAAATTGGTTAGAGTCCTTCTTTAATTAGTAAAAAAACAGTACGTCCCTCGGAAATTGCATACGAGGCGCACTGTTTGAATAAAAATACTGTGTTAAATTGATAATCCCACTACTTGAACTTGAATTTCACTTACATAAAGACCTGTTAATTCTTCCATTTTTTTTGTAAATAGTTCTGTAATTCGCGACAAACTAAATGCATTTTACAACCATATTCTACAATTACACTCAACTGAATCATTACAATTGAATGATCTATCTTAATGTCAACTCCCCTGTAAAAACTTTTAGCACTTATAATTTTAGCAATATTTCCAATGATTCCTGGAGATATCGATTTGATACCATATACCTGCTGTGTTAAATGATCAAAAATAGAATGAATAGCATTGGTTGAAATATGAATTTCACCTATTCTGGGGAATTAAGGTTGATATTGTTGTATAGTAGATATCACTGTCTTTATTCCACTCCTATAATTTCAACCTATTTATTCACTCATACATTTAAAGATTACAGAAAAGAATTTCGATTTTTTATTTAAGAAATTTACAAGTGAAGAATTCCATTTTCCACTGAGACAGCAACAGCCTCAGATCGTGAATCAACCCCTAGCTTATTATAAATATTAGTTAGATGAGCTTTTATTGTCCTTTCTGTAACACCCATATCAAACGCAATTTCTTTGCTACGCATTCCACGTGCAACGGCTTGAAGAATGATTAATTCTTTCTCGGTTAACAACGTATTTCTCTCTGATTTGACGTTGCTGACAGGTTCCCTTTCCCTGAATGAAAATACACGCGCTGTTACTTCAGGTTGTAATAATGTTTGACCGCGAAGTGCTGATTCTAAAGTACGAAACAAATTTTCCCGACTTGTATCTTTAAGAAGATAACCTTTTGCACCAAGCGCTAGACCGTTGATCATCAGGTCATCCTCATTGTATGTAGTCAAGATAATCACTGGTATCTGAATTTTTTTCTCATGCATCTTCTTCAAAGTGTCCAGTCCACCTAGACCACCTGGCATATTTAGATCAAGTAAAACAACATCAGGATTGAGATCCTCCATCAGCTGTAAAGCTGCTATACCTTCTTCAGCTTCGCCTGCTACAGAAAATTTATCATTTGTTTCTAAAATTAACTTGAGGCCTTCTCTTACAACCCAATGATCATCAACAATTAAAACCGAGTTTTTCATTATTGTTACCTCCTATGGGAAAAGGGTAGAATTAACTTAATAACAGTTCCTAGATTATGACTTTCTATTTGAATTTGTCCCCCGATCAAACGTGCACGTTCATGAATTCCTATTAGCCCATAATGACCGGATTGCTTACCTATTTTTTCCGCATTAAATCCTCTTCCGTTATCTTGAATATATACTAGGAGCTCACCTTTCCAGTGTTCCTCAATGATAATATTGACATGATCCGCTTGGGCGTGTCGAGCTACATTCATAAGCGATTCACTCACTATATGAAGAATATGTTCCATCTTAAAACCAGATATAGGTTTGTTGATTTGACAAGTGATATCGGTTTTGATGCCGGTGGCTATAACAAAGCGATCAATTGTATTATTCATTGCTTCAGTAAAATCAATCGAAGGAGTAGCCCTGCTTCTTAAATTGTCAATTGCTTTTCTAGCATCTGCCAAGGTCTCTCTAGCTTGTCCCATCGATTTGATAATAATCTCATGAGCTCGTTCGGTTCTTCCCGTGCTTAGATGGGCATCGACAGCCTCTAATTGCATAATGACTCCCGCTAAACCCTGGGCAAGTGTGTCATGCAAATCTCTGGCAATCCTCTGTCGTTCATTAGCAAGCGTAAGTTCCTCAACTTTTTGGTGAGCAAGTTCCAATTCCAACAAAAAAGTCTGTGTCCTGACTCTTGCATTGACTTGCCTATAGAACAGAAAAGCGTATGCTACGACAACAATGATCATAAGTAACAGAAGCGGAATTAATACAGCTAATTCTTGCGCACCTTTTGAAAGGTAAATATTCATAATGAAGCAGAAATATAAACTTAAAGCAATGAGCACTACTTTCGTTGTTTCATAAAAGATCGTTATCGTCTGCCCAATTAATACAGGAATTAGACCAATCAACACGGCAGGAAAACCGTCTGGCATCATCATAGCGCTACCAAAAATTAATCCTCCTTGGATTACTACATATATCAATCTGGAATGTTTGATGATGTCATTTACACGCCAGTATAGATATATATGTATCAACATGACTACGCCGAAAAACACACTTGGTAGTAACAAAGGCGCAGCCATCGTTTGCCACACAAGTGTAATGAGGGATACAATGATCACCCATACAATGACGGGTATACGTGTAGAAGCTATCTTATCATCATCGTTAGCAATACCCGAATTCAAAAAACTTGACGGTTCGTTTGTCTTACTCACATGAATCACCTCTTAACTTTGGTTCAATCATTATATAATGAATTGTTGCTGAAGGTATGTACCTTGGTACATGTCCATTCGGGCATTCCCCTAATTTTTTTCCAGTGTGAACACTTGGTTTTAACTTTTCAGTAGTCATAAATAAGAACAGACATGTCATTTAACGAGGGGGAGACTTCCTCATGATAAATGCATGCCTACCTTGATTTGGTTTTTCCAAGTCCATATTATGTGAGTTGTTTAACCATTCAATACATTGAGATGGAGTGTTTATTAATCTCAGAAGTGATTTCGTATCCAAGTTTGGTGTTCAATTTTGCCGCAAGGTGATCCTCCTTTTTTACTGTCAGGGAGCTAGTATGATAACCTTTGTGAGATTGCTTGCTCTTCCGCATGTTGAATGGGTCGAGATCCAATCCCCAATCCTCTGCTTTCTGGCATCGCTGCCAATGTCGAATGTGGTATTCGCCTTTGAATCCTTCTTTGAGCGTTATAGTCGAAATAACCGCTCTTGGATTCATTAGGTTATAGGTTATAAGGTCGATCAGCCCTGAAGTAACTTCAATTAGCAGATGGTGAATGGTCCCACTAAATAAAGATTTGATTTATGGATTGCTTGGTTCCAACGGAGATTGCAAAACGTCATTGCTTAAAATTATGGTAGACACTTGTCCTCATAATAGTAGCTTAGTTATTATTGAGAACTGAATAAGGTCGATGAAACGAGATTGAAAAGTGTGACAAGAAAACACCGAGCGAATAAATCACTTTTAATTCTCTAAGCAATTATAAACTCCCTTTACTCCTCAATCTGTACTTTAATTTTAAATCTAAAATACCTTCTAACTCTTCTTTATCATTCTTATTCAGCTTTCTAAGATCTGCTATAAATTTTGATTCGAAATCATCTAATTGAACACTAAAAACTTGTTTACTTTTATCTAAATCATCCTCAAAGATAAACCACTCCAAATCAATATTAAATTTCTTTTTTAATGCGATTACAGTATCTACTGATGGTTTGTATTTATTTTTTTCTAGCTCACTTAATGCTCCCTGTGAAACACCGATCATCTGTGAGAATTCTGTTTGATTAAGTTTGTTTAATTTCCTTATATATTTTAACTTTTCTCCTATGCTAGTCATTTGTTCCACCTTCTATCCCAAAAAGTAATTAAACAAAAAAGAGCAGCCCTAAAAGATGAAAATTAGGACTGTGCAAGGTTAGCGAAAAATTATTAAGTTTGACCCAAGGAAGTTTGTCTCACATCATAATATAAGAAATCACTTATCCACTTTTAATCCAAATCAAAAAAAATTAAAACAGTAGTTTGTAAAATACGATGGTCGATTCAATCTAACGGCGCTATTACTGGATAAACAGCATTTTATGAGTCTCATTTTTATGTTATAAATTATCTCATTGGACGATATAACTAGTCTCAATTGATGTTATAAACCACAATGTCACACTACAACTACTTCCTAAACCAACCGCTGCCTCATCGCCTCAAACAACAGAACGGTAGCAGCCATCGCTGCATTCAGCGACTCCGCTTGTCCTTGCATGGGAATCGTAATGGCATCATCCACTAACCGTGCGGTGGACTCCGAGATGCCTTTACCCTCATTACCAATGACAAGCCACACTGCCTGCGTAAAATCATAACTATAACACGAGTATTCTGCCTGCAAAGATGTGCTCACAAGCTTCACACCAGCCACCTTGGCTTCAGGCAGCAACGTCTCCAGTGATCCTTCAACAATTGGCAAATGAAACAATGAGCCCATCGTCGAACGAATTGTTTTCGGGTTATAGACGTCCGCACAGCCTGTTCCCAGCACAACACCAGCCGCACCTGCGGCATCAGCGCTACGAATAATCGTTCCCACATTGCCCGGATCTTGTACGTTATCCAATACAACGACCAGATTTCTCGTCTCAGAGAGTAGATTCTGCATCGGTTCCTTGGACTTCCGAACAATCGCAAATACGGGCTGCGGAGTCATCGTATCCGTACATTTGGCGATAATTGCAGGTGTTACACTAACCCATTCAACCTTCTGAAGTGGGTTTTCGAATCCCGCAAGTTCGTACGGTACGCCTTGCTCTCCATCATAGACGATACACTCTAGATCAGCGCCAGCGCGGAGCGCCTCCTGAACCAAATGAATGCCTTCAATAATATATTTATGTTGACGGGTACGGTGCTTTTTCTCCAGCAACTGAGCCCATTCCTTCACACGTGCATTTTGCGGTGATACAATATCCATCTTTCCATCCTTCCCATCTCATCACTTCGGATAGGCCAGTTCCATCTTCGTCAGATGATCCTTATGCCCTACAATGATCAATACATCCCCATCCTCAATCCGATCATCGGCATATGGAGAGATGTTCATCGAATTACCACTACGAATCGCCATCACGTTACAACCGAACCGTGCCCGAATGTTTAGCTCGAGCAAGTTTTTTCCGATCATTTGCTCAGAGGCTCTCATCTCAAGGATACTGTAGTCCTCAGACAGCTCAATATAATCTAGTATGTTTGGTGAGGTTAGATGATGCGCTACACGCAGACCCATATCCCGTTCAGGATATATGACTTTGTCCGCACCAATTTTTTGTAATACTTTACCGTGGAGCTCATTTTGAGCTTTTACAATAAGAACTGGCACACCCATATCCTTCAGAATGAGCGTAGTCAGGATACTTGCCTGAATATCTTCACCAATTGCCACCACGACAACATCGAAATTTCGTATGCCCAGCGCACGTAGCGCTTCTTCATCTGTAGAATCGGCTGAGACAGCATGGGTCACCACATTAGACATTTCCTGTGTCCGTTGCTCATCTGCATCAATTGCCAGCACATCGAATCCCATACCACTTAATACATTGGCTACACTTGATCCAAATCGTCCCATGCCAATCACAGCATACTGTTTCTTTGCCATTAGGATTTTACCCTCCCGCTGCACTTCAGCACTACACATTATTTTGATACTTCTTAAGATCATAAATACATGCCATACTTACTTAAATAATCCTTCGTAGTATACCACAAAGCCTAACAAACTTGAATGCGCTCACGCTTCCCAGGGAAGAGTATAAGAGCAGCCGAATATACGAGGAGGGAATTGCGATGCCAATTACATTAAGCCTGCGTGACGCGATTGTTCATAAGGTTCATGACAAAAGTGATGATCAGCTCCGAGAGATGATTGAAGGTTCCGTTGACGGGCCTGAGGCAGCTTTACCTGGACTTGGCGCCATTTTCGAAATGATCTGGAAGAACACAGAACCTGCCAAGCAGGAAGAACTGATTCAGATCGCGCAGGAGCATCTGCACACCATTCCCGTACAACCGCTTCGATAATCGAGGCAATAAGGGAAGGTAACCATCAATACGTTTGTTCTGTCTGCAAAAGAAAGCTTTCCCTTATTCGGCTAGGTCACCCCTGCCTAAGGTAAGTGGATAGCAATAGATCCCTCCACCAACCGGCGGAGGGATCTTTATCTTTTTACCAAGTGCTAACACACCGCACTTGCTTATACTACATGATATAAAACAAATTTACACAAAAAAACGGAGAGGACAGAAATAACATGAAGAAGCATAGCGTTCGCCTTTATCCCGGATTTTCCCTTTAAAAAAGGGGGATCAAAAAATCTGGGGATAACAGCGATCGGAAGGTTATTCTGTCATCGGAGTGGTTTGTGTAAATTTACACAGTAAGACTTAACTTAAGGCGCAGTTTCCAAGAATTTCGCCGTAGGATTTTTGTCCATTGCTGTTCTCATCGCGTATTCATTCTCGAAGAGTACAACGTAATTGCCTTTTTTATCTTTTACCAGCGTAGAGTTAATACGGAATTTGCTTGGATCAAGGTTTTCGTCCACAATCCAACGTGCGAATTGATACGGCATACGCTGCAATTGCACATCTACCCATATTCACCCTTCATCCGGTATTCAAATACTTCAAATTGGAGCTGACCTACTACGCCGAGCAACGTCTCGTCGAAGCTAACGGTATTGAAGACCTGAATGGTTCCTTCTTCCGTCAATTGGTCGATCCCTTTTTGATACTGTTTATGTTTGAGCGCGTTTTTGACAGTTACTTTGGCGAAAATCTCTGGCGAGAACGTTGGCAATTCGTCGAAAACAACTTCACTGCCTTGGCTTAGCGAGTCGCCAATTCGGAAGATTCCCGGATCGAACAGACCGATGATATCTCCAGCATATGCCTCTTCAACGATATCTCGATCTTGCGCAAGGAATTGCTGTGGTTGAGACAATTTGATCTCTTTCCCTACACGGTTGTGCTTCACGCTCATTCCACGTTGGAACTTACCAGATACGATCCGCAGGAACGCAATCCGGTCACGGTGTGCCGGGTTCATATTCGCTTGAATTTTGAACACATAACCACTGAACTTCTCATTGGTCGGTTCAATATCACCCGCTGTACTACGGCGAGGTTCAGGTTTCGGTGCCAGCTCAAGGAAGTTCTCCAGGAACGTCTGCACACCGAAATTGTTAATCGCACTACCGAAGAAGATCGGTGTCAATTCACCACGTTGTACCTTTTCCATATCGAACTGATCCCCAGCCACATCCAAAAGCTCAAGCTCCTGGCACAATTGGTCATGCAGGTACTCTCCCGCCATTTCACGGATAATTGGATCTTTGTATCCATCCACTTTTTGCACTTTGATCGTCGAGTGATCGTCACCTTGGAACAATTCAACCTGGTTTTTCATACGGTCATATACACCACATAGATCGCGACCTGTGCCAATCGGCCAGTTCATCGGTACAGAGCGAATACCAAGGACATTCTCAAGCTCTTCCATCAGATCAAACGGGCTTTGTCCTTCACGATCCAATTTGTTAATAAATGTGAAGATAGGAATGCCACGCTTCGCACATACTTGGAACAACTTAATCGTCTGTGCCTCGACACCCTTCGCCACGTCGATCAACATGACCGCACTATCCGCAGCCGTCAGGGTACGATACGTATCCTCACTGAAGTCCTGGTGACCAGGAGTATCCAAAATGTTAACGCGGTGATCCAAATAATCGAACTGCATCACGGAAGAAGTTACCGAGATACCACGCTGTTTCTCAATTTCCATCCAGTCACTTGTTGCATGTTTGCTTGCTTTCCGTGCCTTAACTGTACCCGCGAGACGAATCGCTCCCCCGAATAACAGTAGCTTCTCGGTTAAAGTTGTTTTACCCGCATCCGGGTGAGAGATAATGGCAAACGTCCGGCGTTTGTCCACTTCTTGTTGAAGAATGTTATCTGCAGCTTTGCTCATAGCTTCTATCCCTTTCATCCGTTCATTCACGTTTAATCCGGCTGAGCCGGTCTATCATTCAATCTTTATGCAAATCCGGCAAAGCCGGTTGATTGTACATTAACTTCCGCCGCAACGTCGTCGGCATATTAGATTCATTTTACACCATTACAATGGAGTTCATCCTCTCCAGATCTGTGTTCCCTTTTATACGGTAATACTGATTCTAAACCCAACTCTCCTATTGTACCATAATCTGTAGTGAAAATAACCGATTACGTTCCGCAGATTTCTCACTTTTACACATCGAAAAAAAGCACCCTTCAGCCGGTTTAGCCTCCAGGTACTTCCATTCCTTCTTCATTTATACGATTTAGAAAATTAAAGCATCCAAGGCGTACTGTCCGCCACCTGTCAGTGCCAGTGCTACACCAACGACCAGAATCGCGAGGTTATACTCGAATCCATTTTGTGTAGACCAGTAACCGTTAGCACCGTGAACCTTCACAATTGCAATCACCATCGTTAACGCGATGAGAATACCGCCAACTGGTGTAAGCAGACCAAGTGCAAGCAGCAATCCACCGCCGAATTCTGCGAGCCCTGCCAGCAATGCCACCAACGCACCAGGCTTCATACCCATGGATTCAAACCAACCGCCCGTACCTTTGATCCCATATCCACCGAACCAGCCAAACAACTTCTGAGCACCGTGCGCCATAAACGACAAACCAATCACCAAACGAATCAACAACAATCCTACATCCAACATTACTTTTTCCTCCATTCAATATTTACAAATTGGTATTCTTAGATTAAAGATATTATGCCAAAATTTTTTTCATGAACTTCATGTAACGTGTACCCCTACTCGTTGCAATTCTGTTTCATGTGCGCTTCATCTGACTAACGTCAATGGTTAAACCGCATCTTTGTTTTTGTTTTGCGTAATTTCTTTATCTGTTGAATTGAGTATAAGTTATCTACTTACTTTTTGTCAACAAATTATTTTAAGTAATTATATTTCAACCATTTTGCTCTTTCCTACACCTTCTCTTCCTCACCAGTATACGTATATCCCCATTCAACATATGCCTCTTATTTCTAAGCCACACATTTTCACGCTATACCATACCTCTCTCAGTAAAGCATCTACCTTAACAATATATACCGTCATTTAAAATCTATCCACTTCATACATTCATACATGTTTTCTCTTCACTCTAAAAAAGATTCAAGACATTCGCCCAGTAGCGAACATCCTGAATCTCAGCTTATGAAGCTTTAGCTCATTAATTATTCACTTGCCAAATCACTCGGTCTTCATCTTGGCCATTCACTGGCCACCAGTGGTAACCGTCCTGCTCAAGCAGCTTATCCGTTGCTTCTGGCCCCCAGGTGCCTGCTGAATACGTATGAAGTTCACCATGATTCTCCGCCCACGCAGCAGCGATCCGATCCACAAATGACCACGCTGTTGCGACTTCATCCCAACGGGTAAAATACGTCGAATCTCCTTCTGCCGCGTCATGCAGCAGCCGTTCGTATGCTTCCGGTGAATTGATGCCAATCATGCAGCTTTGACAGAAGTCCATCGCAAGCGGTTGAATTTCCGAATCCGAGCCCGGTTTCTTGGCATTAATTTTGATATATATGCCTTCCATCGGGTTCACACGAATGACCAGCAAGTTTGGTTCTAGTTTATATTTTTTGCCGAGATATACGTTGTTTGGCATCGATTTGAACTCGACTACGATTTCGGTTGTTTTCACTGGAAGACGCTTACCTGTCCGAATGTAGAACGGTACACCAGCCCAGCGGAAATTATCAACAAACACACGTGCTGCAAAATAAGTTTCCGTAGTGGATTCTGGATCAACCTTGTCCTCCTCTCGATACCCTGGAAGCTGCTTCCCTCGATACTCGCCCTTCGTATATTGTCCCCGCACCACATTACTGCTTACCTCTTCATCTGTGGCAAAAGCACGCAGTGATCGCAGTACCTTAACCTTCTCATCTCGAATGTCCTCGGGGAATAGTCGGCTTGGCGGTTCCATGGCAATCATCGTTAACATCTGCAGCATATGGTTCTGTCCCATATCACGCAGCGCACCAGAGTGGTCATAATACCCTCCGCGCTCCTCCACACCAACCGTCTCACCGAGTGTAATCTGAACATTCGCAATATGCTTGTTGTTCCAGAGTGGCTCAAAAAAGGCATTACCGAAGCGGATAACCTCAATATTTTGTACCATTTCCTTACCTAGATAATGATCGATTCGATAGATTTCCTCTTCCCGGAATACTTCACGAATTTGCTCATTCAACTGTTCAGCTGATTGCAGGTCATACCCGAAGGGCTTCTCGATCACAAGCCGATTCCAGCCCTTACTCTCCAGCATCCCGCCATCCCTCAGACTGAAGGACACATTGCCGAATAGCTCTGGCGCAAGTGCTAGATAGAATAACCGATTACCCGGCGTGTTGAACTTGGCTTCCAGAGCCTCTGTCTGCTCACGCAGCTCTCGGAAACCATCAACGTTATTAATATCAAGTGATTTGTATTCAAAATGTTGGACAAAATCATCCCATTCCTCCGGATCTCCAGCTGGATAACGACAGAACTCTCGAATGGATTCATGGATGTCTTCCCGGAATTGTTCTGGTGATCTCGGGCGCCGTGCTACACCAATAACCGCGAAGTCATCGGCTAGCTTGCCCTCACGGTATAGACTATAAATGGCCGGAAATAACTTCCGGCGAGCCAAATCGCCCGTTGCTCCAAAAATGAAAAATACTGCGCCAGGTGTCTGCACTTCATCTTGCATTCGTTTTTCGACCATAGGCTCCTCTTTCTTCCGGGGAAGAACACACGCCTAAGCACTCCCCGAGCTATGTAATGGTGTTAAGTATGCACAACATACAAACGTCAATTACCAGCATGTTCCTTCATGGATGTGATGCCATTTTAGCATATCAACTAGGGCGATGCACTAATTTCTGGCAGTCTTGTACAACTATTTTCAAAAACTTATCATTAAAACTTCATCGATAAATATTCCATTCATGGTATGAATACTCCTTAACCAAGATCACCGTGGTTCAAACGATATCCTCAATGCGCTCAAAGCGTAATACTCCACATTCCAATACATTTCAATACTCAGTACTCAATCGTAATGAGAGGAAAACCCAAAGTAACGCGGTTCGTTCCTAACACATCATCTTGATGAACCGCCAGCTGCATATTTAATTGATGCAAACCACTGTTCACAGCCAGTGATAACTCAGGAACAACATAAGATACACTTGTTGTGCTGGCATCTTCATAATGCTCCACTGCACTCAGTTTCAGCTTATCTGATAATGCTCCTTCAATGTGTCTAACTGTTGTAATCGCTTGTACTTGAACGTTGTTAGGATTTTCTGCTCCTACAATAGCCTCTTCCCCTGTACCTTGTACGGAAAAGTTCCACGTTGCTTTAATACCGACCTCTTTAAGCAAACGCTCCACCTGTTCATGCAGATGGAGATACACACTCATATCACTCTCTTCATTCCCAGATAACTGGATAATCGTATAATATTCCGCTTCCCCTGTAACAACAACGTTGACCAGAATGCCCACGCCTTCGTTTGACACCTTCAGTTCACTGCGATATACATCATGCCCTGTTTGACGTACTAATTCAGGCTTCTCGAGCTGTAGCTCATCAGCGAGTAACGACGCTATCTCCTGTGCATCTCCCTTACCTTGACCCTGCCATTTAAGTACTAAGCGATCGACTTGTTCTATAGCAGCACCTGCCGTGTTCAGCATTTGATCTAACTTCTCACCTTCAGATACACTTTTCTCTGCGTATACTTGAGTAATACCGATTAACATAATGATTGCTACTGCTAGTACAGCTGTCATCATCCACCGTTTTAACATGCTGAATCCCCCGCTCGTTTTCTATTCTATGAATCTATCAACAGCATGCCCGCTTTCTCTTCGTACTAAACGCTTTATTGCATACAAAAAAAGCCCCATCAACCAATATCCCTGGTTAATCGGACTTTCTCACCTAACTCTTCTATATTCCGCTAAGCTTATCGTGTAGATCTGATAGCCTGAATAGTAGAACCACCTGTTCCTCATCTCTATCCATCGTCACATTTCCAACGCCCTTACTCAGCAAGTCCATTCTTATAGGCATATATTGCTGCCTGTGTGCGGTCATCTACGCCTAACTTCGCGAGCAGGTTGGTCACATGAAATTTAACCGTCTTGATCCCGATAATCAGATCATCGGCAATATCCTGGTTAGATTTTCCTTGAGCGAGCAAACGAAGGACATCCATTTCACGATCCGTCAGTTCTTCATGAGCCGGTGCTGCGGCTTGAGGTTGACGGAAACGATTCATCATCTTGGACGCTACCTGTGACTCCAGTACGGATTGGCCACGTGCTGCAGCACGAATGGCATCAGCCACCTCGTTAGCTCGGGAGGTTTTGAGCAGGTAACTGAACGCCCCAGCTTCAATAACCGGATACATCTTCTCATCATCCAAGTAACTCGTCAGAACGATAACCTTGCATTCAGGATACATTTTCAGCAATTGTCTAGTAGCTTCAATGCCGTCCATACCTTCCATGACTAGATCCATCAGAACAACATCCGGCTTATACTCCTGTGCTAACCGAATACCTTCTTCCCCGCTTCCTGCTTCACCAACAACTTCAATGCCATCCTCCGTATCAAGAACTGCGGCGAGACCAATCCGAACCATTTCATGATCATCCACGAGCAGCACCTTAATTGACGTTTCTGACTGTGTGTCCACTTCCGTCTCCTCCATTGACATGTCCTTCCTCACTTTCATCGCTCATCAAAGGTATCGTAATTTCAATCCGTGTTCCTTTACCAGGTGCTGTTACAAATTGAATGGCTCCACCGATCTCTGTCACACGTTCACGCATGTTCGCTAGACCATAAGAAGCCTGCTTCTGTTCATCCAGATCAAAGCCTTGACCATCATCACGAATTAACACTCTAACTGCATCTGTCCGTCGCTGTAGCCTAATCTCCATTTTCTCCGCCTTTGCATGACGTAATGTATTAGACATCGCTTCTTGAACAATACGGAACAGATGATTTTCAATTCCTTTAACCAGATCAATATCCTCATCGATTTCTAGAACAATGTCCATAGGCACTTTCGTCTTCAGTTCCATGACCAGATCATTCAACCCCTGCTCTAGCTGTTTGCCTTCCAGATAGACTGGACGCAGGTGCAATAATAAAGCACGCATCTCTGACTGAGCCACTGAAGCCATCTCTTCGATTAGAGCAACCTGCCGCTGAGCACGTTCAAAATCCTTTTCCATTTTCCGTCCAACCGCTGTTGCTGTCATGGAAATGGCGAATAACTGCTGTGATACCGCATCATGCAATTCTCTTGCAAGACGCTGCCGTTCTTCCACAATTGCCGTAACTCTTGCTTGTTCAGCAAGCTGAGCATTATTAGTAGATAGTCGCTGTAGTGAGGTAACCTGATCCTCCCACTTCTTCCCGATCCGCCCAAGCTGCTCGCTTAGACGCCCAACGTCGTCCATACCTAGATCAGGTACTGTGCGGGAGAGAGAACCTTTTTCCCATTGCAGCAATGTTTCCCTCAACAATTCTAGTCTGCGCTTCACCCGGTAGCTCTGGTAAAAACCAAATGCAGCTCCAATTCCAATTAACAACAGTAACAATGCCACACCTGATTGGATCAGATGTCTCCAGCCTGCAAACGGAGCCAGATAACCATATGTATATAGTACATACAAGACAACCGCGAGCACAATGAAAACAAGGAGGATCCCTTCACGCATACTTCGGGTTACCATGTCGGTATGTCGTTTTGTGTTCATACAGGTCTCCTCCTTTGTTCTTTTTAATTACTACGGATTACTGATGCTTAGGTCGCCAACAATATAAGAAATTACGAATTTTGCTTTATGTTCACTGGACTCATAGCCAGGAGTTCTCCATATTATTTTATTCATCATCCCACTGTCCTGCTCGCCATTTAGATTAACGCGGCCAAACAATACGAATGCTTCAATTTCAACGCCATAATCTTCAGGCAAGGTCAATCGAACATTACCCATGACGCCCTGAAGTAATACAATGGTTTGTTTCTCTTCCGGAATAGATAGCGATAGATCTGCGTTAACTTCCCCATGGCATGCCACAGACTCATACTCTGTAACCGCCAAGCCTGTTGATCCCAATAGTACCGTGCCAAGAAATTTTGTCTACGCATAACATTTTCGTTCAGATGAATCTTCTTTGTTTTGGAATAGAAAAAAGCGAGTGAGGCAAGTACGATCAAAAATACAATCATCAAATTATCTAGCAACAATAGTGCTGCACCGATTCCCAAGCATCGATACCCTTTACGTGTAACACCTTTTTGAACTTGAACCATTCCATACGTCAGCAGGATCAGTGCGGCAAGAGTTAGAAAGTTCATATTTTGATTCAATAACATTAAGACGCCAATCACAATGATGAGCACTGCAAGCCATTGATTTTTCTTATTCATCCCCACCGCACCTCCTCTGTAAACGTAATCTTCTCTATTCGATGGAAAAGCCATACCAGGCGCTGAGGTCCCGTATGGCTTAACCTTTGCTCTACAAACCGTTCTCTATTCACGATTTATAGAATATCATATTGTTTGCATAGCGAACAGTTATTCTTTTGAAGTGTTGCCTGCATCATTTTTTGCGCCATTGCCCATTTTGTTTTTCAAAGCTTGCAGCTGTTGATCAACTTTGAACTGTTTTTCCGCATCCACGGGATTAGTGTACGTGGATTGTGTGTTGCGATACGGTGCACGGATTACGTCAGCTTCAGCTTCCATTTGCATGATTTTTTCTTCCATGCGGTGGAATCCAAGTGATGCGCCTCCGCTCTCAATGCTGTGCAAGCTGTTGATTTGGGACATTTGCTTTTTCGCTTTAGCCATCTGAGCACGAGATACCAGTTCATTGCGTTTGTTACGCATTTTGTAGAACTCATCTTTCATGTCATGAAGCTGTTGTAACAAGTCTTTGGCTTGTGCTTCTGATTGTGCATGAAGATCGCTGTATTCCGTAATTTTTTGATCAAAATAGATTTTCTCTTCCAGCAATTTGCGAGCTACTTCTTCCTGACCATTAGCCAAAGCAGCTTCAGCTTGAGACTCACGTTGTACAGATGTGCGCTCTGCTTCATCCAAACGTTGCTTCATGCGACGCTCATTTGCCATTTGTTTGGCAACAGTTACCTCAGCCTCATGAATTTCAGCCTCCATATCACGCAGATACTGATTCAACATTACAATTGGGTCTTCCACTTTATCCAACATATCATTAACCGATGCTTTCGTCATATCCTTAATCCGTTTAAATACTCCCATTTTACTTTTCTCCCTTCTCGTAACGAGATAATTTTTGGCGAAGCTCTTCAACTTCTTTTTTCAGTGCTTTTTTCTCAATATCTTTCATCATGGAGTCCAGATCACTTTCTTGATGTGCCCCAGCTCCGTAGGCATTGTTATCATAGGAACGTGGATCAGATTGCGGTCTACCGTTATACCCTGGGCCAGGTCCGAAGCTTCCATGACCTGATTGGTTCGGGTTGTTTTGATAAGGGCCTCTTGGCGGCTGATGATCATAGTTGTTGTATCCTCTGCCAGGACCTGATCCGTATCCGTATGGATCATATGGCGGATAGGGTTCTTTGGGGACTACCAGTGCTGCAATGAAATAAATTAACAACGACGTGCCGCCAGTTACGAAGATACTGATGACGAAGATGATCCGAAGTAGTGTGGAATCCATGCCAATGGATTCGGATATCCCGCCACACAAACCGGTTAACATTCGGTCACGCGTTGAGCGGTATAATTTGCTCATGTGCTTACTCCTTTCGTTTACTTGTGTCCTCTTACGTGATCGTATGGATCAGCGTAGTAGGGTTCCTTCGGCACCACCAATGCAGCGATGAAGTAGATGAGCAGTGATGTACCTCCCGTAGCGAAAATACTGATGAAGAAGATGAGACGTAGCAGCGTGGTACTGAGTCCGAGATTCTCGGAGATGCCGCCGATCAAACCTGTCAGCATCCGATTACGCGTTGAGCGGTATAATTTACTCATTTTAACTACTCCTTTTTGTCATTGTTTAACTTCTGTTTTAGCCTTTCCAGCTCTTTATCCAGCGCTCCGGAAGACATGCTTCCTGCTGATCCAGAGCCATCCTGACCCATACGGCGTATGTCCCGTAAACTTTGTGCTTCATATTCAAGATCAGAGACTTGATCATCCAGTCGATTGAACATACGTGGGACATTCTGTCCGTTATTATAGTGACTTCTCTGATTCATTCGTTGTTGTAACTGGATGGTTTGCATCCGTGCGTAGTAATATTGGCGCTTACTGTAGACATTTTGATATTCTACTTTGAGCTGATCAATCTGTTCATCAAGCTCCTGTAATGCCGCATTACTTTGGGCGTACAATTCGTTGTACTGATCCATTTTTTCTTCATGCAGAATTTTTTCTTGGAGAGCAAGTTTGGCCAGATGCTCCTCACCAGCTTTTAAGGCCATTGAAGCCTGTTCTTCACGTTTGTGTACCATCGATGCTGCCTGATCAGCTTGCTGTTTCATCTGTCTGGTGTGACTTGCATATTGATGACGAAGCTTCTCAGCTTCACCGATGTCTTGGCGGGTCGAGATCAGAAACTGGTCAATCAGTTTGACTGGATCCTGACTTTGCTCCAAATGTTCATTCAACGTAGCTACGGTAATATCCCGCATTCGACGAAATACACTCATTATATTCTGTCCTCCTTCTCATAATCGTGAAATCTTAGTAACGGCGATGACTGTTGCGTTTGTTTCCTAGCATCGATACCCCTAAGATAATCAACCCGATTGCGATAATTGGTCCCAGCAACCAAGATAACTTACCGATCAGTGCAAAGATACCTATGATCAGTACGATCCATCCTAGCGTTGTGTTACCACGCTTCACTCCGTAGTACCCCAGTGCAATCATCAGAATGGGAATCAGATATCCCATCATGTATCCTAGAAAAGGTGTTAACTTTCCGAAGAGGATGAGTGCGCCTAGCGCAATCAGTACAATCGCCCAGCCGTTTCCTTTATTCCATCTCATTATGTTTTCCACCGCCCTTTCCGAGTGCGTTTGTTTCTTGTTTAACCTTATGTCCTTATTCTAGGGCAATTTGAGACTTTTCAAAACAGACTGTGGACGGTTTTTCATCCTAGACTCAGGTCGGGGATCATCTTCGACCTTTGGCTATCCCTATATCAGACCTTAATCTGACAAGGTTCGCCCAAGCCTCCTTATCCCTTTATTACCTGTACTCGAGCCCTACATGACCTTCCATTTACAGATACCAGTCCTTACCTCTGAGTTACGTTTATGATGAGTTCGCGTTTCTACATAATAGCCCTAGAAGTGAAATATCCAACGCAACCCTCATTACATATTACTTTTTTATCCATATAATCTAAATTTAGATTGTTTTAATTGTAAGCGTTTACTAAAATAGGAATATGACCACCCTTTACGTCAGGAGATGACCTGTGCGATCCTTAACTTATTTACATAAAATGATAGTGTATGGCATTCTGCTAAGCACGTTACCCATTCTTTTAACCGGCATTGCTGCTTTTCTCTATTCTTCGCATCAGATGGAGTCACATCGTATTCAAGCGAATCAACAGCTACTTTCACAAATGCAATCTAACGTAGAACACAAACTGGCTACGGTAAGTTATATGTTGGATCAGGCAACTCGCTCTCCACTTACTGTACAATCTCTGGCTACACCTCAACTAAGTCCAAAGCCGGCTATTGCGAACAAATTGCAATCCGAGTTTCAACATATGAGATCCTGGGAGCCGTTAATGGATATTACACTTGTTAACCAAACTCAGGATTGGCTTATTGATCATGCAGGACTTTATCTGAATACAGATTTCCCACTGTCTCTACCTATGAAAGACTTACTGTCAAATACGCTCACATCAGGTTGGCAACTTGTCCCGTCCTCTGTCTTTAACAACCAAGAGCGGATGAAGAGTTCTGGCTGTAATTATCACATTGCACTAGCTAGGTCGATCCAAACGAAAAATGATTCAACAAACTCGGCGCTTATTGCTGGAATACCTGCGTGTTCACTACAGACGCCTATTGAGTCAGTGGATGCGAGTTCATCCACTTCAGGACTAATCATAATTAATCGTGAACAACGTATCATTGCACATCCAGACCCAAGCTACATGGGTAAGCCTTTAGCAGCGACTGGCTTAATTTATAGTGACAATGGAGTAAGCTTGAGTGAGCAGCTCTCTCCTGCCTCGCTTCCAGCATCCTCCTCCTACGGTGAGCTGCGCACGTCAGATCAGCACTATTCCATGGTATACGCCCAATCCCCATTAAAAGGATGGAGCTATATTCTGATTACGCCAATGAATGTCCTGAACCGTGAGTATATTCAAGTCGCACTACACACGATGTATATCAGTATGGGAATGTTACTTCTTTCTCTACTGCTTTCCTGGCTAGGTTCAAAGCGAATGCACACACCTATTCGTAGACTTCTCTCTCAAATTGGTATTCATGATCAAGTAGCGGCAACAGCTACAGGTTCACTGCAAGGGGCGAAATCGGCGCTCTCCATGGATGAATTCGAACAGATCAGAGCTGGGGTCTCTCAATTATCCGCATCCCGTTCTCAGCTTGAGCACAAGTTGAATCATTATGTGATGCAGTCACGTAGCCATTTCTTAATGAATATATTTCTGGGAAAATATCCACCCATTAAGCTACAACACATCTTGAATGAACAAGGATATGCCTCTCAGCTCAAGCAATGGCAACATATTTCCGTTATAACGATACAAGCAGATCTTGTGAATCATACAAAATATAGCCCACAAGACCGGGAACTGCTCCTGTTTGCTATTCAAAACATGCTAGAGGAGACCATCTTGCCCGAGATGCAACTGCTTCCGATCTTAATCGAGCAGACGGTTGTAACCGCCATTGGAACCTATGAATCTGATCCAGATGAGTTTACGAAGCAACTATATGCTCAAACTGAGCAACTGCAAAGGCGAGTTGAAGATCTACTCAGTCTACAGGTAAGCATTGGCATCAGTCAGCCTTATTCTACCCTATTGGAAGTCCATCAAGCTTACAATGAGGCTATGGAGGCTCTCCAGCATCGTCTCAAATTAGGAACTGGCGTTATTATCCCATATGAAACAGTTAAGACTCATATTTCTCATTGGTCGCTGGCTTACCCGGAGTCATTCGAGTATGAATTAATTCAAGCGATGCATTCCGTAGATGACGCTGAAGCTAATTCTATGCTCCATCAGCTGCTTGAGTATGTATTTCATATGGAATCGACACCAGAAGAGTATCAGTTGATGTTGATGCGATTGCTCACACGTATTCTGTTAATGATGCAGGAAGTTGGCATACCCCTCGGGCAGATTACAACCGGACAGGGCAGTATATTCAAAGAACTCTTTACACTACAGTCTGCAGCTGAAGTCGAACAATGGTTTACTCAACGTATTATCATGCCAATTGTAACTATTCTCAAAGAACGACAGTATGCGCAGTACCAACATATTTCTGAGAAAATGATTGCTCTTATCCAGCAGAGTTATGATACAGATCTTACATTAGAGGAGTGTGCTACCCTTCTCCACTATAATGCCAATTATCTAAGTGGTGTATTTCGCAAGGAAACAGGGTGCTCCTTCAGTGAGTACCTCACCAAGCATCGATTTACGATAGCGAAGAAGTGGTTAGAAGAGACCGATTTAACGGTAAAGGATATTGCGGCTCGGCTCCGGTATAACAACCCTCAGAACTTTATTCGTTCTTTCCGTAAGTGGGAGGGTATCACACCTGGACAATACCGGGAACGTAAACGTCGTGCTGGCTATGTACAGGAAAGCCGCTCATTAGGAAAATAAGTTTGCATTGGTGCCAAAATCATTACACCGACGCGACAGTCAGGAGATACACTCGGTGCGGCTATCTAATCTATCTCATCACAATACGTGTATACCGTCTGTTCGTTATTGGAGATCGGAGATGACGGAAAGGGTCGGAAATGAAAGCAAAAAGGAGCAGATCAAAGGAGCAGATCATCTGCTCCTTTTTATTTTAATAACACTCATTAACATTACTTACTTGATATTCTTCAATAACAATCATTGTTATTATGAGATACTTATTTTATTTGTTTGTGAGAACCTTCATGTTTGGCTGCTCCAACTGAATCAGAATTTTACCAAACCGTCCTCCTCTTAAGAACGTCACTGTTCCATTATCATATGTCTTTCTAATGTATTGCTCAGCCAGGCTAATGGATTGTTCGTCCGTTGGTAGACTATACGTATTCAGCCATTCAGGTAGCTTCTGTACAACTTCTTCCACAGGCAGTTCAACGGTGTTCACTTCCTTGGTAATTAGCGTTGTATAGGAGTACCCCTTCAGATAGAGCAACTGTTGAATGAATCCCATATCACTTGGTTTAAATGGGGTCTGCACTTGAAGCACTGTTCTTAGTTCATCAATCAGTGTGTGCTCCCGTTGTCCAGCCATCGTACTGATATACACATACTTACGGGCAGAATTAATGGCCTGCTCAATCGTTTCCCAATCGGACATTGCTGGACACATTGAAGCAAAAGCAACATCATACTTTTTCCTCCACCCTTTCTGCTCAATAGATATTTCTTCAAACCGCTCGCACACGATTTCAATCTTAGATGTCAAAGCTGCTGGAATTGTCTCCTTCATCAAGGAAACGAGTAGCTCAGAAGGTTCGACCGCTGTTACGGTTGCACCCTTCTCTGCGAACGGGATTGTGAAAATGCCAGAAGCTGCCCCAATATCTAAAACCGACATTCCTTCAAAATCTACACCTTGATTCTCGATCCATCCCATAATGCGCTCAGAACGTGCTTTTCCCTCTGTTGTAAAGGATTGCTGATGATACTCTTTAGCCCATCTCTCAAAAGCTTCTGCTGTATCAAAAGGGGCGCTTGGCTTTTTATATTTGGGACTCCTCGGTCTATTCTTCCAAGCCTCTTCCCACACAGAAAGATCAAATAATCCTTGGGGAATATCTAATTCTTTGCTTGGTATCACTTCTGTCATCTCTACACACTCCATTTCTTCATTCAGATTATTAGATCCACTTCATTGATTTAACTCATATTTGTACAAGGATTCATATAAGGAAATAACTCAGACATGATTTCATGATTTCATGACATCATGAAGTTGATATTGTATGGCTTCGAGGCTTTACCACGTAGAGACTCTACGGCTTAGAAACTTGATGATATTTAAACTTTTCGAATTAACTTCATCTTTCCTACTTATAGCTCAGATGTTTTTTATAATAAATATAAATATGAATACAAATACAAATATAAAGGAGTCATTATATCTTTAATTAGATGCAGCAGCATATCAATGATAACTCCTTTGTACCCACATCATTATTAGTTAATATAAGTAGAGCATTCAAGTCGATTAAGGACTTTACTTATCTATAATATACCCAATGCCAGATTACGTCAATATACAGACAACAGAAATGACTGAACGGATATAGTTTCAACTTACACATCATTGAACATTAAGTATTCTCTCTTTACAAAAAGAACCCTATGAATTGCAAGTGCAATCCATAGGGTTCTACGTTATACCGGCGAGAGGACTCGAACCTCCACGGTTTCCCACTCGATTTTGAGTCGAGCGCGTCTGCCATTCCGCCACGCCGGCACATATTCTTTTCGTATAGAGAAAATAACTGGAGGCGCCACCCAGATTCGAACTGGGGATAAAGCTTTTGCAGAGCTGTGCCTTACCACTTGGCTATGGCGCCGTATTAATTTGGAGCGGAAGACGGGAATCGAACCCGCGACCCTCGCCTTGGCAAGGCGATGCTCTACCGCTGAGCCACTTCCGCATAATGGCTGGGGATATAGGATTTGAACCTATGCATGACGGAGTCAAAGTCCGTTGCCTTACCGCTTGGCTAATCCCCATAGACAAAACAAAGGGGCGATCGAGGGGAATTGAACCCCCGAATGCCGGATCCACAAACCGGTGCGTTAACCACTTCGCCACGATCGCCATATATACTATACTTTTAAAATTAATTGGCAGGGGCAGCAGGAATTGAACCCACACCAACGGTTTTGGAGACCGTTGTTCTACCTTTAAACTATGCCCCTAAAAACTGGTGGAGGATGATGGATTCGAACCACCGAACCCGTACGGGAGCAGATTTACAGTCTGATGCGTTTGGCCACTTCGCTAATCCTCCATAAGTGGTGCCGGCGAGAGGACTTGAACCCCCAACCTACTGATTACAAGTCAGTTGCTCTACCAGTTGAGCTACACCGGCGTATTAAGTTATAAATGGTGGCTCGGGACGGAATCGAACCGCCGACACGAGGATTTTCAGTCCTCTGCTCTACCGACTGAGCTACCGAGCCATAATAAAGTTCAAACTTAAATGTTACACTTTACCTTGGGCGTCGGTGCCTTATATCAGATCTAGTGAACAGTTTCCTCATGTGGAAAATATGGCGGAACCGACGGGATTCGAACCCGCGATCTCCTGCGTGACAGGCAGGCATGTTAGGCCAACTACACCACGGTTCCAGATCACTTTCGTAAGAAAGTATAATTGCGGGGGCAGGATTTGAACCTGCGGCCTTCGGGTTATGAGCCCGACGAGCTACCGGGCTGCTCCACCCCGCGTCGTTATAAAAGATATATGGTGGAGGCTGAGGGGATCGAACCCCCGACCCTCTGCTTGTAAGGCAGATGCTCTCCCAGCTGAGCTAAGCCTCCGAATAACACATTTATGATCTTAACATAAAACCGCTATTAAAATCAACTTCTTTTTTTTGAAGAAAAGAATGACCCGTAGGGGATTCGAACCCCTGTTACCTCCGTGAAAGGGAGGTGTCTTAACCCCTTGACCAACGGGCCTTGCTAAAAAAATTATCTGGCGGAGAGAGAGGGATTCGAACCCTCGAGACGCTTGTGACGCCTACACGATTTCCAATCGTGCTCCTTCGGCCAGCTCGGACACCTCTCCATATGGCTCCCCGAACAGGGCTCGAACCTGTGACAACTCGATTAACAGTCGAGTGCTCTACCAACTGAGCTATCAGGGAATATAATACATCCAGAGTGTTGTTCTCTGAAAACTAGATTCGAAACGAAAGTCTGCGATTAGAACTTGCAATTGGATAAGCCCTCGACCGATTAGTACTGGTCAGCTCCATGCATTACTGCACTTCCACCCCCAGCCTATCTACCTCGTCGTCTTCAAGGGGTCTTACATACTGGGAAATCTCATCTTGAGGGGGGCTTCACGCTTAGATGCTTTCAGCGCTTATCCCGTCCGTACATAGCTACCCAGCGGTGCTCCTGGCGGAACAACTGGTACACCAGCGGTACGTCCATCCCGGTCCTCTCGTACTAAGGACAGCTCCTCTCAAATTTCCTACGCCCACGACAGATAGGGACCGAACTGTCTCACGACGTTCTGAACCCAGCTCGCGTACCGCTTTAATGGGCGAACAGCCCAACCCTTGGGACCTACTTCAGCCCCAGGATGCGATGAGCCGACATCGAGGTGCCAAACCTCCCCGTCGATGTGGACTCTTGGGGGAGATAAGCCTGTTATCCCCAGGGTAGCTTTTATCCGTTGAGCGATGGCCCTTCCATGCGGTACCACCGGATCACTAAGCCCGACTTTCGTCCCTGCTCGACTTGTAGGTCTCGCAGTCAAGCTCCCTTATGCCTTTGCACTCTTCGAATGATTTCCAACCATTCTGAGGGAACCTTTGGGCGCCTCCGTTACTCTTTAGGAGGCGACCGCCCCAGTCAAACTGCCCACCTGACACTGTCCCCGCACCGGATTACGGTACCAGGTTAGAACCTAGATACGATCAGGGTGGTATCCCAACGGTGCCTCCACCGAAGCTGGCGCTCCGGCTTCAAAGGCTCCCACCTATCCTGTACAGATCGTACCCAAATTCAATATCAAGCTGCAGTAAAGCTCCATGGGGTCTTTCCGTCTTGTCGCGGGTAACCTGCATCTTCACAGGTATTAAAATTTCACCGGATCTCTCGTTGAGACAGCGCCCAAGTCGTTACGCCATTCGTGCGGGTCAGAATTTACCTGACAAGGAATTTCGCTACCTTAGGACCGTTATAGTTACGGCCGCCGTTTACTGGGGCTTCGGTTCACAGCTTCGGATTACTCCTAACCGCTCCCCTTAACCTTCCAGCACCGGGCAGGCGTCAGCCCGTATACTTCGCCTTACGGCTTCGCACAGACCTGTGTTTTTGCTAAACAGTCGCTTGGGCCTTTTCACTGCGGCCCCCTCGTGCTATTCACACTACCGGGGCACCCCTTCTCCCGAAGTTACGGGGTCATTTTGCCGAGTTCCTTAACGAGAGTTCTTCCGCGCGCCTTAGAATTCTCTTCTCGCCTACCTGTGTCGGTTTGCGGTACGGGCACCATCACCTGGCTAGAGGCTTTTCTTGGCAGTGTGAGATCATGACCTTCGCTACTGTAATTTTCACTCCCCATCACAGCCCAGCCTTACGATGTGCGGATTTGCCTACACATCAGCCTCACTGCTTGGACAGGCATCCATCAGCCTGCGTCACTACCCTACTGCGTCCCCCATTGCTCATAACGGCTTACGGTGGTACAGGAATTTCGACCTGTTGTCCTTCGACTACGCCTTTCGGCCTCGCCTTAGGTCCCGACTTACCCTGAGTGGACGAGCCTTCCTCAGGAACCCTTAGGCTTTCGGCGGATCAGATTCTCACTGATCTTTTCGTTACTCATACCGGCATTCTCACTTGTATAATGTCCAGCGCTCCTTACGGTACACCTTCAACCCTTATACAACGCTCCCCTACCCCTGATGCAAGCATCAAGCCATAGCTTCGGTGGTGTGTTTAGCCCCGTTACATTTTCGGCGCAGAGTCACTCGACCAGTGAGCTATTACGCACTCTTTAAATGGTGGCTGCTTCTAAGCCAACATCCTGGTTGTCTGTGCAACTCCACATCCTTTCCCACTTAACACACACTTGGGGACCTTAGCTGATGGTCTGGGCTGTTTCCCTTTTGACAATGGATCTTAGCACTCACTGTCTGACTCCCGGAAGTAAGTCTATGGCATTCGGAGTTTGACTGAGCTTGGTAACCCTTGCGGGCCCCGCACCCAATCAGTGCTCTACCTCCACGACTCTGTTTTCCGAGGCTAGCCCTAAAGCTATTTCGGGGAGAACCAGCTATCTCCGAGTTCGATTGGAATTTCTCCGCTACCCCCACCTCATCCCCGCACTTTTCAACGTGCGTGGGTTCGGGCCTCCAGTGCGTGTTACCGCACCTTCACCCTGGACAGGGGTAGATCACCCGGTTTCGGGTCTACGTCCACGTACTACATCGCCCTATTCAGACTCGCTTTCGCTGCGGCTCCGGCTCTTCACCTTAACCTTGCACGGGAACGTAACTCGCCGGTTCATTCTACAAAAGGCACGCCATCACCCCTAAAACGGGCTCTGACTTTTTGTAAGCACACGGTTTCAGGTTCTATTTCACTCCCTTCCGGGGTGCTTTTCACCTTTCCCTCACG